>NZ_JBSGVQ010000011.1:0-185290 GCF_053608525.1 Nocardia sp. NPDC055029
GTGCCGGTGCGTAGGCGACGAAGGAGCAAGCACCGGTGCCTGATCGGCGGGACAGGAGGGGCCGCGACTCGAGCGCGCCAGCGCTCCAATTACTCCGCGCCGATGATGAAGGCTTCGAGCTGGGTGCGGGCGACGTCGTCGGCGATCTGCTCCGGCGGGGACTTCATCAGGTAGGCCGAGGCCGGGATGACGGGTCCGCCGATGCCGCGGTCCTTGGCGATCTTGGCCGCGCGGACGGCGTCGATGATGATGCCCGCCGAGTTCGGCGAGTCCCACACCTCGAGCTTGTACTCCAGGTTCAGCGGGGCGTCACCGAAGGCACGGCCCTCGAGACGGACGTAGGCCCACTTGCGGTCGTCGAGCCACTCCACGTAGTCCGAGGGACCGATGTGGACGTTGCGGTCGTGGACCTTGCCCGCGAGCGAACCGGTGAGGTTCGACGTCACGGCCTGGGTCTTGGAGACCTTCTTCGACTCCAGCCGATCACGCTCGAGCATGTTCTTGAAGTCCATGTTGCCGCCGACATTGAGCTGGTAGGTGCGGTCGAGCACCACGCCGCGGTCCTCGAACAGCTTGGCCATCACGCGGTGGGTGATGGTCGCGCCGACCTGGGACTTGATGTCGTCACCGACGATCGGAACGCCGGCGTCGACGAACTTCTGCGCCCAGACCGGGTCGGAGGCGATGAACACCGGCAGCGCGTTGACGAAGGCGACATTCGCGTCGATGGCGCACTGCGCGTAGAACTTGTCGGCCTCTTCCGAGCCGACGGGCAGGTAGGAGACCAGGACGTCGACCTGGGCGTCCTTGAGCGCCTTCACGACGTCGACCGCCGGGGCCTCGGACTGCTCGATGGTCAGCGCGTAGTACTTGCCGATGCCGTCGAGGGTCGGGCCCCGCTGGACCGTGACGTCGGTGGGCGGCACGTCGGAGATCTTGATCGTGTTGTTCTCGCTGGCGAAGATCGCCTCGGCCAGGTCGAAGCCGACCTTCTTGGCGTCGACGTCGAACGCGGCGACGAACTTCACGTCCTTGACGTGATAGGGACCGAACTTGACGTGCATGAGGCCGGGAACCGTGGAGTTCTCATCGGCATCCTTGTAGTACTGCACGCCCTGCACCAGCGACGATGCGCAGTTGCCCACACCGACGATCGCGACGCGAACCTCGCCGGACCCAACCTTGTTGACATCACTCATGGCCGCTCTTTCCCTCTTTCTGTGGTGCCGCCTTCGTCGATTGCTCCGCCGCAATCAACTCGTTGAGCCAGCGCACTTCGCGCTCGCTTGATTCCAATCCGAGCTGGTGGAGCTGACGGGTGTAGCGATCCAGCGAGCCGCTGGCCTTCTTGATCGCTTCCCGCAGTCCCTCTCGGCGCTCCTCGACCTGACGCCGCCGGCCCTCCAGGATCCGCATCCTCGCCTCGGCGGGGGTGCGGCTGAAGAAGGCCAGGTGAACGCCGAAGCCGTCATCGGTGTAGTTCTGCGGACCGGTGTCGGCGAGGAGTTCGTTGAACCGTTCCCGCCCGACCGGCGTGAGCCGGTAGACGCGGCGCGCACGGCGCGCGATCGCGCCCTCCGGAAGCTCCTCCGCGATCAGCCCGTCGGCCTGCATTCTGCGCAGCGTCGGGTAGAGCGAACCGTAGGAGAAGGCCCGGAACGCTCCGAGCAGGCCCGTCAGCCGCTTACGCAGCTCGTAACCGTGCATGGGCGCGTCGAGGAGCAGGCCGAGAATCGCCAATTCGAGCACTTGCCGACCTCACTCCCTGACTATGTCGGCCTGACAGACCGAACGGACCTAACCGATGGATGCGACTTCCAACTATATCGGAGCGATATAACAAGACATAGTCGAATGACGCACATCACTGCGTTGACGGTGGTGAGAACCCCTGGTCAGCGATATCGAGCAGCCGAGGCTGCCAGGGGAAATGCCGATCTCGGATCAGGCGGGGCTGACGAATATCGGTTCGCCGCCGAGCGTGATCGCGAGGTATCCGCTCTGGTTGGCCTCGTTCTCGACGTGGATGCGGATTTCGGGCTCGGCGTCCTTGCCCCCGGCGGACGGGTATTCGACCAGGACGTGCGAGACCCAGCCGCGGGGAACCCGGGTGGTCTGGGGCGCGCCTGCCAGCAGCTGCGCGTAGCGGGTCAGGTCGATGGCGGCCAGGTCGAACGTGCGGGTGCCGGGTTGGCGCTCGCCCTGGGAACCCCATGGTTCGAAATCGCCACGGTAGATGAGCTCGGACTTCCGGCCCGGCTTCCCCGAATCACGTTCGACCACGGCGTGTTCCGGGTGCAGGCTCACCTCGTCGACGACGGTTGTGCCGAACTCGGCGCGGTAGTCGGCGATGAAATACGCGAGACCGTTGGCGGTGGTGAGGTCGGGAACATCGTCGAGGACGAAGTCGATCACGGTGCGGCCGAGCAGACCGGCACCGACGCCGAGCAGGCCGGCCATGGCTACCGCGCCGAGCGGAATCCACCAGCGTCGCGGCGCGCGGGGGATGCCGCGGGCGATCGGGGTGGCGGCCATGCTCGCCGGGACCTGGAGATCGTCGACGAGGCGGTCGAGTTTCCGGAAGGTTTCGGCGCGCATGGCGGCAGCGGTGCGGGTCTCGTGTTCGGCGGCGGCGAGTTGGCCGTCGGCGAGGGCGGCGTCGAGGAGGGCGCAGACGTCGGCGCGGTCGGTGTCGCGGGCGCGAAGATCGCTCGACTCGGTCTTGGTCTTCATCGCGGTGTCATTTCTGGTTCGGGTGGGTCTGCAGCACTTCGCCCGACAGCGCGAGCACCTGGTACCCCGACTGGGAGACCTCGTTGCCGACATGGATCGTGATCACGGGCCGTCCGGTCGAGCGGTCGTTCGCGATGCTGAAGTGGCTGACCTTTCCGTCCGGTACCCGCAGGGTCGTCGCGGCGTTCGTGAGCGCCGCACCGAGGGCATCGGTGTTCACCTGGGCCAGGTCGATCGCGACGGCATCGCGTTGACGGGTGGTGATCTGACTGTTCGGCCGAGCGAAGCCACCGCGATAGTTGTAGTCAACGGTCCAGTTGGCCTTGCCGGGCGCGACCCGCGTCACCGAGCCGTTGTTCTCGTGCAGAACCAGCTGGTCGACGAGGGTGTCGGCGAATGTGGCGCGGTAGTCGTCGCGGAACTGAAGGAAACCCACAAGGGTGGTCAGCGGCGGGGTGAAGATCACCCGTGGCGAAGCCGCGTCGTAGTTGACGGCGACGACCGGCGGCGGGTCGCCGTCGCGGATCGCCACGGCGAATCCGGCGATCGCCACCGCCAGGGCGACGGCGACGGTCGCGACCAGGAACGTGTTCCGCGCAGGCGGCTCGGTCGGCGGGGCAGGCCGCTGCTGCAGTTCCGCCACCAAGTCGGCGAGGTCACCCAAAGTTCGTGCGGTGTTGGCCAATTCGGACATCACGGCATGTTCTTCGGCGTCGAGCTGGCCGTCCGCGCGCGCCGCGTCGAGCGCCTCCCCCGCGGCGGCGCGATCGATATCGCGCGCCCTGATGCGGGACGGGTACGTGCCGGAAGGCTTGCGCCCGAAGCGTTTGCGCGCGACCGTCGGCGGTCCACCGAAAACAGCGGGTGCCTGCAGGTCGGCGGTCAATCGTGCCAGGTCGCCCAGTGTTCGCGCGGTCCCGGCGCGCGCCGATCGGTCGTGGTACTCGTCGGCGCCGAGCTGGCCCTCGGCATAGGCCGCGTCAAGCATGGTCGACGCCTGTGCGCGATCGATATCACGCGCCCTCGTCACGGAATCGGGGCCGCCACCGGCCCGCTCGGAAACAGCCATTGCCCTGGTACGCCTCACCTGCAAAAACACCCGGGTCAACCCCGATATCGGGAATGTACGGGGAGTGAACGGATCCAGTGGTGCCACCGGCACCGGGATTCAAACCCAGCTACTCTGGTGATCGTGCGAATTCAGCGGCAGGTGGTCGACTATGCGCTCCGGCGCAGGTCGCTGCTGGCTGACGTCTACGCGGGCAGGGTCGGTGTCGCCGAGGTGTGCGACGCGAATCCGTACCTGCTCCGGGCCGCCAAGTTCCATGGCCGGGGCAGCGAAGTCACCTGCCCGATCTGCCGGAAAGAGCAGCTGACCTTGGTTTCGTGGGTGTACGGCGACGGGCTCGGCCAGGTGGCCGGTTCCGCGCGGACACCCGAGGAGCTGGTCAGGATGGCAGAGTCGAACGAGGAATTCTCGGTGCATGTCGTCGAGGTGTGCCGCTCATGCAGCTGGAACCATCTGGTGCAGTCGTATGTGCTCGGCTCCGCCCCTGCGCCGGCCCGCCGCCGGACGAGTTCGCGAGCGGGGCGGCGCTCTGCGGCCGAGTGATGGGGCGGCGCAATGATGGAGCCGCCGAGTGATGGTGGCCACCGCATGACGTGCCGCTGTTCGGGGTGCAAGGTATCCGCGCCGGTTGTCCGGCGCGGATGTCGTGTGCCGGTTGAACCTTACAAGTTATGGAGATCTGGTCAGTGAGTTCGCCCTACGAGTCCTCCCCCTTCGGCGATGATCCGCAGCGCGGCCGTCCGGCTCGGGGTTCACAGCCGGGTCTCCCTCCGCAGCCGGGTGACCGGCCTGCCCCGCCGCCGCGTCGCCCGATGCCGCCCGCAGGCCCCGGCCAGCAGGGCGGACGTGGCCCGGTGCCCGGTGGACGTGGTCCGCAGGGCGGGCCGCCGCCGAATCGGCAGGGTCCGCCGCCGGGCGGCATGCCGCCACGTCGGCAGGGTCCGCCACCCCAGCGACCGGCCGGTCCGCAGGGTGGACCGGGAGCGCCGGGTCAGGGCAGGCCGCCGCAGGGCAGGCAAGCCCAGCCGGGTCGGCCGGTGCCGCCGCCCGCCGCAGGCGCCACCCAGAAACTTCCGCGCCCAGGGCGTGACGAGACCGCGCGGGCGGCTCACCCCGACGCGACCAGACCCGTCCGCGGCGCCGACGACGTGAACCGGCCGCGGACCGGTCCGTCGGCCACGACCGCGCGCCCCGGCGCCGGTCGCCGTCCCGGCGGTCCGGCCACCGGTGAGCGCAGGGCCACCGGCACTGGCGGCACGCCGCCGCCGACCGGACCGCGTAACCGCCGCGACGGTGGCGGTGGCGACGACGGCTCCGGTAAGGGTGGTGCGTTGCGGAAGATGCCGTGGCGGGCCATTCGCCGGACCATGTACGTGCTGATGGCCCTGGCCATCGTTGTGCCGAGCGCGGTGTTCCTCGTCGCCTACACGGCGGTCTCGGTGCCCAAGCCGGGCGACCTGGAGACCAACCAGGTCGCGACGATCTTCGCCAGCGACGGCAGCACCGAGCTCAGCCGGGTGGTCCCGCCGCAGGGCAACCGCACCGAGGTCTCGATCGATCAGATCCCGCCGCACGTGCGCAATGCCGTGATCGCCGCCGAGGACCGCGACTTCTACACCAACCCGGGCTTCTCGGTGTCGGGCTTCGCGCGCGCGGCCCGCGACAACGTCCTCGGCAAGGAAAGCGCCGGTGGTGGCTCCACGATCACCCAGCAGTACGTGAAGAACGCGCTGGTCGGTGACGAGCGCTCGATGCAGCGCAAGATGCACGAGCTGGTGATCTCGGCCAAGATGGCCCGCCAGTGGAGCAAGGAAGACATCCTGGCCGCCTACCTGAACACGATCTACTTCGGTCGTGGCGCGTACGGCATCGATGCCGCCGCCAAGTCGTACTTCGGTAAGCCGGTGCAGGAGCTGACCGTGGCCGAGGGCGCGGTGCTCGCCGCGACCATCCAGCTGCCCTCGCTGCTCGATCCGGAGAAGAACCCCGAGGGCGCCAAGACGCGCTGGGGCTACGTGCTCGACGGCATGGTCGCCGGCGGCAACCTGCAGACGGCCGAGCGGTCGTCGATGCAGTACCCGCAGGTGGTCTCCCTGGCCTCGCTCGGCGAGAACAACGAGGACGAGGGCCCGGGCGGCCTGGTGAAGAACCAGGTGCTCAAGGAGCTGTCCTCGGCGGGCATCAGCGAGCAGCAGCTCAACACCGAGGGCCTGCAGATCACCACGACGATCGATCCGAAGGCGCAGGAGGCCGCGGTCAACGCCGCGCGGTCCAAGCTGGAGGGCGAGCCGGAGAACCTGCGGACCGCGGTGGTCTCGATCGACCCGCGCACCGGCGCGGTGCGCGCCTACTACGGCGGTGAGGACGGCCAGGGCTTCGACTTCGCCAACGCGGGTCTGCCGACGGGCTCCTCCTTCAAGGTGATCGGCCTGGCCGCGAACCTCGAGCTGGGCATCCCGCTCTCACAGCTGTACGACAGCTCGCCGATCACCGTCAACGGCATCAAGATCGGCAATGTCGAGGGCGAGCAATGCGGCATGTGCACCATCGCCGAGGCGCTCAAGCGGTCGCTGAACACCAGCTTCTACCGCATGCAGCTGGACATGCAGAACGGCCCGCAGAAGGTCGCCGACATGGGCCACAAGCTCGGTATCCCCGAGGAACTGCCCGGCATCGGCGCCACCCTGACCGAGCCGAACGGCGCGGGCCCGAACAACGGCGTCATCCTCGGCCAGTACCAGTCGCGTCCGCTGGACATGGCCTCGGCCTACGCCACGCTCGCCGCCTCCGGCATGTACCACGCGCCGCACTTCGTGCAGCGGGTTGTGACCGCCGACGGTCAGGTGCTGCTCGATCGCGGCGAGCCCGCCGGTGAGCAGCGGGTGAGCGCGGCGGTGGCCGACAACGTCACCGCGGCGATGAAGCCGATCGCGGCGTACTCGCGCAACCACAACCTGGCCGGTGGCCGGGAGTCGGCCGCCAAGACCGGTACCCACCAGCTCGGCGACACCGGCAACAACCGCGACGCCTGGATGGTCGGCTACACCCCGTCGCTGTCGACCGCGGTGTGGGTCGGCACCGAGCAGGGTGATCCGCTGCGCAACTACGGCGGCGGCAGCATCTACGGTTCGGGTCTGCCGTCGGACATCTGGAAGGCGACGATGGACGGCGCGCTGTCCGGCACGTCGAACGAGTCGTTCCCCAAGCCCGCCCCGATCAAGGGCCAGGCCGGTGTGCCGGAATGGTCGGCGCCCTACACGGCACCGTCGACCACCGCGCCGACCTTCGCCCCGCCGGTGATCGTGCCCTCGCAGGTCGAGGTCTTCCCCGGCATCCGGATCCCGGTGCCCGGTGTGCAGCAGCCCGCCGGACAGCAGCCGTCGCAGCAGGCGCCGGAGACGACGACCGGCCCGCTGCCGGGTCAGCCGACCGCGCCCGCGGACGGTTCGCCGCCGACCAACGGCAACGGCACCGGTAACGGCGGTGGCACCAGGCCAGGTACGGGCGGTACGAACAACGGCAACGAGAGTGGCGGGGGAACCACACCGACCAGATCCCGGTAGCCACCGGTAGCCTCGGATGTCGTGACCGATCAGCAGCTCGCGGACCAGCCGGCGTCGAGTGGTACCCGGCCGGGCCGCGGAGTGCAGTACGTCGCGCCCGCCCAGCTCGCCCCCGACCTGCGCTCGATCGATGCGCGAGATAAGCCGAGCCGCAACGATTCGCTGACCGCGCAGCTGTCGACGGTGATCGGCGGCCCGGTCGGCGATCACGCGCTGATCGGCCGGGTGCGGTTCTGGACGCCGCTGCGGGTGATGTTCGCCTTCACCGTGGCGTTCCTCGCGCTCGGCTGGTTCGCGAAGGCGGGCTGCATCCAGCAGACCGGCGACGGCGCTGGCGGCCTCATGCTGGACTGGAACAACGGCCGCCAGTACGTGGCCATGTGCTACTCCGACACGGTGCCGCTCTACGGCGCGGAACGGCTCAACGAGGGCGCGTTCCCGTACAAGAAGTCCTGGACCGAGTCGACCCCCGACGGCGGCACCGAGACCAGATACATGGAGTATCCGGTGCTTTCGGGCCTGTACCAGTACGCGGCGATGCAGATCGGCAATGTCTGGGATCACCTGCCGCTGCCCGGCGCGCTGTCGGTGGTCGTGTATTTCAATGTCGTCGCGCTCGGTCTGGCGATGGGCTGGCTGATCACCGTGTGGGCGTCCTCGCGACTAGCCGGGCGGCGCGTCTGGGACGCGGCGCTGATCGCGGTATCGCCCTTGGTGATCGTGCACGCGTTCACCAATTTCGACGCGCTGGCAACGGCTTTCGCGGCCACCGGCCTGCTGGCCTGGGCGCGGCGCAAACCGGTACTCGCCGGTGTGCTGCTCGGTCTCGGCGGCGCGGCGAAGCTGTATCCGCTGCTGCTGCTCGGGCCGATTCTGGTGCTGTGCCTGCGCGCCGATCCGATGCAGCGGCTACCCGCCGCGCGGGCGGGCGTGCGGTTGCGTGACGTCGACAGCCTCCGCACGGCCCGCACCTGGCTGCGCGAAACCCCGGCCAGGACACAGTTCTTCGCGCTGCGCCCGCTCGGCGCGGCCACCCTCACCGTGCTCGCCGCGGCGGGCACCTGGATCGCGGTGAACCTGCCGATCGCCGTGCTGTACCCGGACGGCTGGCGGGAGTTCTTCCGGCTCAATACCACCCGGCACGCCGACCCGGATTCGATCTACAACGTGATCACCTCGTTCACCGGGTGGGGCGGTTTCGACGGGCCGCTCGAACACGGCCAGCCGCCGGCCGTGCTGAACACCGTCTCGCTGCTGCTGTTCCTGACGGCCTGCGCCGGCATCGCCTACCTGGCGCTGACCGCGGCACGGCGCCCGCGGGTCGCGCAGCTGTGCTTCCTGGTCGTCGCCGCGTTCCTGGTGACGAACAAGGTGTGGAGCCCGCAGTACTCGCTGTGGCTGGTGCCGCTGGCGGTGCTCGCTCTGCCGCATCGGCGAATCCTGCTGACCTGGATGACAATCGACGCGCTGGTCTGGGTACCGCGCATGTACTACTACCTCGGCGAGGACGCCAAGGGCCTGCCCGAGCAGTGGTTCACCGGCACCGTCGTGCTGCGCGACCTCGCCGTCCTCGGCCTGTGCGCGCTGATCGTCCACGAGATCCTGCGCCCGCAAGACGACCTGGTGCGCCGCGACTTCGTCGACGACCCGGCGGGCGGAATCCTCGACCGCGCACCCGACCCACTCCTGCCGTGGCTGCCACAATTCCTGCGTCCCAAGCAGGCCTGCACGAGCACGCGGCCCGCGTCGATGGTCGACTGAGCGCTACATCCGCAGGTAGCGGGCCTGGAGTTCGGGTTCGGCCGGGAGCATGTCGAGGTCGAGTTCCCAGGCGTTTCCGGTCCACGGGTCGAACAGCGGGGTGCCGGGCATGGTGGGCAGGTGCCTGCACGACTGGGAGAGCAGCGACAGCGGGCCGTCACCGAAGTCGGCGCCGCCGCTGCCGACGATCACCAGCGACAGCCCGATCAGATCGCCGCGCACCATCAGCTGACCAAGGTGCACCACATCGGTGGCCTGGTAGCCGTGCGGGAAATCGGCGGCGACCAGGATCCGGTGCTCGGACGGCGGCACGGCTTGCCCACTGTTGTAAGCGATGTCGGCGAGCTCGGCCGCGTGCGCCAGTGCGCCGAGGCGCGCCGGGATGTCGGCGTGGTCGACGATGACCGGACCGGCGAGCAGCGGGGCGAGCGGGGCGGCGAGCCCGCGCAGGCCACCGGTGAGATCGATCAGGTCGACCCGGGTCGGCTTGTCCGGCAGGGCAGCGACCAGCCGGGCCACCAGCGCGCCGACCACGCGGGACGCGGCCCCGCTCGACTCGGTGTCGACCCACAGCGGCCGGTTCAGCGGCACCGGAACGCAATACGGCACGCGCAGCTCACCGCGGTCGTGCGCGTACAGCTCGCCGAGCCGGATGCCGTCGCTGCGTGCGGCTTTCGTGGTCCAGGCCGGCGCGAGCCAGGAGGCGAGCGCGGCGGGCATGACGGAGTCGGCCTCGGCGATCTCGCGACCGAGATGGTCGCTGTCGCGCCGATGATCCGAATCGGCGATGCCGACCAGCTCGTCGTGCCTGCGCTGCGCCTCGGCGCGGGCCGCGTCGGCGGCCGGGGTGTTGCGGGTCGCCGGGTTCGAGACCGCGTCGGAGAGCTCCTGATCCAGTCGCTTGGCGGCGTAGTCGCGAGCCGAGACCAGTGCGGCCGCGGAACGGGCCGCGTCCTCGAAGATCATCCACATCCGCTGCAAACCGTGGTCGACCTCGAGCGGGATGCCCGGCGCACCGGCGGGCCGCTCGGCCGTCACGGTCGGCGCGGCGGCCTCCGGTGACGCGGGAGCGGCCACGCCGTGGGCGGGCAGCAGCTGCGCCGCCCCGCCGTCATACCCCTGACCGAGCGCGCGCAGCTTCCAGCCACCACCGCGGCGGTACACCTCGAAGCAGATCAGCGCGCTCTCTCCCGCGGTGGGCGAGATCACGAATTCGGATGTGGGCGTGCCGTTCTCGGCCAGCGTCGCGGTGACGGTGCCGAGCACATGCCCGGCGGTGACGAACAGGAGCACGGCATGCGCGTCCGACCTGACCTGCGGCAGTGCGATCTCCACCGCGCCGCCGGCGAAGGTGACGCCGGGAGCGCCGGGCCGCGACGCGCACACATGATCGTGCTCGTCGCGCACCCGCAGATCCTCGCCGACCACCAGCGCACCGAGATCGACGGTGCCTGCGGTGTGCGCGGTGAAACGCACGGTGTCGGCGGTCAGCGCGGTGTTCTGGCCCGCCTTCAGGTGAATCACGTTGTCAGCCTTGCTCTTGTCCGTACTTGCCTAGTCCCTGCCGAGGAACCGGCCGAGCTGCGGCACGGCCTCACCGGGATGCTTGGCCTGGAAGCCCTCGCCCAGCGCCTGCATCTTCCAGTCGCCGCCGACCCGATACACCTTGGCCATCGCCATCGCCGTGAACGGCATGCCGCCGGCGAGGGTGTAGCGCGCGAGTTCGCCGTTGGTGGTGCCATCGATCAAGCGGCAGAACGCGTTCTGCACCTGCTCGAAGGTGTGCCCCTTGTAGGAGGTGACGATGAACAGCAGCGTGGAGATGTGCGCGGGGATCCTGGTCAGATCCACCAGGATCATCTCGTCGTCGCCCTCGCCCTCGCCGGTCAGGTTGTCGCCCTGGTGGCGCACCGAGCCGTCCTTGGACGACAGCTGACCGTAGTAGGCGACGTCGACGAGATTCTGGTCGGCGAACAGGCAGACCGAGGCGTCCAGGTCGATGTCGACCGTGCGGTTGCCGAACATGCCGCGCGTGCGCACCGGGTCCCAGCCAAGGCCCATCTTGACGAAGGTGAGCGCGGCGCCGCCTTCCTTGCGGAGGGTGACTCGCTGCCCCTTCTGCAGGCTGACCGGGCGATCCTTGCTCAGGCTGACCTCACCGGCCTGCTGCGGCGGGGCGGCCTGCGCGGGCGGCGGGTAACCGGGGCCGGGACCGGGCGGCGGCGGGTAACCGGCAGCGGGCGGCTGCTGCGCCGGGCCGGGCGGCGGCGGGTAGCCACCACCGGGCGGGGCGTAGGCGGGCGCTGGCTGCTGCGGGTAGCTCGGCGCGGACTGCGCCGGGTACGCGGGCGGCGCCTGCTGGGGCGCCGGCTGCGGCGGCGCGGCCTGCGGCGCGGCGGCGGGCGCTGGCGAATCGTCCACCTGCACACCGTGATCGGTGACCAGCGCGGCGAAACCACCGGCGTAGCCCTGGCCGACGGCGCGCACCTTCCAGCTGCCCTGACGGCGGTACAGCTCGAGCGCGATCACGATCGACTCCGCGTTCAGCCCGTCGATCCGGTACTCGAACAGCCGATTACCGGCGGCGTCGGAGACGATCGCGGTCGGCGGGGCGGACCGGCCGAAGTTGCTCGTGGCGTCGTCGAGGGTGATCACCGCGCGGATCTGGTCGATGTCGGCGGGTACCGCGGGCAGCGAAACCGCCAGGGACGCAGGCTGGCCCGCGGGCCCGGGGCGCAGATCGACGCCGGGCCCACTCGGCTGGTTGTAGAAGACGAAATCGGCATCGGTGCGGACCTTGCCCTGCTCGGTCACGAGCAGCGCGGACAGATCGGCCGGTGCCGTGAGCTGAAGCGAGATCACCACGTCACTGACGGCCAGTGGACCGTTCTGGCCCTTGGCGAGTGTTGCAGACAAGTTCGACCCTTCGCTTGTCGGTGCGGTCGCCTGTCACTCTACGAGAAAGCGAGCGCGAGCGTCCGCGCTCCGGAGCCACCGCGCGTGCCCGATCGATCGGTTAGGGTGACCACGCAGTAGGTATCGGGCATTCCACCCGCCTGTCCAGAGGGGACTCCAGGGCCGTCATGGCGCAGCTGTTCGAACAATCGAAGAAGGTGATCGAGGCCCATCTCGCGGGGACGAGTATCCGCGCGATCTCCGGCTCGATGGTCGCCTACGAAGGCAATGTGCAATTCAAATCGGCCGGTTTCGGCGGCGGCGAGGGCGTGCTTTCGGGCCTCAAGCGCCGCGCCACCGGCGAGAAGCTGTCGCTGATGGAATGCAGCGGCAACGGCAGGGTGTTCTTCGCCGTGAACGGCCAGAACGTCACCGTGGTCGACCTGAACAACGAGACGTTGCAGGTCGAGTCGCAGCAGCTGCTCGCCTTCGCGGGCAATCTGCGCACGGATGTGCGGTTCGCCGGTGTCGGCGGGATGTCGGCGGGCAGCGGCCTGTTCACCACCACCGTCAGCGGGCAGGGCCAGGTGGCGCTGCTGTCGGCCGGTGGTCCGCTGATCCATCTCGAGGTCTCGCCGCAGTATCCGCTGATCGTGGATCCGGACGCGTTCGTCGCGGCGCGCGGCAACCTCAACCAGTCCTTCGTCACTGATGTCTCCTGGCGCACGATGGTCGGCCAGGACGCGGGCGAGGCCTTCTCGCTGCGGTGGGACGGCCAGGGTGTCGTGCTGATCCAGCCGGCGGAACGGTAGGAAGCGGCGATGTTCGAGAAGGTCAACGGCAAGGTCGTCAAGGTCGATGTCGGGCAGGCGGGCGGCGTCGTCGCCCGGACCGGCGCGATGCTGTTCTACCAGGGTCAGGTCGCGTTCGCGCCGCACCAGATTCCCGGCGCCGGGCCAGGGATGGGCGGCGGCGGACTGATGCGGATGGCGGGCGCCATGATGGCGGGCGAGCACGAGCGCACCATGCTGGCGCGCGGAAACGGCGTCGTCCATTACGGATTCGCCGGGCTCGAGGTACACGTGGTGCACATGCAGCCCGGAGCGGTGCTGCGCGCCGAGGCCTCGCGACTGCTGGCCAACAGCGCGGGTCTGCAGGCCTCGGTCGTCTCGGTGGCCAGTTCCGGTGGTGGCGGCGGCGGTGGCGGCCTGATGGGCGCGCTGCGCGGCGCGGCCGCCGGTGTCGCGACCGGCCAGGGCATGTTCACCACCCAGCTCAGCGGACAGGGTTCCGCGGTACTGCTTGCCCACGGCGGTTTCCTGGAACTGCAAGTGGGCGGGCCGAATCCGGTGGTCGTCGACCCGCAGGCGTTCGTCGCCGCCTACGGCAATGTGCAGACCGAACTCAAGGCGGCGATGAGCTGGCGCGACGCGGTCGGCCGCGGCGCGGGCGAGGCGATGCAATTGCATTGCCATGGACAGGGTGTCGTGTACGTGCAGGCCTCCGAAGAGAAGTTGTGAGCCGATGAGCCAGATCCATTCCCCGATGACTCTCGGTGCCAGCGACAACATTCCGGGCAACAGCTACGCCTACTGCATCGACCTGACCGGCCCGTGGTTCATGCGCAAGGGCGCGATGATCGCCTACTACGGCCAGATCCAGTTCCAAATGCTCACCCACGGCCTGCAGGGCAACCTCATGCACATGGTGAGCAGCCAGTTCTCGGCGCCGCTGTTCGCCGGTGAGTACGTGGTGGCCGAGGGCCACGGCAAGCTGATCATCGGCGACCGCGGCTACGACATCAATTCCTACGATCTCGAGGACGGCAACCTCACCATCCGCGGCGCCAACCTGCTCGCCTTCGAGCCGGGCCTGGCGCTCAAGCAGTCGATCGTTCCCGGCTTCCTCACCCTGATCGGCACCGGCAAGTTCCTCGCCTCCTCCAACGGCCCGGTCATGTTCGCCGAGCCCCCCTTGCGCGTCGACCCCGAAGCACTCGTCGGCTGGGCCGACTGCCCCTCCCCCAGCCACCACTACGACCAGGGCTGGATCGGCAGCTTCCTGGCGGCCGGTGCGGCCAGGATGGGCGCCAACTCGGGCGAGGAGCGCCAGTTCGACTTCACCGGCGCCGGCACCGTGCTCATCCAGTCCTCGGAAAAGGTGATGAGCGACAACGCGCTGGTCAGGACCATCGAAGGTCAGCTGCAGAGCGGTATCACCGTGGGCGGATTGCAACGGATCCACGGGGTCGTCCAGCAGCAGCTCGCCGGTCAGCAGCAGCACTACTGAGCGAGCCCTTCGGGCGGGCGGGCAAATTCTGAAACGAGTACGCTCCAAAAGCTGACGGTGGGTGCGGGAGTGCCGTTACGGTGGGGGCCGCCGAGAGTATGAGTCGGCGGTTGCTCGATCAGAGGAGGGGGCGCAGTGCAGCGTCGCAGCATTCGACGGGTCGTGGCGGCGGTGCTGTGCGCTGTCGCCGCGTCGATCGTTACCGGTATCCCCGTGTCCGCGGCGCCTGTCGGTGCGCCCGGCGTCACTCTCGGCGCCGTGACCTCGCCGGATGGGTCCTTCATCGAGCGGATGGAGGTCACCGATGCGCGGCATCTGCGGCTGTTCGTGCATTCGGCCGCGATGAATCAGACGTTCCCGGTCGACGTTCAGCGGCCGGCCGATACCGCTACCCCGAAACCGGCGCTGTATCTGCTCAACGGTGCGGGTGGCGGGGTGGACCGTGCCTCGTGGCAGCTGCGGACCGATGCGCTGGACTTCCTGTCCGACAAGGACGTCAACGTCGTGCAGATCATCGGCGGGGCGTGGACGTTCTACACCGACTGGGTCAAGCCCGATCCGGTGCTCGGGGTGAACAAGTGGCAGACCTATATCGCCGAGGAGCTGCCGCCGCTGATCGACGCGGCGCTCGGCACCAATGGGGTCAATGCCATTGCGGGCCTGTCGATGTCGGGTATCCCCGTGCTGAACCTGGCCATCGCCAAGCCGGGGCTGTTCCGCAGTGCGGCGGTCTACAGCGGACTCACCCAGGTGAGTGATCCGGCGGGTCAGCAGGCGGTGAAGCTGACCGTCGAGCTGTACGGCGGCGGTGATGCCGAGAACATGTGGGGGCCGGTCGGTGGGCCGCTGTGGGCGGCCAACGATCCGCTGGTCAATGCCGAGAAGCTGCGCGGTACGCATCTTTTCGTCTCCACCGGCACCGGAATCCCTGGCATTCACGATCAGCCCGGTGGGCCGTTCCGGATGGAGAAGCCCGCCGATACACCCAAGACCGTGGCCCTCGGCGCGCTGATCGAGGGTGCGATCTTCGTGTCCTCACACAATCTGCAGGCGCGGCTGGACCAGCTCGGCATTCCCGGCACCTTCGTCTACCGCGATACCGGTACCCACTCGTGGGGCTACTGGCAGGACGATCTCAAGACGTCGTGGCCGGTGCTGGCGAAGGGACTGTTCCCTCAGCCTTGATTCCGACAACCCCGGGTGCTCCTGCGGCACCCGGGGTTTCGGTTCTCAGGCCGCGTCGCCCACAGTCAGCGCGGCGCGCTCGAGGGCGTCGTGGAACCACTCCAGGATCTCCACCCCCGCGAGGATGCCCGCTGACTCGGTGACGGTGAGGTTCGCGCTGGTGAAGTTCAGCTCCTCCAGTTCACCGTGCCGGGGACGGATCGCCGCGTCGGCCGAGGTCAGCATCGGGGCGTCCAGCGCGCCGTCGCCCGCGGTGAACAGCTCTGCGTCCTCGGACAGTTCACCGGATTCCACCAATCGGCGGCGGACCTCGGCGACGGCAAAGCTCTTGCAGACCGCGTCGGGCATCGTGTAGATCTTGCGACCCTGCTGCGAGGCCGACCAGCCCTGCGTGCGGCACCACGCGTCCCATTCGGCGAGGAAGCCCTCCGGGACCGCGTCGGGCCGGACCACCAGGTAGCAGAACAGGTCGTCGGCCTCCCGGTACTTGGTGACCCAGGAATCATCGATACGGGAACGCCATTCCGCTCCGACCTCGGCGAGGGTGGCACCGGTGGCGCGCACCTGATCGTCGATCGCGGTGCGCCAGGTCGGATCGGGCAGGCCGTCGACCAGGATGTTGCCACCATTGCTGGTGATGGCGTAGCGCCACGGCGCGCCGGGCAGGTCGATCCGCTGGAACTGTTCGATCGTGCGGGTCGTCGTCGGGATCACCGGCGCGAGGGCGGCGAGCGCACCGAGCCGTTCCACGGCGGTGGTGGTCATGTACGACAGCGGCTCGCCCTCGTAGTACTCCACACACTGCTTCGCTACGGCGTCGGCGCCACCGAACCCGTTGCGCGAGAAGATCATCGTGCGATCGAGATCGGTGGCGAACAGCGCGTCGGCGGTCACTGGTCCAGCTCCTTGATCAGGCCCATGCAGGAGTAGGCCAGGTCGGGGACCACCTCCACCGGGACACTGCGCGCCGCGGCGAGCAGGCGGATGTGCGCGTGCTCGGGAGCGTCGGCTTCCCGGACCAGCACCCGCCACGGTACCCGGCGCAGCAGTACGCGGGTGGTCTCGCCGACGCCCGGCTTCACGAAATTCACTGTCGCGACGCCATATTCGGCACGCACCCGCTCCACCGAGGCCCAGCCCGACCAGTCGGGGGTGCGATCGGAGTCCCGGATCGCGGCGACCGCGGCGGGGACCTGATCGCGAATGGTCTCGAAGGCGGCGGTCACGGCGTCGAGCAGCTGGTTGGAGACATCGGCGTCGGCGAGCTCACGATAGAACTTGGCGCCGTGGAACTCACCGGGTCCGATCAGGGTGTCGTTGAGGACGGTGCGCGAGACCAGCCCCGAGACCGTGGAATTCAGGCACGCGGAGGCGATCAGGAAGTCGTCGCGGGTGCCGTAGGTGCGCACGGAGTTGCCGGGATCGGCGAGCACGACCAGCTCGTCGTTGAACCGGGCGCCACCGGCGGCGTGGTAGGCGTCGAGCGCCTCGGTGAGCTCGCGGGTGATGGCGCCCTTGCCGGTCCAGCCGTCGACGAACACGATCGTGGACGGATCGTGGTGATGAGCAAGGTAATCCAAGGCCACGGCATCGATACCGCGATCACGCACGATCGACACCGCGTAGTGCGGCACGGTCAGGCTCGGACGACCCACACCGCTGCGCAGCCAGCGCCGCATGAGCACGCCGACCGGAGTACCCGCCCTGGCCAGCGAGACCAGCACGATGTCCTCACCGCGTTCGGCGACAACGAGCTCGGCCACCGTGGCCACCGCCAGTGCCAGCCGTTCCGCGCTGTCGGCCAGCACGCGGTCGAACAGTTCGCGGTACTCGGCGTCGGGCTGGTACTCGACCGGCAGGGATTCGGCGTAGTGGGCGACACCCGCCTGGATCCGCCGCTCGCGTTCGGCGACATCGGCTTCCAGGTCAGCGCCGGAGAGATCCTTCAGCAGCCACGACACCTCGTCAGCCGCATAGGAACCGAAGTCGGGACCGTGCAACGCCCGGGGATAGGTGCGGCCGGGATCAGCCTCGTCGGCCCGTGAGCCGGACACGGCGACCTCATCGCGAGTCGACCGCCCGGCCGATGCCGCCTCCGTACCGTGCGCTGTCACGTCCGGGCGCGCAGTGTCCGGCCCGGCGACGCCCGCGGTCGACTCGTCGGTGCGATCCGCGTGCAGGGTGCGCGGATCCGCGCCGGGAAGCACCGCGATCAGCACGTCGGCGCCCGAAGCGGTGAGCACGTCGACCAGACCGTCGGGGGAAACGAGTTCGTCGGTGTCGGCGGGCGGGTCGATGACGACCAGCAGCACCGGCGCCGTATCGCCGTCGGTCCACTGCGCGTTGTACAGGTAGCGCTGAGCGGTCGCGTCCGGCTCGGGTGCGTGGAAGCGGAAGCCACGGCGCAGCGGGTAGCCCGGCTCGTCGAGTACGTAAGCCGGTGAGCGCGTGGTTGTCTGGAAGCGGGTGAGCGTCCCCGATTCCGCCAGCTCGGCAGCGAGCCGCAGCGGCAGGTACATCAATTCCTCGTGACCGAGCACGATCACGGGACGACCGGCGAACTCGGCATCGAGGCGCGAGTGCACCTCGTCGGTGGCGGCTTTCAGCGCGATATCGAACGCCGCGACATCGGAGTTCAGAATGCCGTGTCTGCCGCCTTCGGGAACGTCAGCGGGCCAAGTTAATTCGATCCGTCCGAACGAACCACGCTGCGCCGCCATCGGATTGAGCTCCGGTTCCGGCATCGCGGTGACCGTGTCGATCAGGCCATCGGGCAGCTCGGTACGGCCGGAAGCCAGGCACACGGTGTCGATGCGCGCACCGAGTTCGGCGGCGAACGCTTCGAACTTGGCGCGGTCGGCGGCGGTGCGCATGTCGACCAGCGAGGCGAGCACGTAGTGAGAGCGGGGCGCGAACGCGTGCAGCGCGCGGACCGCGTCGATGGCGGTGTCACCGGTGGAGATCTCGTCGTCGACCAGCACCAGTGGCAGATCGTTGACGAAGATGTCGGCGGGCGCGGGTTGCAGCAGGTGCGAGGTGGCGTGTGAATGCCCCTCCTCGAACCCGGTCAGGGTGGTGGCGCTCTCGACCTGGCGGCGCGTCGAGTGCAGGTAGCAGCCCGCACCGATACGCGCGGCTACGCAGTGCCCCAAACCCGTTGCGGTCTCGGCGAATCCGAGCACAACCGGCTCACGCTCACCGAGTTTCTCGCGCACCAGGTCGCCGAGGCGATTGCCCGCGCCGATCACGACGCGCGGATCGGTCGGCAGATGCTTGCCGAGCACGGTCGACACCAGCAGGTGCGCCCGCCGCGGATTACGCCGCAGCCCCGGCTGGACCAGCGCGGCGATCGAGAGCTCACCGGGCAGCGCGTCCTCGGCCGCCGACGCGGTGAACGACTCACCATGCCGCAGTTGAATACCCAGATTTTGCGTCGCCCACGGTATTTCGATGTCGAGTCCGAACACGCTCATTCGGCGATCATCGCTGTCAGCAAATCCACGAAGGACACTCCCTTGTTCGCGACCCCGAACGCACGAGCCCGGACCAGCGTCTGGCGGGCCCAACTGCGGTGCGGGCGCATCTCGTTCATCTTGTTGCGGTATTCCGAGGCCGCGACGCCGCCGACGTCGGCCTCCATGATGTGCAGCGCGTCGGCGTACTCCTCGTGGGTCACCACCGACAGCGCGTGCACGGCGGCCACGTGCGAGGGGTGGATCACCGTCTTGCCCTGGATGCCGTTGGCGCGGTCGAGGGTGATCTCGCGCAGCAGGCCGTCGAGGTCCCGGCTGACCAGGTACTGGCGGAACGGCACCGCGTCGGACTCCTCGAACGGCGCGGTCCGCAGCAGCGGCCGGAACATCCGCTCGTGATCGGCGAAGTACTCCCACACCGGCCCGGTGATGATGAAACCGGTGCCGTCGGCGCGGCCGAGGTAGTTGACGATGTCGGCGATCACGTCGGCGACCACGCGCACGTCGTAGATCGTGAGATCGCGGTCGCGGCGGATGCCGAAGGTCGAGCACATGTCGGTGGCGCCGATCCGGACCGCGAGCAGCTGGTCTCGGTGTTCGCCGAGTAAGTCCGCGATGCGGGAGAGCTGCTCGTCGCGGGTCTGGCGATGCACCAGGCTCGCCGATTCGAGCACCGGCATGCCGTAGACCGGGCGATCCAGCCTGCGCCGCGCGTCGGCGAGCGCGGCCAGGTAGGCGGGCCCGGTGACGGCGTCGAACTTGGGGAAGACGAAGCCGGTGAGCACATCGGCGCCCGGCCCGAGCTGGTCGACCAGCTCGGTGACGGTCTGCGGGTCGCGGACCCGGATGAACAGCATCGGGTTCGGATCCTCGCTGCGGGCGAGCAGATCCAGCGTCGCGACGGCGTGCTCCTTGGCCGCCTCCACCTGATGGTCGGCGACGGCGTCCTCGAGGTCGATCACCATCGAGCACACGCCGCGCGCCGCGCGCCGCGCGATGGTGGCGGCCAGGTCGGGGCGGGTCGCGGGCACATACAGCGTCGCGCCGAGCGCGGTGGCCAGCAGCTCCCGGTCGTCGGCATCGACGATCGGCTCCGGCTCGCGGAGGAACAGCTCACGGGCTCTCGGCCCGTGCAATTGCCGGAAGTGGCGCAGCGGAACCTGCTTACGCAGGCAGATCTCCGGCGCGACCGCGTACCCCGCTGTCATCATGTCCTGTGCATTCCTAAGTCCTGTCGGTTCCTACGTGTTTTCTGATGCGTTCGACCACTCCGGCGATGAACGCCGCGACGGTGTCCAGTTCGGAAACATATGCCCAATAGTCTGGATGACGACCCGTCAGTCCGGAATTGATGCGGTCGAGGCGTTCGGCTTGGGCATCGAGCACCGACCCCCACTCGCCGACCAGGCCTCGGTCGACCGCGAGCATCTGCGCGTCCCGCAGCCGGAATCGTACGGTGCGGGCGTGCGCGTCGGGGTCGGCACGCACCTCGCGCAACAGTTCGAGGCGCCGGGTGACGGCGTCGACCAACTGCTCGGCCTCGGCGAGGTGCTGGCGCGCGGTGGCGGTCAGGTCAAGGGCGGTCTCCGGGTCGTGATCGGCAGCCGCGACACGCGCGCCTACCAGCGCCGCGTCCGCGGCGTCGATGCCGCGCCGGCTTTCCCGCTCATTGTTGGTCAAGTCCGCCGAACTCGCAGCGCTGAACTCGCGCAACAGCGCCGAGTACGCGGGGCCGAGGCCACTCGCGCGGTTGCGGACAGCGGCCAGCCGGGTCGTCACCGACGCGATCGCCTTCGCCGCCGCCGAAGCGCGAGAAGGGGCCTGCGCCAACGCATCCGACAATTCCGCCGTCGCCTGCTGCACCGCCGCCGCGGCCGTGCGCGCGGCGGCGACGGAGGTCTGCGGATCGGCCGAGGACGCTGTGATCAGATCCTCATTCAGCCGCCTTACACCTGCCGCGATCGAGGGGTAGCTCGCATACCCCGACGACGCGGCGGCGGCGAGCACCTGCTCGGCCTCGGCCCGCACGTGCGCCAGCAGCTGTGGCACCGCCGATCGCACCCGCGCCGCTTCCTCCAGGCCGCTGCGATGGGAGTGATAGAACTCGTCGACCCCGCGCGCCGCGTCGGTGAGCTGACGCACCAGCGCATCCGCCCTGGCAGGCCCGTCCGCGACCGGGCTGCCCGTGGCTTCGGCGGTGTCGAGCTCTTCGGTGAGACTCAGATACGCACCGGCGGCGGCGTAGCACCGCGCGCGCACCGGCTCCCAGATCGCGCCGATCCGGCGGTCGGGGAAGACCTGTTCGCTGGCCACCACGCCCGCCTCCGCCGCCGTCTGCCGATGATCCATATCGAGGAAGGCGGACGACGTGGCCGCCCTTGCCCCACTGATCCACTCATGATCGGCCCCCGATCTGAACCATCCGCGTCTGCGAGGTGTCACCGGCACGTCCCCTTTCCGAACCGCGCGGCGACCCGACCACGCACAGTCCCGATGGTAGGAGATTCCCCGCGTTAACCAGGGCTGCTGCTCGTTCCTACGCAAGTTCCGCGAAACCTATTACTGTCGTAGCGGTACCCGGCGATTCGGACATGCTGGGAAACGACACACCGGACTAACCGAAGGGATTCCCGCATGGGTGTCAGTCTGTCCAAGGGCGGCAATGTCTCGCTGACCAAAGAGGCTCCGAACCTGACCGCGGTCGCGGTCGGCCTCGGCTGGGACGTGCGCACCACCACCGGCACCGACTTCGACCTCGACGCCAGCGCGATCGCGACCGGCGCCGACAAGAAGGTTGTCTCGGACAAGCACTTCGTGTTCTTCAACAACCTGAAGTCCCCCGAAGGCGCCATCGAGCACGCCGGCGACAACACCACCGGTGAGGGCGAGGGCGACGACGAGGTCATCAATGTCGACCTGGCCAACACCCCGCCGACCATCGAGAGCATCTTCTTCCCCGTCTCGATCTACGACGCGGAGACCCGCTCGCAGTCGTTCGGCCAGGTGCGCAACGCCTACATCCGCGTCGTCGACCGGGCCAACGGCACCGAGCTCGCCCGCTACGACCTGTCCGAGGACGCCTCGACCGAGACCGCTATGGTCTTCGGCGAGCTGTACCGCAACGGTGCCGAATGGAAGTTCCGTGCCATCGGGCAGGGCTACGCCTCCGGCCTCGCCGGTATCGCACGCGACTACGGCGTCAACGTCTAGTCACCATCGCGAACAGGGGGCTCGACTGACCGGGCCCCCTGTCCGTGTGACACAGAAAGGTCCCTCCGCGTGATTACGCGCATATTCGGCCTGTCCGTCGCCGTCACGGTGTTATCGCTGGTCGTCGCCTTCCTCTACGGAGGTCCGACCGCCCTCGCACTGTGCGCGATCCTCGGCATTCTCGAGGTGTCGCTGTCGTTCGACAACGCCGTCATCAACGCCACCGTCCTGCAGCGGATGAGCGAGTTCTGGCAGCGGATCTTCCTGACCATCGGTGTCGTCATCGCCGTGTTCGGCATGCGCTTGGTGTTCCCGCTGGCCATCGTGTGGATCACCGCCGGGCTCGGTCCGATCGAGGCGTTCGACCTGGCCCTCAACCCGCCCCCCGACGACGCACCGTACTTCCCTGACGGCAGCCCCAGCTACGAAACCTTGCTGACCGACGCGCACCCGCAGATCGCGGCGTTCGGCGGCATGTTCCTCGCGCTGCTGTTCCTGAACTTCATCTTCGAAGAGCGCGAGATCACCTGGCTGAGCTGGCTGGAGAAGCCGCTGGCCAGGGCGGGCAAGCTCGACATGCTGTCGGTGGTCGTGGCAGGCACTGGCCTGATCCTCACCGCCGAGTTCCTGGCCAAGGAAGAGGACCGGTCGACCGTGCTGGTCGCGGGTCTGCTCGGCATGATCGTCTACATCGCGGTCGACGGCCTCGGCTCGATGTTCCACACCGAGGACCTGGAAAACGCCGCTTCGGGCCCGTCCGGTCTGGTGAAGGCGACCGGTAAGGCCGCGTTCTTCCTGTTCCTGTACCTCGAGGTGCTCGACGCGTCGTTCTCCTTCGACGGCGTGATCGGCGCGTTCGCGATCACCTCCGACCCGATCATCATCGCGCTGGGCCTCGGCTTCATCGGCGCGATGTTCGTCCGGTCGATCACGGTGTACCTGGTCCGTCAGGGCACGCTCTCGGAGTACGTGTACCTCGAGCACGGCGCGCACTGGGCGATCGGCGCGCTGGCGGCGATCCTGCTGATCTCGATCGGCGTGCACGTCGACGAGCTGATCACCGGCCTCGTCGGCGTGGCGTTCATCGGCGCGGCGTTCATCTCGAGCATCCTGCGCAACCGCAAGGACGAGCCGGACGCGGTGGACGAGTCCAAGGAAGCCGCACCGGTCAGCTGATCGGCGGCACGAAGAAGCGATAGCCACAGCGGCGGCGGGTCCCGAACCGGGATTCGCCGCCGCTGTCGTTTCTCAAGCGACCGGCTGGAGTTCGCGTCGATCGAAGAGTGCGAAGGCCGATTCGGCCCGGCGCGCACCACGCAGCCCGGCCCGCAGGAACAGGAAGAACAGCGCGATGAGCAGGGCGCTGCGCAGCCACACGCCGAACTGGACGATCCCCTCCATCAGCTCGACGCCCTCGCCGGCGCCCATCGAGTAGAAGTACCGGAAGACGCCGATCCCCACCGCCGCGTCGGCAACCAGATACGCCGCGACCAGCGACCACGGCACCCGAAGCAGCACCAGGAACGGAATTATCCACAGGGTGTACTGGGGTGAGTGGACCTTGTGGAAAAGCATGAATCCGCACAGCATCGCGCCGCTCACGCCCACCCACGGGAAGGGCGAAGTCGGCGTCCAGCGGCGCAGGCCGAGCCACATCGCCAGCACGAACGACGCCAGGATCAGCGCGGGCGAGGCAACGGCGACCATGTCGTGCCAGGTGGTCGTCGTCTCGGCGTCGCGGCCGAAGATCAGCTGATGTCCCCAGTACCAGATCGAGTTCGTGGTGATGTCGGCCTGGCGCATCTGCTGGAAGGTGATCGAGGCCCGCCAGCCCTCGACGCCCGCCACCACGAACGGCAGATTCACCGCGGCCACCGTGCCCATCGCCGCGAGCAGTGCCTGCGCCGCGCCCGCCACGTCCAGATCACGCACGCGCCGCGCGTCGCGCGGCGCGCCCTCGGTGAGGATGTAGACCGCCAGTGGCAGCAGGAAGATGCCCGGATAGAGCTTGAAGCAGAACCCGATGGCGAGCAGCACCGCGGCGAGGATCCCGCGGGTGCGTATCGACAGGCCGGTCAGCATGGACATCACGTAGACCGCCGCCACCGCGGTGCACACGACCGGCAGTTCCCAGTTGTGGAACGCGTACAGCACCAGTGGCGGGCCGATCGCCCACAGCAACGCGGCCGGGCCTGCCAACCGGGCCAGCATCCACGCCGTCAGCAGCGCGAACGGTGTGAGCAGCAGCGCCGAATGCCACAGGAAGTCCGCGTCGTTGGTGACCCCGATCGCGCCCGCCCACATGAGCACACCGCTGAGCACCGGATACTCCACCGCGCCGCCGGTGAGCGCGCCCTCCTCGGTGATCCCGCCGTCGACATACGGGAAAACGTGATTGTCGATATCGCGGCCGATCCAGAGGAACTGGATATCGGAATAGCAGACATCCATATCCTTGCGGACATCGAATACCTGGCTGCGACCGGTTTCATCGATCGCGCCGCCCGCGCACCGCGCCTTGTTGGCATAGGCCATCGCGAGGGTGAGCGCGCACAACAGCACGATCAGGAACGTCAGCGCCGTGGCCCGCGCCGCGCCACGTGCTGCGCGCTGCTGTGGGTCGGCAGTGGTCATATCGACCACATTATGCGGCGCCGCCGCGATCCAGGGGCGCACCCGCGGAGTAGATCGATTTCGCTGCTCAGTGCCCGCTCATGTAGCCTTACCGGGTTGCTGACGCAACGAACCCTCCTGCCATGGAAAGTCCATGGCCGTTTCCTAGTCCACAGGAGGTGATTGGTCCGTGCGTCATTATGAAGTGATGGTCATCCTCGACCCGAGCCTGGACGAGCGCATCGTCGGGCAGTCCCTGGATAACCTGCTCAACGTCGTCAAGACCGAGGGCGGCAAGGTCGACAAGGTCGACATCTGGGGCCGCCGCCGGCTCGCCTACGAGATCGCCAAGCAGGCCGAAGGCATCTACGCGGTCGTCGAACTGACCGCGACCCCGGCCACCGTGAGCGAGCTCGATCGCCAGCTGGGCCTGAACGAGACGGTGCTGCGCACCAAGGTTCTGCGCAACGACAAGTAGTCCGCAGAGCGAACTCTCGTTTTCGTCGGTGCCTATCTTTAGGCTCTAGCGCGACAGCGAGACGCGGACTGCACCCCGAGCAGGAGGAACCCCCATGGCAGGCGACACGGTCATCACCGTCATCGGAAACTTGACGGCAGACCCTGAGCTTCGTTTCACGCCCGCGGGCGCAGCGGTGGCGAATTTCACCGTCGCTTCGACTCCCCGCGTGTTCGATCGCAATTCGAACGAATGGAAAGACGGCGAGGCCCTGTTCCTGCGCTGCAACATCTGGCGTGAAGCAGCGGAGAACGTCGCCGAGAGCCTGACCCGAGGCGCTCGCGTGATCGTGAGCGGACGGCTCAAGCAGCGCTCCTACGAAACCCGCGAGGGTGAGAAGCGCACGGTCGTCGAACTCGAGGTCGACGAGGTCGGCCCCTCGCTGCGCTACGCGACTGCCAAGGTCTCCAAGGCAGGTCGCGGTGGCGGAGGCGGTGGCTTCGGTGGCGGTTCCGGCAATGCCGGTGGTGGTGCAAGCGCAGGCGGCTACAACGCCAACAGTGGCGGCGGACAGTCGGGCGGCGGAAACGCAGGCAACGACGATCCGTGGGGTAGCGCGCCCGCGGCCGGCTCCTTCGGGGGCGGCGGCCGCATGGATGACGAACCGCCGTTCTGAGGAACGGCACTCATAGTACGGAGAGAAGACCATGCCTAAAGCGCCCGCGCGCGAAAAGGTGCTGAAGAAGAAGGCTTGCACTTTCTGCAAGGAGAGCAAGTCCGGAATCGTCAATATCGATTACAAGGACACCACGCTGCTGCGTAAGTACGTCAGCGATCGCGGCAAGATCCGCGCCCGCCGCGTCACCGGCAACTGCGTCCAGCACCAGCGTGATATCGCTGTCGCCGTCAAGAACTCGCGTGAGGTGGCCCTGCTGCCTTACGTGTCGACCGCTCGCTGAGAAAGGGAGTCAGACAGATGAAGCTCATCCTCACCGCTGATGTCGACAACCTCGGTGCCCCGGGCGATCTCGTCGAGGTCAAGGACGGCTACGGCCGCAACTACCTGCTGCCCCGCGGTCTGGCCATCGTGGCCACCCGTGGCGCCCAGAAGCAGGTCGAGGGCATCCGCCGGGCGCAGGACGCCCGCAAGGTGCGCGACCTCGATCACGCCAACGAGCTGAAGCAGGCCATCGAGGGCCTTGACTCGGTCTCGCTGGCCGTGAAGACCGCCGACAGCGGCAAGCTGTTCGGTTCGGTCACCACCGCCGATGTCGCCGCCGCCATCAAGGCTGCCGGTGGCCCCGTGGTGGACAAGCGCAGCATCGAGCTGCCGAAGTCGCACATCAAGGCGACCGGCAAGCACGGCATCGTGGTGCACCTGCACCCCGATGTGGCTGCCAAGTTCAACCTCGAGGTTGCCGCGAACTGAGTTCGCTGAGAACCACCCCCGTGTTCGACATGGGGGTGGTTTCTCGTTGCCTTTTCACGGCTGAAATCGCGATAACTGGACGATAGCCGGAGATTGCTCCCCTGCAGGTCACCCCCGGCGGCCGACGGTCCGCAATTCGCTGACCTCCGGTTATTCAGCCTGTGGATGATTGCCGAAACCGACCGGCAGATTTGTGACTCTCGTCATAGCGTGCACTATCGCTGTTTACCCAACACGCCCGGCCGTTCACCTTGACCGACACGCCGGGACTTCTTTCATCCACAGGTGGAGAGTTGGGTAAAAGGGGGCCTAGCAGGGCGTTCCACCGCACTGACCTGGGTTTTCCCCACGTTTTCCACAGGAGCTGCACAACACTGGGTGAACTACCCCCAAGTTATCCACAGTTGTGTGCACATATGGGGTTGGCGGCGCCCCGAAACGTCGCCTAGGTTCGTCGCATTGCCCTGCGCGCGACCCCGGGAATCACGCAGGCAACCGATTGCTGACATCCGTGTCGGTGCCCGGGAGTACAACGAGTTCATCGATGTGAAACCCCCGGTTCTGCGGGCAGAGAGGACGGTCGATTCTGGTGACCACCACCGGTGACCGCGCGCATACGGACTTCCCGCCCGAACCCCCCGGCGAGGACTTCGGCCGCCAGCCCCCGCACGACATGGCCGCGGAGCAGTCCGTCCTCGGCGGCATGCTGCTGAGCAAGGACGCCATCGCCGACGTGGTCGAGGTGCTGCGCCCCGGCGACTTCTACCGTCCCGCCCACCAGGCCGTCTACGACACCATCCTCGACCTGTACGGCCGCGGCGAACCCGCCGACCCCGTCACCGTCGCCGCCGGTCTCGACCGCCGCGGCGAACTCAAGCGCATCGGCGGCCCGCCCTACCTGGTCACCCTCACCCAGACCGTCCCGACGGCCGCCAACGCCGGTTTCTACGCCGAGATCGTCGCCGAGAAGGCCATCCTGCGACGCCTCGTCGAAGCGGGCACCCGCATCGTCCAGTTCGGCTACGCGGGCGCCGACGGCCAGGACGTCGCCGAGGTGGTCGACCGCGCCCAGGCCGAGATCTACGAGGTCACCGAGCGCCGCACCACCGAGGATTTCACCCCGCTGGAAGAACTCCTCCAGCCCACCATGGACGAAATCGACTCCATCGCCTCCCGCGGCGGCATCTCCCTCGGCGTCCCCACCGGCTTCACCGAACTCGACGAACTCACCAACGGCCTCCACGCGGGCCAGATGATCATCGTCGCGGCCCGACCTGGTGTGGGTAAGGCGCTGGCGCTCGATACGCCGCTGCCCACGCCTCACGGGTGGACCACGATGGGTGAGATTCAGGTCGGCGACGAACTGCTCGACGCCGACGGTCGCCCCACCCGGGTGGTCGCGGCGACCGAGGTCATGACCGACCGGCCCTGCTACGAAGTCGAATTCTCCGATGGGACAGTGCTCGTCGCCGACGAGCAGCACCAGTGGCTCACCGATACCCGTGAGTCCCGGCGTTCCGCACAGGAAGCGGCCGCGGGCCGACCGCGGCGCAATCCGGCTACGGCCGGGGTTCGCACCACCGCCGAGATCGCGAACACCCTGCGCTGCGCCACAGCGGACCGGCGCCTCAACCATTCGGTCACCAACACTCGGCCGCTGCAGCTGCCCGCACGCGATCTGCTGGTACCGCCGTACACCCTCGGCGCCTGGCTGGGCGACGGCACCTCCGCGGCCACGCAGCTCACGTGCTTCGACCCGGAGATCGTGGCACGGATCGAGGGTGAAGGCATCGTCGCTGTGCCCTCGCCGTCTGCCCACGGCCGCTACCAACTGACGCTGCCCGCTCCCGAACCGGTACAGGCCCGTAGCTGCGTGGTGTGCGGCGCCGAATTCGTGCCCTTCACCAGCGAGGTACGCACGTGCGGTCGCTCCTGCGGCGGGAAGGCACGATTCGTTTCCGAGCCCGTCGCGGCGCCGACCTGCGCCCACTGCGGCGGTGCGTCGATCGGCCTGCGGCTGTGCCAGACGTGCCGGAACTCGGTGGGCAGTGTGCAGGCGAGGCTGCGCACCCTCGCGGTACTGGGCGACAAGCACATCCCGACCGAGTACCTGCGCGCCTCCGAAGCGCAGCGGCGCGCGCTGCTGGGCGGACTCCTCGACACCGACGGGACCGTCACCCACGGAGGGTCCGTGCAGTTCGCGGTCACCGACGAACGCCTGTTCCGCGACGTCGAAGAACTCGTCGTCGGCCTCGGCTACCGCTGTGGGGTCACCACGAAGCGGGTGCGCGGCCGGTCCGAGAAGTCGTCGACCTGCTACACCCTCACCTTCGCCACCGATGACGAGGTCTTCGGGCTGTACCGGAAAGCGCTGCTGCACAAGGAGCGTCGCGCCGCAAGCAACACCGCGCGGTCGAATTCCCGCTACATCGTGGATGTCCGGCAGATCGAGTCGGTGCCGGTGCGCTGCGTCGAGGTCGACAACGCCGACCACCTTTATCTGGCCGGCCGCTCCATGGTGCCGACCCACAACTCCACGCTGGGCATGGATTTCATGCGGAGTTGCTCGATCAAGCATGGGATGGCGAGTGTCATCTTCTCGCTCGAGATGAGCCGGACCGAGATCGTGATGCGCCTGCTCTCTGCCGAGGCGAAGATCAAGCTCGGTGATATGCGCTCCGGCCGGATGAGTGATGACGACTGGACCAAGCTGGCTCGGCGGATGAGCGAGATCAGTGAGGCGCCGTTGTTCGTCGACGATTCGCCGAACTTGACCATGATGGAGATTCGGGCGAAGGCGCGGCGGCTCAAGCAGCGCCATGATCTGAAACTCGTTGTGGTGGACTACCTCCAGCTGATGAGCTCGGGTAAGAAGGTCGAATCCCGGCAGCAGGAAGTCTCGGAATTCTCGCGACATCTCAAGCTGCTCGCCAAGGAACTCGAAGTTCCGGTGATCGCGATCTCGCAGCTGAACCGTGGTCCGGAACAGCGAACCGACAAGCGGCCCATGGTGTCCGACCTCCGCGAGTCCGGCTCGCTGGAGCAGGACGCCGACATGGTCATCCTGCTGCACCGCCCCGACGCCTTCGAACGCGACGACCCCCGCGGCGGCGAGGCCGACCTCATCGTCGGCAAGCACCGTAACGGCCCCACCGCCACCATCACCGTCGCCCACCAGCTGCACCTGAGCCGGTTCGTGGACATGGCCAGGGGCTGAGTCGTCGAGAAGGAGCTCACGCGGGACGAACACCACACATTCGGGTGATCGGCGCCGATCAGCTTGTCGAGTTCGGTGCGCGCCCGCTCGGCGGTCATCCGGTCGATCTGCTCGGCCATCTCGACGATCGCCATCGAGTGCGTCGAAATCGATGGTCATCGGCGCATTCTGACACGCCCGCCCGACGAGCTACGTCACCGTGAAGTCGGCCATCATCGCCATGTCCTCGTGTTCGAGATTGTGGCAGTGCAGCATGAACGGGCCGGGGTAGTCGGTGAAGCGGACCGCTACCTCGACGGCTTCGGCGGGGCGGACGTCGACGGTGTCTTTCCAGCCTGCGTCGAAGGGGCCGGGTGGGCGGTTATTCCGGGAGATGACCTGGAACGGGTCGAGGTGGACGTGTACCGGGTGGTGGAAATCGGTGATGAAGCGCCAGATTTCGACGGTGCCCAGGCGTGGGTTCGCCAAGGCACGACCGGGCTCGTAGGGCGTGCCGTTGATCGACCATCCGGCCGGGCCCAACTGGAACAGGAAGGTGCGTTCGGCGACGGCAGCAGCCGGATCCAGGCGCTCCACGGGGGCGAGCTGATCGGGGACGGTGGTGTCATCGCGGCGCAGTGGGCCGGTGACGTCGAAGCGCATGATGTCGGCAGCCGGGCCGGTGTCGAGGGCGTTGCGTAAGCGGACCGATGTGCCGGATGGGTACGCGCTGAAGTCGATGATCACGTCGAAACGTTCAGCGGGGGAGATGTCGATGTGGTTGTGGCGGATCGGCTGGTCGAGCAAGCCCCCGTCACTGCCTATCTGTACGAAACCGATTCCAGGAGTGCCGGGTTCGAGAGTGAGCCGGTAGCGGCGTGCGTTGGAAGCATTGAGCAACCGGAATCGGTAGCGCACCGGCGACACCTCTAGTCGCGGCCACGGTGCGCCGTTGACGAGCACCACATCACCGAGGACCCCGTTCATATAGGGGTCGGTGACACCGGGTGTGTGCATGTCCGGGTCGATCAGCGGGTAGACGAACGAGCCGTCGGCGGCGAAGGAGCGGTCGCTGATGAGCAGGGGAATGTCACGGTCACCGCGCGGTAGCGGCAGGGCGTCTTCGATGTCGTCGCCGATCAGATGGAATCCGGCCAGGCCGCGCCAGACTGCCGGGCCGGTGAAGCTGTGCCGGTGGTCGTGATACCAGAGCGATGCGGCGCGTTGACGGTTCGGATACAGGTAGGTGCGTTCGCCGTAGCCGGGCGCGGCCGTCGTGCCGGTAGCGCCGTGGCCGTGGCTCTGCTGGGGTGCGCTGGTCGTGCCGATCGGCAGGATCAGGTCCATCGGGTAGCCGTCGCTGTCGGCGGGTGTGTGCCCGCCATGCAGGTGCACCACCGTCGGGTGGGGCAGTTCGTTGCGGTGGCGCACCGAGGTTGCCCGTCCGGATCGCGCCCGGATAGTCGGTCCGGGAAAGGTTCCGTGATAGGTCCACGCTTCGGTGCGCAGACCGGGCAGGATGTCGAGCTGCGCTGTGCGCTGGACGATTTCGTAGTAGTCGGTGGTTGCATCGGAGTGGACCGGAGCCAGCTCCGTCGGAACGGGTAGCCGCGCCTCGAACGGCCGGGGGAGCGGTGCGGCGCTGGGCATCAGAAGCCCCGGCTCACCTGGCCGCACGATCCGCGGCACCGCCGCCCAGCCCGCGGCGCCGAGGGCGACAGCACCGACTCCCGCGCGCAGGAATCCTCGCCTGCTGATGCTCATCGCTGCCACCGCCACGCCCAGCTCACCAGGAGTGCCGTGCCGATGGTCAATCCCACCGCGAGCGGAATGTGAATCGCCAGCACACGTTCCGTGCCGAGCGGGATCAGCGCCCCCGCGATCGACAACTGAATGACCGCGGCCCGGGCGGGCCACGCGGGGCCACCGCCCCTGCGCCACAGCAGCACCGCGCACCCGAGCTGAACTCCGAACACCAGTGCCACCAGGCCGCCGTTGCGGCTGTGCATCGCCAAGGCCTCGAAGTGTCCGGCCAGGAAACCGCCGGCCAGGGCGGCCTGGGCGAAGACCAGCACCGCCGCGGTCGTCACGATTGCCCGGAACAGCGGTAGCGGCCACCGGGAGACATTGCCGATGGGGGTACGCATCGGAGCTCCTGTCAGGGATGGAAGGAAAGGATTCGTCCGATGCTCAGTTGGCGACGGAGATGACCTGGCCGATCGAGGCCGGATCGCCGGCGGCGTCGAGCATCGCCGTGGCGAGATTGGCCCGGCCGATCTGGAAGCCACCCAAGACATTGCGGTCCACCGCGCTGCGATAGCGACCCTTGCCCTGCCCGTCGGTCAGCCGGCCGGCGCGCACGACCGTCCAATCCAGGTGCGAATTGCGCAGGTGCAGTTCGGCGTCGGCCATATCGGCAAGCGCGCCTCGCAGCAGCGGGCGCAGGATCAGCGGTTTGACGACGAAGCGGGTGAACGAGTCGTCGCCGGGTCCAGGGGCCATGGCGCTGTTGCTGACCATGACCAACCGGCCGCGGGCGCCGAGTGCGGCGATCAGCGCGCGGATGCTGTCGGCGCAGACGCTGGTCGGTGCACGCATCTCGCGACCACCGATAGCCGTGAGGACGGCATCGCGGCCTGCCACAGCATCGCGAAGGTCGTCGGCGTTCATCGGATCGGCAGTGACAAGGTCGACTCGGGCACGAAGGTCGCCGGGCATTTTCGCGGGGTCTCGAACAACGGCCGTCACGTCATGACCGGCCGCCAGTGCCTGGTGGACGATCTCGGTACCTGTGCCGCCGTTCGCGCCGAGCACGGTGATCTTCATGAGTTTCTCCTCGCTAGGGGTTAGTGAATATTTACTAACCCCTATGATGGTGAGCGTTCACTAACCTGTCAAGAGGAGAAGCTTTGATGAGTGCGCGGGAACGGATCCTCGACGCGGCCGCGGAAGCCATGCGGACGCGAGGTGTGGCAGGAACCACCACCAAGGAGATCGCCAGAGTGGCCGGCTGTTCGGAGCCGTTGATCTACAAGTACTTTCGCGACAAGGACGAGCTGCTCAAGTTTGTTCTGAGCGAGCGCATGCCGGCCTTCTCCGGTGCGCCGACCCCGGGCGAGGCAACGGTGGAAGCCAATCTGATCGACGTCGCGCACGGCGGCCTGCGGTTCTATCAGCGAGGTTTCCCGATGATGGCCTCGATCGCGTCGCAGCCCACACTCATGGCCGCCACCCGTGACGGCATGCGCAAGTACGACGCCGGTCCCCATGCTGTCGTCGAGAACTTGGCGCAGTACCTGCGCGCCGAGCAGGGCCTGGGGCGGGTCGCGGCCGACGCGGACCCCGACGCCGTGGCCGCGCTCCTGATGGGCGCCTGCTTCCAGCAGGGATTCCTGCGCTACGTCGCCGACGACCCCGAAGCTCCCCGGTCCGCCGCCGAGGCCCTGGTGCGCCCACTGCTGGCGCACTTGGATCCGACTCCGAACTGAGCCGAAGCCTCCACGGCCGGGCTGCGCGAAGTCCTCGATTTCACACCTGCGCATTGCGCTGGGGCGGCATTGGACCTGCTCTGCGACATCGGGTCGTGACGCGCTGCCACGTCACGACCCCGGCAATCGGTATCAGTCGACGACGGCGTAGGCCTCCACCTCGACCAGGACGTCGGGTTCGAAGAGGTAGTCGACGCCGATCGCGGACAGGGGTGGGAGCGGGTCGGGCAGGGCGAGTTCTTCGGCGACCTGGTTGATGCCGTCGAGGAAGTCGGCGTATTTGTCGGGGGTCCAGTTGGTGACGAAGAAGCGGAGGCGGACGACGTCGGCGAAGGTGGCGCCCGCGCCGGCCAGGCCGCGGGCGGTGTTGCGGAGGGACTGGGCGAGCTGGCCCGCGAGGTCGCCCTCGGCTACCCGGTTGCCATCGGCGTCGCGAGCGATCTGACCGGCGACGTGGACGTGGCGCGTGCCGGTGCTGATCGAAACATGGTGGTACGGAACGGGGCCGAACATGTTCGGCGGGGTGATGAGCTGCACGGTCATGGGTGGTTCCCTTCACGATCGGACTAGGTATCCGATGTATACGTGGTATTCGAAGGGCACTTCAACGAGACTAGGTGTCATGCAGGAAACCGACGCGGTCCCCCAGCTCACCGCGCAGCACCGTGAGTTGCTCGATCAGATGCTCGACAAGTGGTCGCTGCAGATCATGGAGGCGCTCTGCGATCAGCCGTTGCGTTTCAACGAACTCCGCAGAGCGATACCGGTGGTGACCCAGAAATCGCTCACCGCGGCGCTGCGGCGACTGGAACGCAATGGGATGGTGGAGCGGGTGGTCACCCAGACCCGGCCTGTCGCCGTCGAATACCGCATCTCCCCGATCGGGAAAACCCTGCAGGGGCTCATCGACGCGCTGCTGCTCTGGACCACCGACACCTTGCCCGAGGTGGAGCAGGCTCGCGCCCGGTTCGACGACTTACAGCTGGAAGAGGCCCGATCGCAGTGAGGCTGGTGATCAGCGCGGGGCGAGACGGTGCACGAAACGCGTGCGACAGAGACCCGGTGCCGAACTTGAGAATGTTACGGCCGTCCTCCGCCTTGAGGGCGCGCACCACGTCGACGATATCCCCTGGCAGGGCGCTCCAGCTTCTGAATCGTCTGGCTGATCCGACGTTCCAGCATGCATATCCCATTCGTGCGGCGCTGGCTACGGTCAGGCGGGCCAGGTGAATTCGGGGTCGGTGAGGTAGTCCTGGCGGCGGGCGTCGAGGGCCATGGCGACCATCTGATGCGCGCCGGGTCCGATGATCTTGCGCAGCGGCGGGTTCGGGTCGTCGACGAGGGCGAGCAAGCCGGCGGCGGCGACTTCCGGTGCGGCTTCGACCCATTCGCTTTCGGCCGCTGGTTCGGTCGCTGCTTCCGCAGCGGCCGGGGACAGGGCGGACATGTCCGGGTAGTCCGGCATGCCGAGAATGGATTCGCGGACCGCGGAATAGGCCGGGATGCCGTCGGCGAACTTCATGCTCGACTTGGCCCAGTCGGTGTCGAAGCCGCCCATCTGGGCGAGGGTGACCTTGATGCCGAAGGGGCGCAGTTCGTCGGCGAGGGAGGCGCTGAAGCCCTCGAGGGCCCACTTACCGGCGTTGTACATGCTGAACAGCGGCAGGGAGCCGACCGCGCCGACCGTCGAGATCTGCACGATGTGACCGGACGCCTGCGCGCGCAGGTACGGAAGCGCGGCCTGTGAAACCCACAGGGCACCATAGAAATTGGTGTCCATCTGGTCGCGGATCTGAGTTTCGGTCAGTTCCTCGAGCGCGCCGACGAGTCCGTAGCCGGCATTGTTGACGAGGACGTCGATGCGGCCGGTGACGTCGAATGCCTTGGCCACCGTGGCGAATACCTGATCACGGTCACGCACGTCGAGGGGCAGCACCGTGAGTCGCGCATCGGCGAGGTCGGACATGGTGTGTGGGTCGCGAGCGGTCGCGACGACGGTGTCGCCTGCGGCCAGGGCCGCGACGGTGAACGCGCGGCCGAGACCGCGATTGGCGCCGGTGATGAACCAGGTTCTGGGCATAAGCGCTCCTCCAGCTATGAAACGAGACGTTGCGTCTCGCTTATGGAGAGGACTCTGCACCATGTCGGCGCGATTGTCAATACGAGACGTGTCGTCTTGTTGAAACCAAGGGCGCCATGGTTCTCGACGCATTGCCGGCGAAAGAGCCGAGGGGCCTACGCGGATTCGCCTAGGGATCGCCGACTGCCTGCGGTGTCCTGCGGGCGCCGCGACAGTTCGGCCCGCATCTGCAGGAATCGGAACAGCCCCGGCCTGCCGATGACGGCTTCGTAGCGGTCGACGACCTCGTCCACGAAGTCGGGGACGTCGGCGGCGGGCAAGCGGGCTGTCCAGTCCGCGAACCCGACCGTGCACCACCGGGCGAAGGCCTCGCGGGTGCCGAAGTCCCATTCGCGGTCGGTCACGGATCGCGCGGTGAGTTCGAGGTCTGCGCGCGCCGCGATCGCGGTCAGCGCGCCGGGTTCGATATGCGTGTAGGGGCGCGTGAAATCGGCGAATGCCGCCGACCACCGCGCGTCGCCGGTGACCGCCATCGCGATGTCCTCGACGCTCGGGCGCGGTCCGGCGCAGACATACTGCACGAGCACCCGTCCGCCGGGTGCGAGGGCCGCGGCGATGTGCCGGTAGGCGGTTTCCTGATCGACCACCCAGTGCAGGGCGTTGAACGAAACGACGAGGTCGAACTCGCGGGCGAAGGTCATGGTCGTGACATCGCCGACCTGGAAGTCGACATTCGTGAGCTGGTCGTCGGCCGTGCGGGCGACCTCGATCATCCGCGGTGACGGGTCGACGCCGAGCACGGAACCGCCGGGCACCCGCGCCGCGATCAGGCGCGTCACATAGCCGTCGCCACAACCGACATCGAGCACGCGCTCGGCACCCGCGACCGTGACGGACTCCACCGCGTCCGTCGCCATCGCCCGCTGGAGTGCGCTGATGTCGGCGTAGCCCGCGCCGTCCCAGTCCGCCATCGGCTACGACCCGCCCTGCGGCGGAACATCTTTCTTCACCGGCGGCGCGTCGTTCGGGGCGAGGTACGCGCCGATCTTGCGGAACAGCGCGTCACCGCCGTTCGAGTAGCCGCCCGAGGAGCTGAACGCCTGGGGCAGGAAGGTGACGGCGACCGCGATCGCGATCTTCCGCGACGGCAGGTAGGCGTTGACCGCGGCACCGCCGAAGAACAGTGGGTTCTGGTAGGACCAGTCGCCGGTGAGCCACAGGCCGAGACCATAGGTCTGGAAATCGTCGAGCGGCCTGCAGTTGACGCAACCGGGGACCGTTGTCGTCTTGCCGCGCAGGTCCGTGGTCGTCATCGCCCGGTACGACTCCTCGGACAGCAGTTCGCCGCTGCCGATGGCGACGGCACTGCGCTCCAGGTCGTAGATGTCGCTCGTCTGGATCGCACCATGGCTGATCGTCCACGACGGATTCCAGTAGGTCGATTCCTCGTAGAACGGGACGTCGGGCGCCAATTCGAAGTACTCGCGTCGTTCCGAGGTGAACGAGTGCAGGACCGGGTCGGGGATATAGGGCGTGAGGTTCGGCACGGTGTTCTTCAGGTCGAGCGGGCCGAGGACCCTCTCCTGCAAGGCATCCGCGAGCGATTTGCCCGTGACCTTCTCCAGCGCCAACCCGAGGAGTACGTAGTTGGTGTGCGCGTAGGCCCAGTTGGTTCCCGGCTCGAACCACAGGGGGTCGTTGATCGCGAGCGCGAGTTGCTCCTCGGTGGTCCACGCCTTGTACGGATCCGCGAAAGCGATCTCCGCGAATTTCTCGTTCCCGAGCACGAAATCGTGATAGCCCGAGGTCATCTGGGCCAGCTGGCGCAGGTTCACGCGGTCGGCTTCGGGAGTGCCGGGCAGGTATTTCGAGAGCTTGTCGTCGAGGCTCAGTTTCCGCTCGTCGGCCAGGATCAGCAGCAGGGTCGACACATAGGAGATCGCGACCGCGCCGTTGCGGAAATGCATGTCGGTGGTGGCGGGCACGCCCGCCATGGACTCGCCCCTGGCCGCGGTGACGATCTCTTCGCCGTCGACCGTCACGCGCACGATCACCGACTTCAGGTGCGCTTCCGCCATGTAATCGTCGACGATCCGCATGATGGCCTCGGCTTTCGCCGGGTCATCACTGGAGAACGTCGGGTGCGCGCCCGAGGTCGAGCTCGAATCCTTCGCAGTGTCGTTCGACGAACATGCCGCCGCCAGGAGGCCCAGCGCGCAGACGAACACCAGAACGTTCCGAGAAACGGACATTGGTCACCTTCCTGGTTACCTGGAAAATCCGACTGCCCTGGTGTCCTCCGAAATGTCGATCGAGCGAATGGCCAATCCTATGGCGACCTCGCCGAGTCGTCGGGAAACCGCGCGGCGTGGTGTCAGCGGGTGCGTCAGGTGCGTGTCAGGTCGGTGTCAGGCCGGCTCGTGAAAGTAGTCGCTATCACGAAGGACGAACCGAAGGGGTGATCGCGACATGACCGCGCAGCACACGAACCACACCGAATCCGAGAACACCGCGTGGAGCGGCATGGTGGCCGTCGACGATACGGCGCTGGCCGTCACCGACAGCGGTGGTGACGGGATCCCGGTGGTCTACCTCAACGGGCAGTTCGCCACCCAGGGGTACTGGCGCAAGACCATTGCCGAGCTCGGGCCGGAGTTCCGGCACATCACCTACGACGAGCGGGCGCGTGGCAGGAAGTCGAAGCTGTCCGCCGACTACTCCTTCGAGGCCGCTGTCCGTGATGTCGACGCGGTGCTCGCGGCACGGGGCGTGGACCGGGCGCTGGTGGTCGGCTGGTCCTACGGCGCGGTCGTCGGGGCGCATTGGGCCGAACGGAATCCGGAACGGGCCATCGGTGCGGTTCTCGTCGACGGCGCGTTTCCGTACGACTGGCTCGACGATGCCATGGAGCAGCGGATTCGCACGCTGTTCAAGCGGTTGAGCTGGTTCATGCCGTTGCTGCGTCCGACCGGGTTGGCCCCGCGGATGACCGCGGCGCAGCAGGCCGAGAGCAATATCGAGCTCGGCCAGCTCTCCCGTTCCAGCGAGCTGGGTCCGGTGCTGGACGGGATCACCGTCCCGGTGCGGTATGTGGTCGCCTCGGGCACGTCGTTCGGTAGCAAGCGCGACGAGCAGGAGAAGATCCGCAGCGGCCTCGATGCGGCGACCACCCGCAACCCGAATGTCCGCATCGGCGCTAAGGTGCCCAGCAATCACGGTGCCATCCTGCGCAAGGACTTCCGGGCCATCGCCGACTCGGTGCGCGAAGTCGCGGGACTCGACCAGGCACGGAAGTAAGAAGGATAGGAGGCGAGCATGACTGCGCTGCTGCATGACCGGTTCGACGAGTTGCGGAATACCTTGCCGCACATCCGGCTCGGTTCGGGACCGACCACGGTGCGCGAGCTTTCCGGGCTTTCCGCGGGGTCAACGCAGTTATGGCTCAAGGACGATGGGCTTTTCGGAGACGGAGGGTGGGGTGGAAACAAGGTCCGCAAGCTCGAATGGCTGATCCCCGATGCGCTGCGGCGGGGACGGCGGACGATCTTCACTGTCGGTGGGCTAGGGACGAATTGGGGACTCGCTACCGCGTTGTACGCGAAGGAGTATGGGCTGAAGACGGCGCTGGCGCTCGTCGATCAGCCGGTCGACGAGCATGTCCGTGCTCAGCTCGAGCGGCTCGAGCACAGCGGTGCCACACTGCATTTCACTCATACGAAGGCGCGCACGATCGCGGCTGTCCCCTACCTTCTCGCGAGGCATTCGGCAGGCGGCAAGCTTCCGTATCTGCTGCCCGCGGGCGGGTCGTCGACGGTCGGCGTGCTCGGCTATGTCGAGGCGGCGTTGGAGCTGGCCGATCAGGTCGCCGCGGGTGTGGTGCCGGAGCCGACCCATGTCGTCACCGCGATCGGATCGGGCGGGACCGCGGCCGGGCTGCTGCTCGGACTCGAGCTCGCGGGGTTATCGACCCGGGTGGTCGGGGTGGTCGTCAACGATCAGCTCCGGCTGGATGCCACCACCCTGCTACGGTCCGCGCGACGGACCGAGGCGCTGCTGCGCAAGCGTGGCGCTCCCCTGCCGCGGCTCGAGCTCGCACCCGACCGGCTGGTCCTCGTCGAGGACCAGCTCGGCGCGGGCTACGGTCACCCCACCGAGCAGGGCGAGCGTGCCCGCGCACTCGCCGCCGACGCCGGGCTGATCCTCGAGCCCGTCTATACCGCGAAGGCCATGGCGGCGACCCTCGCCCTCGATGCCGGCGGTGAGCTGGGCACCGGTCCTGTCGTCTTCCTGAACACCAACGGACCCCGTGACGGTTCCGCCTTCACCGGTGGTAGCCAGATACGGCGGTAATACTGTTACGCTGGGAAATTGGCGATAGCCGGGGTCGCGGAGAACGAAGCGGATCGCCAAGGCCGGGCGGTCGAGTTGCCGAGAGGTCGCCACTGTAACCTCCCCGGCTATGACCACGATCACAGCTGCGGTACCTGCAGATGACACTGTGGGACCGGACACGTCGCGCAGGGAGCCGCACTTTATTGGCCGGTTGAGTTCGTTCAGACCCCGGATGGCACACGCATCGTTGATTGTTACCGCAGTGGTGGCGGTCAATTCGTTTCAAATGTCTTTCGCCGCACTACATGATCTATCGATACGAAATCTGGTACCGCCCGAACTCGCGGCGAACGTGCCGATAGCCATAGTCGGGTTGGTCGCCGCTTCCATCATCGCCACCGCCTCGTTCTCGCAGTGGAGCGCGGGCTGGTGGTACGCGACCGTGTTGTTCGCCTTCTCGACCTTGATTTCTGTTTCCGGAAATATCCAGTACGCCAACGAGATCGGTGGCGGTGTCGTGTCGATGTCGATCTACGCCGGCATGCCGTTGACGATGCTGTTCGCCGTGCATCTCACGCTGATGCTCTGGGAACGCGGCCGACAGGTCTCGGCTGAATGTGGCGCCGAGGCCGCGGAACCAGAGCCCCCCGTCGCACCCGTCGAGGTGGAGGTGGAGGTGCCGAAGGTCTACCCGCTCGACAACACCGGGCCACTGTTCACCAGACGGCAGGCCACCGGTGTCGGATCGCCGCACTGGCCGACGTCCGTGGATGTCATCGACGGACCCCAGTTCACTACGACCGGAATACGTTTCTGACGATGCACGCCGCTCGACGTTCGCACTCACCCCACCACCACTCGAGGGAGCAGAAAATGGCGATGACAGTGTGGCAGGACCAAGGTTTGGAGCAGTTTCGGGAACTCGCGATCCGCTTGGCTTCGATCATCCAGAGCAGCCTGGATCGATCGGGTTCTATGACCCAGCTCACCGAAGCGATCGGCAACGCGGAAGCATTCACCGATCTGATGATCGAATACTCCGGACGCTGGTTCATCGAGACCGGTGGTCGCTCGACCCTGATGGGGCCGGAACTGTTCTGGATGCTGTCCGAGCCGGGACCACGACGCGTCGCCGCGGCCGGAGTACGCGGTCAGGAAACATCTGCCGAACCCGAGCTCAGCGGCGGGCAACGTGGTCGTAAATTGTTGTTGATCTGTGTTTTCGAAGCGCTCGCGCACACCCAATGGCTGCCCGAGGGTATGGCGGACCATCCGGTGACGAACGGAAGCGGAATAGGCTGACCTACCACCGAGAATCCGCCCACCCCGGAGACGTTCCGGTAGCCGAATGTTTCCGGGCTGGGAGGTAGGACCGGTCGGCCGGACCCGGCGGCCAGGCCGGGTGCCCCAGGAACCAGGGGCGATAGTTCCTGTTCGCGGCAGTAACGATCTTGCTGGGTGGGACGACAAAGGTCGTGACAAACGGCCCGTCGGGGGGCCTGCCCACCTGTAGGTCATTCGAACGGGATCAGAATATGAAACTGCGCGAGTTCCTTGCGAAACATCGCATCGCTTCGGCTGTCGCCGCACCGGCGGCGCTGGGTGTCGCGGCCATCGTCGCCGCGTCGTTCGCGGTGACGTCGCAGCCCGAGTCGCCCACCTACCAGCTGACCACCTCGGTCACCGAGTGCCGCGAGATGGTCACCATCTCGGTGGCCGGTCGCAACGACACCCCGGTCGAGGGCACCACGGCGATGCTGCTCGACGCCAACGGCAACCCGCTGCCCGCGGCGCTGTCGGGCGATCACAGCAGCGTCTGGGTCGACCCGGTGGTGAACGCGCCGCGCGACGACCTGGCCGAGGGCCAGTACGCGGCGATCTACATCGCCTACCCGGCGGACATGCGGACCTACGAGGACGCGGTCAACCAGGGCGTCGCCAACACCCAGCAGGTGATGCGTGAGATCTCCGCCGCCTGCCCGGACACCAAGTTCTCCATCGTCGGCTACAGCGAGGGCGCCGACGTGGTGCGCCGCGTCGCGGAGGGGATCGGCAACGACAACCCCGCCGACGGCTACTCGGTCGTCGATCCCGACGACGTGCTCGGCGTGGTGATGTTCGCCGACGCCGGTCGCAAGGCGGGCGACGGCACCTTCATCGGCGCCGAGGACCCGTTCGCCAATCCGGACGGCTTCGACCAGAAGTACCAGGACGGCACCAAGCCGATCTCGGGACAGGGCGTGACCACCGGCGGCGGCTTCGGCGCGCTCAACGGCAAGATCGCCTCGTTCTGCTCCGAGGGCGACCTCACCTGCGCGGCGCCGGAGAACATCTCCCTGCTGCAGCTGGCCGCCAATGTCGGCAGGCAGATCAACGTCGACGACCTGCAGCGCGACGGCCTGACCCCGGCCACCGGCCAGGACATGGCCTTCACGCTCGGCCGGATCGCGATGGCGGCCTTCTCCGACATCGCCGCCAATCCGAACTGGATGGCCAGCGACGAGACCTTCCTCGACGTGCTGCTGAAGGTGTCGGATCCGGACTACAAGCCGGGCGAGACCAAGGCGCCCGCCAAGGTCGACACCATCGCCGGTGAGCAGATCTCGCCGCTGGCGTACCTGCCGCAGAAGGTGTTCAACGAGATCGTCGGGCTGATCGTGACGAACCAGAACACCATCCCCGTGGCGATGAGCGATCCGTACCAGCTGACCCTCGGCCCGAACGGTACCGGTCATCACTTCGACTACTGGCGTGACTCCGACACCGCCAACGGCAAGCCGCTGACCTCCGCCGAGTACGCGGCGGCGTGGCTGACCCACCTGGCCAAGCAGGCGCAGGCGGGCGAGAAGGTGGACACCAAGGCGGCGCCCACCGATGACGATGTGACCGCCGCGCTGGCCGCGCCGACGAAGCCGGCCACGACCACCACCGCGGTGGCGCCGAGCACCACGACGGCGAAGTCGACGACAACGGCCAAGACGTCGTCGCCGACCACCACATCGACGACGGGCACGAGCACGACCACCTCGACCACGACGGTCGCCCCGTCCACGACGACGCCGTCGACAACGACGCCCGCTCCGGCTCAGGAACCGGCGACGAACCAGGCCGCGGCGCCCGAGCCGACGACCACGACGGCGGCGCCCGCACCGACCACCACCACGGTGGCGCCGACCACGACCGTCGAGCCGACGACCACCACCCCGGCTCCGACGAACTGATCGAGACCGAACAATCCCCGGTGGGCCATGCTGCCCACCGGGGATTGTCGTTTCTCAGCAGCTGTCGGCGGGTGCGGGCAATCTGTCCTGGACCCGGGTGGCACTCCGGGTACCGATGATCGAACCGATGACGACCAGCGGGAACCCGATCGCCATGCCGATCGTCAGCGGTTCGCCGAGGGCCGCCACGCCGAGGACGATCGCGACCGCCGGATTGACGTAGGTGATGACGGTGGCGCGCGCCGGTCCGACCTCGGCGATGAGCGCGAAGAAGACGAGAAACGCGGTGGCCGTGCAGATCACGGCGAGACCGAGGACCGACCAGGCGGCGTCGGCGGGGATGTGCGCAGGCCAGGACACGGCGGTGAACGGGGTGTAGACCAGCGCGGCCAGCAGCAGCGACGCGGTGACGACGCCGAGTGCGGGCAGGTCGGCGAGGGTGCGATCGTAGATGATCGGGCCGATCGCGTAGCCGACCGTGGTGACCGCGACGGCGGCCAGCGCCGCCGGGTCGGTCAGGTCGAGATCGAGGCCGACAAGTGCTGCGACACCGGCGAAGCCGATCAGCAGGCCGATTGTGCGGCGTCCGTCGAAACGGTCGTGGCCGAGTAACGTCACGATGACGATGGCGATCAGCGGAACCGCGGCGACGAGCAAGCCGACGGTCGAGCTGTGCAGTGTCTGCTCGGCGTAACCGAGCAGCACCCACGGCCCGATGATCTCGATCGCGGTGTAGGCGAGCAACATTCGCCAGCGGGCGGCGACGCCGCGGAAGGCGTTGGTGTACAGGGCGATCGGCAACAGGATCAGGCCGCCGATCGCGGTTCGCCCGAAGGCGACCACCACCGGATCGATGCTCTCGACCGCGATGCGGATCATCGCGTACGGCACGCCCCAGATCACGCCGAGCGCCAGAAACAGCACCCACCCGCGCTTACTCACAGCTCACCACCAATTCGATCCCGCGACGAGATTCGTCCTCGCGCAGTTCATCCTATGATTTGGCAGAGCCCCGGCCGCGAGTGGCGCGAGTGACATCTTTCGTCGATATCCGGCCAAACCAGCAGGACGGCCGACACCTCCCCGCCGACGACACTCCGCGCGACATCGCCAGGCAACGCGCCGATCATGATGACTGTGCGGTGCCTCGGTGCAATGATCGGCGGGTGACTCAGTGGCTCCCACTCCTCGGTTCGCTCGTCGTCGCCGCCGCAGTTCTGGTCGGTGTCATCGCCAACAACCGCACCCACCGCGACGGCATCGCCGCGGCCGACGAGCGCGGCAGGCAGGCACTCGACGCAGCGCAGCGCAATGTCGAGCTGTCGAACATGGTGGGTGACCAGCGCGATCACGAGGCATGGCGCCGGGAGGCCGTGCTCGCCGCGGTCGCCTCGATCCTGGAGACCTCGGCCTCGGTGCGCGCCGATCTGACCAGCTGCGGGGAATGGGATCTCGTCACCGTGGAGGAGATCGACAGCGTCGGCGCGCAGATCCACAAGGTGATCTGGGATCGCCCGAACGGCATGCTGACTCGATTGCGGGTCGTGGCGCACCGCCGGATTCCGAACAAGTGCGAAGACCTACTGCGCACCCTCACCGCCGCCCAGCACATCACCATGCAGCGGCTGAAGCTGCACATCGATGTGGAGGCCACGGTCGAGGAGCTCGAGGAGATGGCCTCGCTGTGGCAGAAGGCGATGCGCCATGCCGCCGAGCAGGAGCGGGCGCTGGTGGAGACGACCCGGATCGAACTCGGCATCGACATCGCCACGAAAGGCCCTGCGGTCCCGCCGGTTCCGGCGCCCGCGCAGCCGGTGGCCGAGCCGGTCGACGAGACCCCTGTCGTCGAAACCCCGGTCGAGGAAGCGGCTTTCGAGCAGGAAGCCGAGGCGCAGACCGCCGAGCTGCGCGCGACCGAGGTCGTCGAGGACGTGGTCGAGGCGCGGCAGGCCGAGCCGGCCAAGGTCTGACCGCAGCCGAACCGCTTCTTTCCGCCGCGCGGCTGAATGGTGTGACCCGTTCAGCTGACGCGACATCGAACGCCCGGGTAACTTGGAGGGCGGCACGCGACGCGTCGCGTTGCCGACCCGACAGCGTGGTCGATTGTCTGAAGACTTGCACCGAACCACTCTCGTCAGGGGGCGATTTGTGATGGAGTTCATCGCGCCGTTGGATGCGCTGTTCCTGCTCGCGGAATCCCGTGAGCACCCGATGCATGTGGGCTCACTGCAATTGTTCGAGCCGCCCGAGGACGCGGGGCCGGACTATCTGCGCGAGTTCCGCGACACCCTGCTCGCCGACAACACCTGCAGGCCGACTTTCCGCAAGCGGCCCGCCACCTGGCTCGGCGCGCCCCAGCTGGCCTGGACCCAGGACCAGGAGGTCGACCTGGACTATCACGTCCAGCGCAGCGCGTTACCAGCGCCGGGCCGGATGGGTCAGCTGCTCGACCACGCCTCGAAGCTGCACAGCGCCCTGCTCGACCGGCATCGCCCGATGTGGGAGGTGCACTTCGTCGAGGGCCTGGCCGACGGCCGGTTCGCGCTGTACTCGAAGATGCACCACTCGCTGATCGACGGCGTCTCCGCGCAGCGGCTGCTGCGGCGCACGCTCACCACCGATCCGTTCGCGACCGAGATCAAGACGCCGTGGAACCTGCCGCGCAAGCAGCGAACGGACCAGCCGCGCGACCACCGATCCCGGCTGGGCGGGCTGCTCGGCAACCTCGGCTCGGCGGGTTCGTCGACCGCCGCGCTGATGCGGGCGACCCGCACCGGCCTGCTGCAGCAGCAGCTGACGCTGCCGTTCGAGGCGCCGCGCACGCTGTTCAACGTGCCGATCGGCGGTGCGCGCAAGTGCGTGGTGCGCAGCTGGTCGATGGACCGGGTCAAGCAGGTGAAGAAGGCGACCGGCACCACCGTCAACGATGTGGTGCTGGCGATGTCGGCGGGCGCGCTGCGCGCCTACCTGCTCGAACGCGACGCCCTGCCGGACAAGCCGATGATCGCGATGGTGCCGATGTCGCTGCGCGACGAGGACGACACCGACACCCAGGGCGTGAAGATCGCGGCGCTGCTGTGCAATCTGGGCACCGATGTCGCCGATCCGCTGGAGCGGCTGCGGGTGGTGAGCGAGTCGACGCGGCGCAACAAGGAGGTCTACCGCTCGCTGACGCCCGCCCAGACGCTCGCGGTCGCCGGGGTGATGCTGAGCCCGATGGCGGCGATGCTGCTGCCCGGTTTCGCCTCGATGGCGACGCCGCCGTTCAACATCGTCATCTCGAACGTGCCGGGCGCGCGGGAGCCGCTGTACTGGAACGGGTCGCGGCTCGACGCGAGCTACCCGCTGTCGATCCCGCTGGACGGCCAGGCCGTCAACATCACCCTCACCTCCAACGGCGACAACCTCGATTTCGGACTGGTCGGCTGCCGCCGCACCCTGCCCGACCTGCATCGACTCCTCGATCACCTGGAGGACTCGCTGGCCGAGCTGGAGGCCGCGGCCGTCTGAAATTTGCCCTTATCGAACAAACTAGAACGTGTTACAGTTCGGTATGCGTACCGAATTCTGCGAACAACTCGGCATCGAGTTCCCCATCTTCGCCTTCACGCACTGCCGCGATGTCGTGGCAGCGGTGAGCAACGCGGGCGGACTCGGCGTGCTCGGCGCCGTCGGCTTCACCGCCGAACAGCTCGAAGTGGAGCTGGCCTGGCTCGACGAGCATGTCAACGGCATCTACGGCGTCGACCTGGTGATCCCGTCGAAGTACGAGGGCAAGGGCGTGGAAGGCCTGAGCCCCGAGCAGCTGGAGAAGCAGCTGGCGCAGATGGTTCCGCAGGGCCATCGCGACTTCGCCCAGAAGATCCTGGCCGACCACGGCGTGCCGGCGCTGCCCGACGGTGAGCACCACAACGAGCTGCTCGGCTGGACCGCGACCACCGCGGGCCCGCAGGTCGACGTGATCCTCGATCACCCGAAGGCGAAGCTGGTCGCGAACGCGCTCGGCACTCCGCCCGAGGACGTCGTCAAGCGCATCCAGGACTCCGGCCGCGTGATCGGCGCCCTCTGTGGTTCGGTCAAGCACGCGATGAACCACAAGGCGGCCGGGCTGGACTTCGTGGTGTGCCAGGGCACCGAGGGCGGCGGGCACTGTGGCGAGGTGTCGTCGCTGGTGCTGTGGCCGCAGGTCATCGATGCCATCGGCGATACGCCGGTGCTGGCCGCCGGCGGTATCGGCAACGGCGCGCAGGTCGCGGCGGCGCTGGCGATGGGCGCGGCGGGCGCGTGGACCGGCTCGCTGTGGCTGACCGTCGAGGAGGCCAATGTGCCGCCTGCCCAGATGGACACCTACCTCGAGGCCACCAGCCACGACACCATCCGCTCGCGCTCCTGGACCGGCAAGCCGTGCCGCATGCTGCGCAACGACTGGACCGACGCGTGGGAGGACACCGAGAACCCCGATCCGCTGCCGATGCCGCTGCAGATGATGGTCGCCCTCGACGGCGTGAAGCGCGGGCATCGCTACCCCGAGGCCGCCAAGGACGTGAACTTCAATCCGGTCGGCCAGGTCGTCGGCATGATGAACAAGATCGAGCGCAGTGCCGATGTGGTCAACCGGTTGGTCGAGGAGTACGTCACCGCGTACGACCGGCTGACCAAGCTCAACGGCTGACCCACCGTAACCGGCCGTCGCGGCCGTCCCCGCCGAAATCCGACCCAGACAGCTGAGCCGGTTCGCTCAGGCGGTGGCGGCCGCGGATTCCACGGGCGTGGCGCCGACGAGTTCGTCGAAGCGGGCGATCACCTTCTCGTGATACAGCGCGAACAGGTCCTCGAACAGGGCGAGCTGGGCCTCGGTCGGCGCCGACTCGGCATCCCACACCGCCAGCAGCGCCCGCCAGACGAGCACGTGCAGATCCGGCGCCACCGCGAAGTAGGCGGCGATCGCCTCCGGCACCTCGACGACCATGTCGGCTACCGAATTCAGCACGGCGCGTTGCATGCTCATCCCGAGGACGCCGAGCAGCTTGCGCACGAGGGCGATCTCGGCGGCGATGATGCGTACGTGATCGGGCACGGACTGGCGGGCCATCGCCTCCAGCTCGTCGACGGCGGCGGCGAGCTCGGCCGGATCGAGCACCTTCTCCGCCTCGGTGTAGCCGAGCAGTGCCTCCAGCACGATGCCGCGTTCCACCTCGACGATGTCGGTGAACATCTCGGCGGCGACGTCGGGCGCGGTGACGGAGAACCGGAACAGATGCCGGTAGACATCCATCCCGCCCTCTTCCCTGACGTCGCGGATCGTGAAGCCCTTGCCACGACGGGCCTCGACGAAGCCGTAGGACTCGAGCCTGCCGAGGGTGAGTTGCGCGGTGGCGCGGTTCATCCCGAACTCGTCGGCGACCTGGCGGACCGACGGCATCAGCTCGCCGGGCCGGTATTCGCCGGTGGCTACCCGGCGTGCCAACTCGTCGGCGACGTCGGCGACCACCGTCCGGGATCCCATCGAAACAACACCTCTCGGTCATCATCCGGCTACGTCCCAGACAGTTTATGCGCAGAATCCCCACCCCGCACCCACCCGCGGTCGCTGTGGGGCGGTTCACGTCGGGCGGCCGATCATCGCGAAGAACCAACCGACCGGCCCGATCGGCAATCCCTCGGCAATCCACCATGGCCTTGCCGCCGACGGCGGAACCGGCGGAAACATGTGTGGCACAGCGCCTGGCGTGGATCAGACAGCATTGCGCGCCACCATGTTTGACTACGCAGGCAACGGGACAGCTAAACAGTGATTCCGGCCGCGCGGCTCAGATCATTTCCTTCTCGCTCATCCAGCGCATGATCGGCCAGCCGAGGGCGACGGGGATCCAGCAGGTCAGGACGCGGTAGAGCAGAACAGCGGGGACCGCGATCTCGGCGGGCACGCCGAAGGCCGCGAGACCACCGATCAGCGCGGCCTCGACCGCGCCGACGCCACCGGGTGTCGGCGCGGCCGAGGCGAGCGTGCCGCCGATCATGGTGACGATGGTGACGGCGACGAAATCCGTACCGCCGCCGAAGGCTTCGATACTCACCCACAGCGCGAACGCCTTACCGAGGGTGATCGCACCGCAGCCGCCGACGATCAGCGAGAACCGGATGGGGTCGCGAGCCAGGTCGGCGAGTTCGCCGAGGACTTCCGTCAACTGCGGGCGCACCGATTGATTCACCCAGCGGCGCAGTGTCGGCACGAACATGAACGCGCCGATCAGCCCGACCCCGACGCCCGCGGCCAGGTACAGCACCGTCGCGTCGGGCACGATATGGGCGAGATTGGTCGAGGTACCCGCCACCACGCTGAACACGACCAGCAGCACGACGTGGGTGATCACCTGCACCGATTGCTGCAGCGCAACCGCGGCCGTGGCGCGCATGGTCGTCATGCCCGCCTGCTGCAGGAACCGCACGCTCAGCGCCAGGCCACCGACGCCTGCGGGGGTGGTCGTGGCGACGAAGGTGTTGGCCAGCTGTTCCAGGAACAGGTAACGCATCTTGACCACCCAGTCCGCGCACGCGCCGAGCGCGACCGCCGCGGCGAGGTAGGTGAGCGCCGTGATCACCAGGCCGAGCAGCGCCCACCACCAGTTCAGCGTGCGCAGCTGACTGAAGAAGGTCGGCACCTGACTGAAGAACGGGTAGGCCACGTAGACCAGCGCGCCCAACAGCACCAGCTGGATGATCTGGTTGCGGGTGAAGCGGGTGAGCTGCGCGGACTGGATGCGGTCGTGCCCGGTCTGCTCGCGGATCTCCTCGCGCGCGGTGGCCATCACCTTGGTCCAGTCGGGCACCGACTTGCGGATGCCGGTCGGCATGGCCGATTTCGTGAGCCGCCTGGCCGCGGTGACGACGGCGCTCTCCCCGAGCACCTCGATCGCCGCCGACACCGCTTCGTGTTTGCCGTACAGCGAGGTCGTGGTGACCAGCAACTGGGCGATGTCGGTCTGCCGTTGCGCCTCGGAGGCGCCGAACTCGGCGGCCGCGAAGCCGCCGAACAGCGTGTCGCCCTGGTGGACTCGCACATAGCCGGCCTGCAGGTCACCGAGGCTGATCTGGTGCTCGTGCAAGCGCAGCAAGGAACGCCACACCCCGGGCAGCACTTGCGCCGACAGCTTCCGGATCGGGGTGCCGTGGGGAAGGGTGTGCGCGTACAGCATCCAGCCGCGGTCAAGGCCCGCCACGGCGACCTGCCTGCAGTCGGCCATGCCGACGTCGCCGATCGCGATGCCGAGCAACGCCCGATGTTCCACCGCCCGGTGCATCGACCCGTGCAGCGGCGCGGTTTCGCTGGACCGGAAGGTGATCCAGCGCCACAACTGCCTGACCGCGCCGAAGCTGCGCTGGTTCTTGCCGTACATCTCGACGACGAGCTCGGACTCCGGGCCGTCGACGTCCGTCGCGAGCAGCAGCGGGCCGCGCCCGGCGGGCCGGTCGACCCGGAAGGCCCGCACGGTGTAGCCGCGCCGGGCCAGCACCCGGACTGCCGCCTCCAGCGGCACCTCGAGCGCGGGCGTGCCGACCAGCCACACGATCACCGCCCCGACCAGCCAGCCGACCACCAGCCCGAGCATCGCCCTGGCAGGCACCACGGAGCTGACCGCCAGGTGGATGGGCGCGAACATCAACAGCAGGAACCACATCCAGCGCCGTGGCCGTACCGGTAGCCACGGGCTGGAGACGGTGAGCATCGCGGCCAGCATCGCGATCCAGCGCGGGTCGTCGAGGAACTGCGCGAGGAAGGTGTCGAATCGGTCCGGCACCGGCAGATGCCATTTCGGCGTCGAGATCCCCGCCCCGGTGATCGAGAGCGCCAGCAGGGCGAACAGACCAGCGGCCGCGTATCCCGCGAGCAGCTTCCACTGCCTGCGCACCACCAGTTCGATCAGGATGGCGAACGGCAGGGCCAGGATGAGCATTCCGTAGACCAGGTAGATCATGGTGGACTGGTCCTGGCTGAGGAAGTCGACGATATTGGACACCGCCCGTTCCAGCGCCAGCCATTCCGGCCTGGTGATCAACGAGCCGGCGACCACCACTCCGACCCCGATAGCCGCAAGCACGACCCGGATGATGTCGCTGGTCCGCCGGGTCAGCGGCTGCAGGAGACTTCCCGTGACCGGGATCTCCCGACCGTCGACTCGCATGAGCCGCACGATACACACCGACACGCCGTCGACCCGCCGTGACATCGCACAAGCTTCCGGCCGCCTCCGCCCTGGTGAGGCCGGTCACAGACCGTCACATCGTCGGGTTGTAGCTCGTCCAGGTAGCAGGGAAACACTCGCTCGCCCGGAAGGAACTCTCATGCAGGTTCTGCTCGCAGGCGCCACCGGCGCCATCGGCCGCCCGCTCATCCGCGCGCTGACCGCGAACGGTCATCAGGTGTCGGCCATCGTGCGTAATCCCGACTCCCATCCGCTCGTGCGCGAACTCGGCGCCGAGCCGATCACCGCCGACGTCCTCGACCGCGACGGGCTGCTCCGCGCGCTCGACGGCGCCTGCGCCGATGCCGTGATCCACGAGGCGACCGCGCTGCGCGACGCGAAGGTGCAGCGCCGGATTCCGGCCGACGATCCGACCGGTCTGCTGCGCACCGTCGGCACCGCCAACCTGCTCGAGGCCGCCGGGCTGGTCGGCGCGGGACGCTTCCTCACCCAGTCGCTGATCCTCGGCTACGGCTATCACGACCACGGCGACCGGCCGGTCACCGAGCGCGATCAGTTCGGCGTGTACAACGGCGGCGTGGCCGACGAGGTCGTGCGCGCGACCGTCGCCGGGGAGGATCTGGTCTTCGCGGCGCCGGTCGACGGAATCGCGTTGCGGTATGGGCTGTTCTACGGTCCCGGCGCGTTCAGCGACCTGTTCGCCGACATGATGCGCAAGCACAGCCCGGTCGGGCCGCTCGGTTCCGGCGGGGTGAACAGCTGGGTTAGCTGGGTCCACGTCGACGATGCCGCGGCCGCGACGGTCGCCGCGCTCGAACGCGGGACGGCGGGGCGGGCGTACAACCTGGCCGACGATACGCCGATCACCTGGCGTGAGTTCTTCGGCGAAGTCGCCCGCAGCCATGACACGCCGCGACCGATCCGGTTGCCCGCGTGGATGATTCGGCTGGCTGTGCCCTATATCGGCGCGCTCATGTCCGATACTTCGATGCGGATCTCGAGCGCGCTGGCGCACGAGGAACTGGGGTGGCGGCCGCGGTACGCGAGCGTTGTAGAAGGGCTCGCAGCGCACTGACGATTCTGCGTCGGGGTCGCGCGGTCGTCACAGCGCGGTGCCGGCGGTTGCTGCGTGGCGCGCGGCGAGTCAGTGCGCGGCGCGTGCGGTGACAGCGGCGCGGTCGTGTCCCGGGATCAGCTCGATGCCCTCGGGCAGCGCGTGCAAGCGGTGGACGGTTTCGAAGGCCGCGTCGCGATCGTCGTCGAACAGGTCGCCCGGCATCGGAGCCTTCTCCCGCAGCAGCTCGACCTGCAGCGTGCTCCACACCGCGTCACCCGCCAGCAGCACCCGCGATCCGTCGTCGACGGCGAGCAGCACACCGACGCTGCCCGGCGTGTGCCCGGCCAGGTCGACCAGCAGCACCGAACCGTCGCCGAACAGGTCGTGGCTGCGGGCGAAGGTGAGCACCGGCGGTCCGTCGAGGTCGTAGAGATCGAAGACGCGGCCGCGCAGCGGACCGCGCGCGACGCCGAGCGGGGCGTGCGATCCGCCCATCGCCCAGCGGTATTCGATGTCGGGCACCCGGATCGGCACCCAGCCGGGCAGCTCGTACAACCCGGCGACGTGGTCCCAGTGCAGGTGGGTCGGCAGGACGAAGTCGATGTCGGCGCCGGTCAGCGCGTTGGCGGCGAGCACCTCGCTCAGGCCGTGCACCGGCTGCTCTGGCGCGACCAGCAGCGAGACGGGGAACGGCAGCTCGGGCAGCACCCGCTCGTGCACGCCGGCGCAGATCGCCGGGTCGACCAGGAAGGTGGCCGACGGGTGCCGGACCAGGAAGGTCGCCATGGTCATCGGTGTCGAGCGCAGTGTCCGCACGCCCTCGGCGACGATCGCCGTCGGCGCGGACAGGTCGGCCTGGATCAGCGCGGTGAGCTCGACGGTGTTGTGCGCCGGGGGAAGCGGGGCCGAGTCGAGCTCGGCGAGGAAAGCGGCATCGGCCTGACGCGGCCACACCAGGCGCGGGACCGTGGCGGCGGCAGCGACACAGCAGGCAAGAAGCGTCGATAACATCGGCCTGCGCTCACCCATAGCTGCCACCGTAGGCGATTGCCCACAACCCGACCACCACGTACTTTTCGGGGAGGCGTGCGCGCATACCGATCACGCAAACAAACGACAACATCCAGCGACTGTCCCGCTAACTCCGGCGACCTCGGCGGATGATGATCCGATGGCAGACCACATCGTCCAGGTGCAATGGAAGGCAACGCCGGAGGAACACGACTATCCGGCCGCCGCCGACTACCTCGAGCTGCTCGGCGACGCGACGGTGGTCGAGGCGATCGTGGCCCAACTTCGCAGCGCACCGGTGGTCGTGAAGAAGGCGAAGGACATTCTGCGCGCCTCCCAGCTCGAAGCGCTCACGCCCGACAACCCGCACGTGCGCAAGGACCTGCTCAAGATCAACGAGGGCAAGCCGCTCTCGCCGATCCTGCTGGTGCGCGGTGACTGCCGCAGGAATGTGCCGATGCTGATCGCCGACGGTTACCACCGGGTGTGCGCGCTCTACTTCGCCGACGAAGACGCGGAGATCCCCGCCAAGATCGCCGCGATGCCGTGACCTTCACGACCCTGGCGCTGGTCGTCGCGCTCGGGGTCGCCGGGCCGCTGCTCGCCCTGCCGAAACGGCTGCATCTGCCGGTCATCCTCGGCGAGATGATCGCCGGGATCATCTTCGGCACCACGGGCTTGCGGATTCTCGACGCCGAGGATCCGATCTTCGTCTTCCTCGCCGATATGGGGTTCGCGCTGGTGATGTTCGCGGCGGGCACCCATGTTCCGGTTCGCGATCCGGCAGTACGCGGGGCGCTCGGCGCCGGGGTGGTGCGGGCCGCGCTGGTCGGCGTCGTCGCGGCGGTCGCGGGCTGGGCGGTGGCGCAGGCCTTCGGCATCGGCCACGGCGCGATCTACGCGGTGCTGATGGCGTCGTCCTCGGCGGCGATGGCGCTGCCGATCATCGACTCGCTGCGGTTGAGCGGACCGCCGGTGCTCGCGCTGACCGCCCAGGTCGCCATCGCCGACACCGCCTGCATCGTGGCGTTGCCACTGGTGATCGACCCGGGCAATGCGGCGCGGGCCGCGCTCGGTGCGGTGGTGGTCGCCGCCTGTGCGGGAGTGATGTTCCTGATCCTGCGGTATCTGCAGCAGACGGGCGCGCAGCGGCAGGTGCACGTGGTGTCCGAGGAGCGCAAGTTGACCCTGGAGCTGCGGGTGAGCCTGGTGCTGGTGTTCGCGCTGTGCGGGGTCGCGAGCGCGATGCACGTGTCGATCATGCTCGGCGGGTTCGCGGCCGGGCTGGCGGTGGCGGGTGTCGGTGAACCGCGCCGGGTGGCCAAGCAGGTGTTCGCGATCAGCGACGGTCTGCTGGCGCCGCTGTTCTTCGTCTGGCTCGGGGCGCGGCTGGATCTGCGTGAGCTCGGGGAGCATCCGCAGTTCATCCTGCTAGGGCTGGCGCTCGGTCTCGGCGCGGTCGCGGTGCACTGCACGACACGAGTCATCGGGCAGCCGCTGACCTACGGTGCGCTGGCGGCGGCACAGATCGGGGTGCCGGTCGCCGCGGTGACGGTGGGGAGTCAGCTGGGGGTGCTGGTGCCGGGTGAGGGTTCGGCGATCATGCTGGCCACCCTGTGCACGATCGCGATCGCGACGATGGCGGCGAGCCGGTTGGCGGCGAAAGCGCCTGTTTAGTCGGAGCGGCCCATCAGCCGATCCGTTTCGCGGCGTTCGCGTTTGGTCGGCCTGCCCGCACCGCGTTCCCGCTGCGGGATGGACGCGAGGACTTCCTTCGGCGGTGGCGGCGGGCTGCGGTCGATCATGCACTGTGCGGCGATCGGTGGTCCGACGCGCTTGTGGATGATCCGCTCCACGACGACGATGCGTTCGATACCCGCGTGCCGGATCCTGACCTCGTCGCCGAGTTTCAGCTGGTGCGCCGGTTTCACGGTCACACCGTTGACACGCACGTGCCCGCCACGACAGGCTTCCGCCGCGGCCGAGCGCGTCTTGAACAATCGCACCGCCCAGATCCACGAATCGACGCGGGCCTGGGTGATGGAGCGTTGTTCGGCGGGGCTCACCCCTTAGACGATACGGCGAGCCGTGACGACGTCGTCGGCGCTGAGGTGGGTGTAGGACACCGGGGTGCCCGACTGCACCGCGTTCAGCAGCTGACCGTTGCCCGCGTAGATGCCGACGTGGCCGCCACCGTTGGTGATGACGATGTCACCGGCCTGCAGGTTGTCGAAGGACACCGGAGCGCCGACGTGCGACTGCTCGAAGCTGGTGCGCGGCAGTTCGATACCGGCCTGACGGTAGGCCCACTGCACGAGGCCGGAGCAGTCGAAGCTCGAGGGGCCTGCGGCACCCCAGCTGTAGACCGCGCCGAGCTTGGTCCGCGCTGCGTCGAGCGCGACGTTGCCCGCCGACTGCTGCTGCTGGAACGGGTTGTCGAAGTTGACACTCGGCAGCTGCGGAGCGGCCTGGCCCTGCGGCGCGACCATCGCCTGGAGCTGCTTCTCCACCTGCTGCGCGGGCTGCTCGAGCTCCGGCGGCAGATCGAAGTTACCGAGGCCGGGAATGTTGATCGTGGCGGCCTGCGAAATCGCGGGCATCGCACCGGTCGTGGCGGCCACCGCACCCAGGACGAGTGCACCCTTGACGGAATTCGGCAGTCGAGAATCCCGCTGCAAGCTGTGTTTACCCACCGAGACGAGTCTCCGATCTTGCTGCTCCACCACCGCGTCGTCGGAATCGCTTGGTGCGACGACTGTTCGGCGGTGACTCAATGGCGCCGTTTCTCTGACGAAGCGACAGACTCCACTAAGTCACGAGAAGATTACGGCCTGTGATGCAGGCTGTCCAGCGAAGCGCGCAAGTTGTTTTCCCTGCATCCGCGAATCCGCAGGACAAGGGGCATTTCCCCGGCGTGTCGCCACGCATAACGGCTCGATCTCCGCAGCGGGCATTCGTTATCAACCGCGGCGGGCGAGCCGTCGCTCCAGTTCCGCGATGCGCGTGCGCGCGTCGGCCAGGTCGACTTCCAGCCTGCCGAGCGCGATCACCAGCGGCCCGATCGCCAGGTCGGCGATCGCCGCCGGATCGTCGTATCCGGCGTCGATGGTGGCGAGCACGCCGCGCCGGATGGTGTCGGCCAGGAAAGCGCCCGCGGGCAGCTCCCAACCCGCGACGATCTCGGCGGTGGAGGCCACCTCAGGCTCGGCGTCGTGACCATCGCGCCAGGATTCCTCGACCATGCCGCTCCGTCCCCATTCCGCTCGTCTTACGTTCGCTAGCAGTATCTAGGACACAGCCCAGAGTTACCGAGATTCTGCCGTGCCGACGCGCTACGGTTGTCCGGCATGGACCCCGTGCGCAATCCCTACGCCCCCGGCGCCGGCCAACGTCCACCCGAATTGGCCGGGCGCGACAAGCAACTCGCCGCCTTCGACATCGTGCTCGAGCGCGTCGCCAGGGGCAGGCCGGAGCGCAGCGTGATGCTCACCGGTTTGCGTGGCGTGGGAAAGACCGTGCTGCTCAACCAGCTTCGCTCGGCCGCTGTCTCGCGCAGCTGGGGGACCGGCAAGATCGAGGCGCGGCCGGATCAGGATCTGCGCAGGCCGCTGTCGTCCGCGCTGCACATGGCGGTACGCGCGATCGCGATGGCGCACCGCAATCCCGAACACGTCGACGACTTCCTCGGCATCCTCAAGGCCTTCGCCCTGCGCGCCACCGCCGACAAGGGCATGCGCGAACGCTGGCAGCCCGGCATCGATGTACCCGCGGTGACCGGGCGCGCCGATTCCGGCGATATCGAGATCGACCTGATCGAGCTGTTCAAGGAGGCCGCTGCGCTGGCGGCCGACATCGGCGTCGGGATCGGCATCTTCATCGACGAGATGCAGGATCTTGGCCCTGCCGATGTGTCCGCGATCTGCGGCGCCTGCCACGAGCTCAGCCAGGACGCCGCGCCGCTGATCGTCGTCGGCGCGGGGCTGCCGCATCTGCCCGCGGTGCTCTCGGCGTCCAAGAGCTACTCGGAGCGCCTGTTCAGTTATCACCGCATCGATCGGCTCGACCGGGAATCGGCGGACCTCGCGCTGATCGCCCCCGCCGAGCGCGAAGAGGTGAAGTTCACCTCCGAAGCCCTCGACTCGCTCTATCAGAAGGCCGACGGCTACCCGTATTTCGTGCAGGCCTACGGCAAGGCGGCCTGGGATCAGGCGCCGGAGAGCCCGATCACCGCCGAGGACGTCGAGGTCGCCGCACCGACGGCCGAGGAAGAACTGGCGGTCGGCTTCTTCGGTTCCCGCTATGAGCGCGCCACGCCCGCCGAGCGCGAGTACATGCGCGCGATGGCCGATCTCGCCGGCGACGACGGCCCGGTGGCGACGTCGGCGGTGGCCGCCGAGCTCGGCCGCAAGCCCGCCTCGGTCTCCCCCGCGCGCGACGGCCTGATCAAGAAGGGCCTGATCTACTCGGCCGAACGCGGCACGATCGGCTTCACGGTCCCGCACTTCGGCCGCTACCTCCGAAGCGTATAGCTCTCTTCGGCTATCTAGCCCTTCTACTAGATATGCCGATACGGACCTCACGGGCTGCGTCCGCAGGTTGATCTACAGATTTCTAGCAATAGCGCTAGAAAGCCGAAGAGTCTCCTTGATAACGACCGGAGCCCGTCCGGATTCGGTTGCGCATCAGCTGGATAACGCGAGGATTCGCGGGCTAACGGCCCGGAAATCTGATTCGAAAATGTCCATACAGGACCACCACGCCACACACGCCCCGACCCCGAGGAGGGGCCCGCCGCGCAGCGGCGGGTTCGCGGCCGTCCCGCTGATCAGGCGTCATGGCGCAGGCGACGAAGGAGCAAGCCATGGCGCCTGATCAGCGGGACCCAAGGGGCCGCGAACCCGAGCGCGCCAGCGCTCCGATGAACACAGTCCGACGCGCGACGGTCACCGCCGACGACGGCGTGCCGATCGCGGTCCGCACCTTCGGCGCCGCCGACGCGACGCTGACCGTCGTCTTCGTCCACGGCCACTGCCTGCACACCGAGTCCTGGGCGATCCTGCGCGAACAGCTGCTCCGGCACTGGGACGCGGGGACAAGGATGGTGTTCTACGACCACCGCGGCCACGGCGAATCCGGGCACGCCCACCACACGACCTACACGATCGACCAGCTCGCGACCGACCTCGACGCCGTGCTGCGCGCGATCGCGCCCACCGGGCCGGTCGTGCTGGTCGGCCATTCGATGGGCGCGATGGTGCTGCTGGCCTACGCCCGGCTGTTCCCGGCGGCGATCGGCGAGCGGGTCGCCGGGATCGGGTTGATCGCCGGCGCGGCGGGCGGGATCACCGAGGTCGGCCTCGGCAGGCTGCTCAACCGGCACGCCGTCGCCTCGCTCCAGCGGGCCGTCGTGCACGCGCCGCGGGTGATGCAGGCGTCGAAGCGCTTCTCGCGCTGGATCTTCGGACCGCTGATCCGCGAGGCGAGCGCGGGGACCAGGCGGGTGAACCCGCGGGTCGCCGCGATCGCGACCGCGATCCTCAACGAGACGCCGCTGCTGACGATGTCGGGTTTCCTGAGCTCGCTGCTGACCTTCGACGAGGCACACACCCTGCCGCGACTGAGCGAGCTGCCTACCCTGGTGCTGGCAGGCTCGGCCGACCTGATGGTGCCGTTCACGCACTCGGTGGTGCTCGCCTCCCAGCTGGCGGGCGCCGAACTGGTGCGAATCGAGGGCGCGGGGCACAGCGTCATCCTCGAGTGCGCCGAGGAGGTCGCCCACTCGATCGCCACGCTGGTCGAGCGCGCGGCCGAGGGCGTCCGCAAGCACTACGCCGTCGCGGGCTGAGGTCGCGAGTTACCGGACGGCAACCGCGGGATCCGACCCAACTTCGGGCGCAAACCGAAAAGCTCGGTTATTGTGGTGGAGATCACGTTGTGTGGTGAGTCACACGGCTCGGTGCAGTGCGGCCCGGGAGTTCACGGGCGTGCCAGGTGATCCGACGAGTCGGTATGCCCGCCATATACACAGGAGGTAACGATGACACGCAGCGATATCGCGGAACTGCGCTACGCGGTCGGCCAACTCCGGCAATCGATCGGCGCACTGCGCTCCAACTACGGCGACGCAGCCACCGTGCGCAGGTTGGAGAACGACCTCGAGCGGCTCGTCATCGATGCCGAGGAGTTCGAGCAGGCGCCACCGCCGGAGCTCGCCGCCCCACGCAGGGCGGAACCGATCTATGTCCCGGACAGCAAGTCCGACGAGGCCGCCTGGATGGGCGCGCAGGACGAGGGGCTCGGTTTCCACTCCCGGCCGCGAACCAAATAGAAGACCTGTTCACCGGCGCGGCGGTCCTGCCACCCAGGGTCGCCGCGCCGACCCCTGTCCGGACCCGGCATTCCCGGCCTGTGACAGAGATCACCGAGGCGGTCATGGCCGGTTGAGGGAGACCCGGCTCGAGCGGCGATAACACAGGCGTATGGTGCTCCACATCACAATCCATCGCGGTGGGGAATGATCAACCGCCGCACGGCCTAGATCAGCGAGGCATCCACCGTGAGTGCCGCACCGACCACCACCCCGCCGTCCGGCACGGGCGTCTTCAGCAAGACGAGAGCCCGTATCGCCGCGCGCACCCTGCGCACCGACCGGTGGTGGCTGCCACCCCTGCTCACCGCAATCGGCCTGGCCGCCTTCGTCGGCTACGCGACGATCAGATCGTTTGTGCGCACGGCCTATTGGGTGCCGCAGTACCACTATCTGACGCCGTTCTACTCCCCGTGCCTGAGCGACTCCTGCGCACCGGGATCGAGCCACTTCGGCACCCCGTTCGGCGAACTCCCGATGTGGATCCCACTCGGCTTCGTTGTGCTGCCGTTCCTGCTCGGCTTCCGGCTGACCTGCTACTACTACCGCAAGGCCTACTACCGCTCGGTGTGGTTCTCCCCGCCGGCCTGCGCGGTCGCCGAACCGCACACGCGCTACACCGGTGAGTCGCGGCTGCCGTTGATCATCCAGAACTCGCACCGCTACTTCTTCTATGTCGCGGTGGTGGTATCGGTGATCAACACCTACGACGCGATCACCGCATTCCACGGTGACACCGGCGGTTTCGGCTTCGGTCTCGGCAATATCGTGCTGACCGTCAACGTCATTCTGCTGTGGGCCTACACCCTGTCGTGCCACTCGTGCAGGCACATCGCGGGCGGCAGGCTCAAGCACTTCTCCGCGCATCCGGTGCGGTACTGGTTCTGGACCCAGGTCTCCAAGCTCAACACCCGCCACATGGCGCTGGCCTGGACCACCCTCGGCACCCTCGCGCTCACCGACTTCTACGTGATGTTGGTTGCGAGCCAGACCATTTCGGACCTGCGGTTCGTCAACTGATTTCGCGTCGACTCGAGGAGCTTCATCGACATGCCAGAAGTGGAACAACACGACTACGACGTCGTGGTGATCGGGGCGGGCGGCGCCGGATTGCGTGCCGTCATCGAGGCAAGGGAGCAGGGGCTCTCGGTCGCGGTGGTGTGTAAGTCGTTGTTCGGCAAGGCGCACACCGTGATGGCCGAGGGCGGCTGCGCGGCCTCGATGGGCAATGCCAACGAGAAGGACAACTGGCAGACCCATTTCAAGGACACCATGCGTGGTGGCAAGTTCCTCAACAACTGGCGGATGGCCGAACTGCACGCGCGCGAAGCCGCCGACCGGGTGTGGGAGCTGGAAACCTATGGCGCGCTGTTCGATCGGACACCGGACGGGCGGATCAGCCAGCGCAACTTCGGCGGCCACACCTACCCGCGCCTTGCCCACGTCGGCGACCGCACCGGACTCGAGCTCATCCGCACCATGCAGCAGAAGATCGTCTCGCTGCAGCAGGAGGACCACGCGGCCACCGGCGACTACGAGGCCAGGATCAAGGTCTTCGCCGAGTGCACGATCACCGAACTGCTGACCGACAACGGCCGCATCGCGGGCGCGTTCGGGTACTGGCGTGAGTCGGGCGGCCTGGTGCTGTTCAAGGCGCCCGCGATCGTGCTCGCCACCGGCGGCATCGGCAAGTCCTACAAGGTGACCTCGAATTCCTGGGAGTACACCGGCGACGGGCACGCGCTGGCGCTGCGCTCGGGCGCGACGCTGATCAACATGGAATTCCTGCAGTTCCATCCGACGGGCATGGTCTGGCCGCCGAGCGTGAAGGGCATCCTGGTCACCGAGGGCGTGCGCGGTGACGGTGGCGTGCTGAAGAACTCCGAGGGCAAGCGGTTCATGTTCGACTACATCCCGCCGGTGTTCAAGGGCCAGTACGCCGAGACAGAGGCCGAGGCCGATCAGTGGTTGCGCGACAACGATTCCGCGCGCCGCACCCCCGACCTGCTCCCCCGCGACGAGGTCGCCAGAGCGATCAACGAGGAGGTCAAGGCCGGGCGCGGCACCGAACACGGTGGCGTCTACCTGGATATCTCCTCCCGGATGCCCGCCGACGAGATCGTGCGCAGGCTGCCGTCGATGCATCACCAGTTCAAGGAACTGGCCGACGTCGACATCACCGCCGAACCGATGGAGGTCGGCCCGACCTGTCACTACGTGATGGGCGGCATCGAGGTCGACCCCGACAGCGGCGCGGCCGTTGTCCCCGGATTGTTCGCCGCCGGTGAGTGTTCCGGCGGCATGCACGGCTCGAACCGGCTCGGCGGCAACTCGCTGTCGGACCTGCTGGTATTCGGCAGGCGGGCCGGGCTCGGCGCGTCGGCCTACGTCAAGCAGCTCACCGAGCGGCCCGCACCGGCCGGCGCCGATATCGAGGCAGCCGCGAAAACCGCACTGGCACCGTTCGATCCACCCGCGGCCGGTCCCGGCGAGAACCCCTACACCCTGCACAGCGAGTTGCAGGAGACGATGAACGACCTGGTCGGCATCATCCGCAAGGAACACGAGGTGCGCGAGGCGATCGAGAAGCTGGCGCAGCTGCGCGCCAGATTCGCCAACGTCACGGTGGCAGGGCAGCGGCAGTTCAATCCCGGCTGGCACCTGGCGCTCGACTTGGCCAACATGCTGCTGGTCAGCGAATGCGTGGCCGAGGCCGCGCTGTTGCGCACCGAGAGCCGCGGCGGGCACACCCGCGACGACCACCCGGGCATGAATCCGGACTGGCGCAACAAACTGCTGGTCTGCGCGATCGACCCCGCCACGGCGGGACAGCAGATGCCGGCGATCACGGTCACCCCGGCCGATCAGACGCCGATGCGCGAGGACCTGCTCGCCCTGTTCGAACTGAGCGAACTCGAGAAGTACTACACCGGGCAGGAATTGGCCGAACATCCGGCCGCGAGCTCGGCCGAGGGAAAGGCGTAGCGATGGGGTACGACGCCCGGTTCCGGGTCTGGCGCGGTGATGTCGACGGCGGCGGTCTCGAGGACTTCACGGTGCTGGTGAACGAGGGCGAAGTGGTGCTCGACATCATCCATCGCCTGCAGGCCACCCAGGCGCCCGACCTCGCGGTGCGCTGGAATTGCAAAGCGGGCAAATGTGGTTCGTGTTCGGCGGAGGTGAACGGCAGACCGGGGTTGCTGTGCATGACGCGAATGTCGACGTTCACCCAGGACGAGGTGATCACGGTGACGCCGATGCGCACGTTCCCGATCATCAAGGACCTCGTTACCGACGTCTCGTTCAATTACGAGAAGGCCAGGGAGATACCGTCTTTCACGCCTCCTGCGGATCTCGCGCCGGGCGAGTACCGGATGAAACAGGTCGACGTGGAGCGCTCACAGGAGTTCCGCAAGTGCATCGAGTGCTTCCTGTGCCAGAACACCTGTCATGTGGTGCGTGATCACGAGGACAACAAGCAGGCCTTCGCCGGGCCGCGCTATCTGATGCGCATCACCGAACTGGAGATGCATCCGCTCGACACCGCCGATCGCCGCGAATTGGCGCAGGAGGAAGCGGGTCTGAGTTATTGCAATATCACCAAATGCTGCACCGAGGTCTGCCCGGAAGGCATCAAGATCACCGACAACGCGTTGATTCCGTTGAAAGAGCGCGTCGTCGATCGTCGATACGACCCGATTGTCTGGCTGGGCAACAAACTGTTCCGGCGGTAGGCAGCTGCGCTGCGGGGTCCGCGCAGGCGAACCCCGCAGCGACTGCTACCTACAACACGGCTACAGTCCCTACCGCGACTAATCCGACCAGTAATCCGATGAACAGCGCCGCGAGCAACGAGCCGGTGAGCACATAGATTCCGACCGACGACACCGCGAAAAGCAGTATCACGATCAGGCGCTCCACCCCGTCCTCAGGCGCCAGCCTCCGGTACCGGGGTGGCATTTTCTTCAACCCTCGGTCCATAACCAAGGGTTACCCGCCGCGTCTTGATCCAAACGTGATCAAGGGCGATCGAACTCGCCGTCGTGCACGCCCGCGGTGAACGCGGCCCATTCGCTCGGGGTGAAGATCAACACCGGCCCGCCGGGGTTTTTGCCATCGCGTAGGGCGACATACCCGTCGTCCAGCATGGCGACCTCGACGCTGCTGCCCGCCCCCGCGGTGCCCGCCCGCAGCCAGGTGGCGCCGGTGGTGTCGATGGTGCGCTTGCTGTTCACCGTGCGCCAAGCGCGCAGGCGAACGCGCCGTTGTCGATGCCGCGGGTGAAGGCGTCCCAGCTCGGTCCGTCGAAGACCAGAGCGGGGCCCGCCGGGTTCTTGCTGTCACGGACGCCGACGCGCCCGCCGTACAGGAACGCGACTTCGACGCAGTCCTTGCCAGCGCCGCTGCGCGTGCTCTTGAACCAGTGTGCGTCGACGAGATCGAAACTCATGCCACATACTCCTTCGCGACCCGCCGCAGCAGGTCTCTACTCGGTTGAATATCCAGCGCATGACGCTGGAGGCACTCGTGAGCCCGGTCGTACCTTCTGACATCCGCGCGTCGTTCCAGGTAGAGATCGCCGGTGAAGCCTTCGGCATACACCACCGGCGGTTCGACCGGTTGCCCCTTGCTGTCGGTGCCGAACTCGAGAACCGTGAAAGGTCCGGTGGAGACTCCGAGTGGAACACCGGCGGCAAACGGCAGGATACGCAGAGCCACATTGCTTCGGGTACTCGTGTCGGCAAGATGTCGCAGCTGCGCAGCCATTACCTTTGCATCACCGACGATGCGATGCAATACCGATTCGTGCAGAACCACATCGATCTCTGCGGGCGAATGCTTGCGGGTGATCAACGCCTGCCGTTGCAGCCGCAACGCGACCCTTCGGTCGAGTTCGTCGACCGAATCCTTGGGATAGCCCAGGTGATTCAGCGCCCGCGCGTAGTCGGCCGTCTGGAGTAGGCCGAGGACCAATTCGGACTGATAGGCCCGCAACCGATGCGCCGATGCCTCCAAACCCACATAGACGTCGAAGTTTTCGGGAATCAGATCGCCGTAGGCGTGCCACCAGCTCTTGACAGCGGCCTGCTGCGCGAGGCCGGTCAATCCTTCGGCGAGATCGTCGGGAATGCCGTAGATCCGGCACAGTTCGTGGATGTCGATCGTCCGAATGCGATCGGCCTGACCCTTTTCCAGGCGCTGCAGTGTGCTGGCGCCCCATTCCATCAACTTGGCCGCCTCGGCGATGGTCAGACCCGCCTGGGTTCGCCAATCGCGCAGATAGCGCCCGAGCTGGCGGCGCGGCAGTGTCGAGGAGACACCCGCCGCCGTGCCACCCGCTCCGGTCGATGCGTTCGTTGCCACAGCCCCACTCCTCCTGTGTTCGCAACCCGCCACGACCCATAACCCCGGTCTGGCGGTGGATTTCGTCCACTATGGGGAATCCTGCACTCCCCCTTGGATCTTGTGCTGGGAATTCGCGCTAAATATCGGGATCGGCGTGTACTGACCGTTAGCCGGGCGTTTGCGTGCTGTGCTTGGTTCATGCAATTGAGCGATGTGAACATGCATGTTGCCGCTGCACTACTCGGTTGCGGCACCGATCCGGGCCCTATGGACGCCGAACAGGCCCATGCCGCAATGCAATCGCACCTGGACTGCACCGTCGACGAGTGCCGGGTGCGCAGGCGGGCGCGCGACACCCTGGTGGAGTCGGGGCGCTGCGTGCTCGACCAGCGCGCGATCCGTTAGCGGTGCCGGTGATCGGTGATCGGGGTGCGCGGGCCGAACTTCGGTTTGCGCGCCTGGCCGCTGAGCGCGAGCAGCCGGACCGCTCGATAGCGGTGCGGGCGTAGCGGTTCCAGGTACTCGATCATCTCCGCGTCGTCGATCGGGCGGCCGAGCAGGCTCCAGCCGACCACCGCGGCCAGGTGATAGTCGCCGACCGAGAGGGCGTCGGCGTCACCGAAGGCCCGCTGCGCGGTCTCGGCAACCGTCCAGACACCGATGCCGGGGAGGCTGCGCAACCGTTGCGCGGCCTCGGCGGGCGGCAGGTCGGCGGTGCGCTCGATCGAGTCGGCCACCCTGGCGGCGCGCACGATCGTCTGCGCGCGCTGCGGCCCGACATTGGCGCGGTGGTACTTCCACGACGGGATGCGCCGCCAGGTCTCGGCGTCGGGCGCGACCATCAGACCGGCGGGTGCCGGACCTGGCGCCTTCGTCCCGAACTCGCGCACCAGGCTCCGCCAGGACGCGAACGACGACTTCGTGTGCACCTTCTGCTCGAGGATCGCGGGCACCAGCGACTCGAATACCAGCCCGGTCCGCAGCATGCGCAGGCCGGGCACCACGCGATGCGCTTCGACCAGCTTGGGATGGTCGGGAGCGAAGTCGTCGAGGTCTTCCTCGAGACAGAGCATCCGGTCCAGACCGGCCAGGAATTCCTCGGCGCCCGGCCCCCACGCCCGCGCATGCGCACCGTCGCGGCCGTCCTGGGTGAGCCGGTAGGTGACCACGCCGCTCGGCATCCGCGAGGCGTGCCAGTGCGCGCCGTCGAGGTCGACGTGATGGCACGGGTCGCCGCCGCCGCGCCGCAGCGGGACCACGGTCAGCCCGACGTCGAACGGCCTGGTCGACCGGACGGTCCTGGACACCCCGGCCGTCGTCAGGCCGGGGTCGAGGGTCTGATCGCGCACCCGACCATTGTGCGCGCCCGATCCGGTGCGGATGTGGATTCGTAATGTTCGCCACGTGGACCGCGATACCCCTCCGATGGCAAACATCTGGCATCCCCATCGCCGTAGGAGGTAAACCGATGATCACCAACGCGCTCAACTGGCTGCTGGCAGCGTGGGGCAGCGGGTCCGCGGGCAGTTCGGGGTACCAGCTCGCGCCGGGGACGCTGCCGCACGGCAGCTGAGCATCCGGCTGCGCAGGCCGCTGAGCTGGCGAGTTCTTGCGCCTATCGAACCGAGCCACCACCGGCGGGAACGGGGTCGCAGCGGGTGGGCCGAACGGCCGGGTCAGCCGCCGAGCAGGTACGACGCCAACGGCACACCGCGCACACCCGCCAGCTGCTCGGCCTGGGTTCGGCAGGAGAAGCCGTCCGCCAGGAACGTCGTCGCGGGCGGGGCGGCGCGCAGGGCCGGGAGCAGCGCGTTCTCGGCGACCGCCACCGAGACGTCGTAGTGGCCTTTCTGCATGCCGAAGTTGCCTGCCAGCCCGCAGCACCCGGCGAGCTCGTCGACGGTGACGCCCATCGCGGCCAGCAGCCTGCGTTCCGCGGCGAAGCCACCCACGGCGTGCTGGTGGCAGTGCGGCTGGACGACGACCCTCTCGCCGGTGCGCCGTGGCGGCTGCCAACCGGGATGCTCGAGCAGGAATTCGGCGAGGGTGCGCACGGCGGCGGCGACCTGTGGTGCGCGAGGATCTTCCGGGAGTAGTTCGGGCAGGTCGGCGCGCAGTGTGGCGGTGCACGACGGTTCGAGGCCGACGACAAGGCCACCCGCCGCCACGTGATCGGCCAGCGCGTCGAGGGTGGCGCGTAGGCGGGCGCGGGCGCCGTCGAGCTGGCCGGTGGTGATCCAGGTCAGTCCGCAACAGACGCGAGCCGCCGGGATACGGACGCGATAGCCGAGCTGTTCGAGCAGCAACGTCGCGGCCACGGCGTTGTCCGGTGCGAACGTGTCGGTGAACGTATCGACCCACAGCATCACCTCACCGGTGGTAGCGGCCGGTAGACCTGCCCACCCCATTGCCGCGTCGCCCGTCGCTGAGGGACCTGCAGCCGCCTCACCAATCGCTGCGTTGCCCACAGCCGCGTCACGTGCAGCCGCCTCGCCCAGCGCCGCATCACCCACAACCTGGCCGCCAGCCGCAGCGTCACCCGCAGCCGCGTCGCCCGCAGTCGGGCCGTCTGCCGCCTTGTCATCGGCAGGCGTCGCGGCAGGCGTCGCGGCAGTATGCGTCTCGGTGTTTGGGAGCAGGTTCGGCAGGAGGTGGCGGTGCGGGGTGCGCTGCAGGGCGATCGCGGCCGGATCTGTGCGGTTGTCGCCGCCGATGTCCTGCCAGATTCGGCGGAATGATGTCGTCGCGAGTACTGGAGCCTCGCGGCGGGGGTCGATTCCCGCGGCGCGCATGGCCGTGCGCCGGAGCAGCGGGCGCGCGGCGAGGGCGTTGGCGAGGCGGGGGAAGCGTTGTGCGGCGGTGAGCCAGCGGGGGAGTTGACCGAGGACGTAGTGGTCGAGGGGGCGTAGGCGATGGTGGTAGCGGCGGTGGAGGACTTCGGATTTGTAGGTCGCCATGTCGACGCCGGCGGGGCAGTCCGAGGCACAGGCCTTGCAGGACAGGCACAGGTCCAGGGATTGCTCGACTGCCGGTGCGCGCCAGTCGAGTTCGCCGCGCACTACTTCCTGCAGCACTCTGGCCCGGCCGCGTGTGGTGTCCTTTTCGTCGGCGGTCGCCAGGTAGGACGGGCACATGAAGCCGCCGGAACCGCGAGTGTCCGCACGGCACTTGCCGATTCCTACACATCTGTGCACAGCTGTGGACAGATCGCCGGAGTCGGCGGACAGGGCGAAGCCGCCTGCCGGGGCCAGCGGCCGGAGCCCAGCCACGCGTAGATCGGCGTCGACCGGATTCGGCGCGACCAGTACTCCCTGATTGAGCACGTCATCGGGGTCGAACAGGGCCTTGAATCCGGCGAAGGCGGCGCGGGCGGCGGGGGAGTACATCACCGCGAGCAGTTCGGATCTGGCTCGGCCGTCGCCGTGTTCGCCCGACAGCGAGCCACCGTGGCGCACTACCAGTTCGGCGGCCTCGAACAGGAAGGAGCGGAACTGTTGTGGCGCGTCCGCGATCGGGAAGTCGAGGCGGACGTGGATGCAGCCGTCACCGATGTGGCCGTACAGCAGTCCGTCGACTCCGTATTCACCGGTCAGCGCCGCGAATTCACGGAGGTACGTGCCAAGGCGCTCGGGCGGGACGGCGGCGTCCTCCCAGCCGGGCCACGCCGGTTTCCCGTCCGGCGTCCGCCCGGCCAATCCCGCCCCGTCGGCGCGGATATGCCACAGTGCCGCAGTCGCAGCGGGATCGGTGACGATCCGGTAGTCGTCGGCATTGGCTTCCCGGCACAACCGCTCGGCCGCGGCCAGCGCTTCGGCGGCACTCGCACCCGCGGTTTCGACGAACAGCCAGCCGCGGCCGCGCGGCAGCTCGGGCACCGTCCCGCGATGGGCGCGCACCCGGTCGACCAACCCGGCGTCGATACCCTCCACCGCGACGGGCGCGCATCCCATCACCGCGGCGACATCGTCTGCCGCCGTGGCGATATCGGGATAGCCGAGCACGGTCAGCACTGTCGCGGCAGGCAGCGGCGTGAGCTCGATCTCGGCCTCGAGCAGCAGCCCACAGGTGCCCTCGGTGCCGACGAACGCCTTCGCGATCGACGAACCGCGTTCCGGCAGTAGATGTTCCAGACCGTAGCCGGAGGCCTGGCGGTCGAACCTGCCCAGCTCGGTGCGCAACACCGCGAGGTGGGTATTCGTGAAGCTGGAAAGGCCAGGTATTTCGGCAGGATTCGTGCCGAGCATGCGCTGCGTCGCGGTCCCGTCGATGACGCGCAGCGATCGCACGGTATCGGAGGTGCGTCCCCAGGCCAGCGCGTGCGGACCGCAGGCGTTGTTGCCGATCATCCCGCCCAGCGTGCAGCGGTCCTGGGTGGACGGATCGGGTCCGAACCGCAGGCCGTCGGGTCGCAACCGTCGTTGCAGGTCCGACAGCACGACGCCCGGCTGTACCAGCGCCGTGCGCGCCTCGGGATCGACCGCCCGGATGGCCCGCATATGCCTGCTGAAATCGAGCACGATGCCGGGGCCGACCGCATTGCCCGCTACCGAGGTGCCGCCGCCGCGCGCGGTCACCGCCAACCCGTGTTCGCGGGCGAAGCTCACCGTCGCGGCGACGTCGGAATCGTGGCGGGGAAACACGACCATCGCGGGCCTGACCCGGTAGTTGGAGGCGTCCGAGGAGTACTCCGCGAGCCTGCGCGTCGAGGCGTCGACCGCACAGGTGACCCGGCCACGCAGGGCATCGGCCAGCAGCTCCGCACTCCGGATCTCGTCCACCCGACCAGCCTATTCGGCCCCACCCGCGGCTTTCCGCGCCCGGTTTCGCTGTGCGCGGAACCGGCCGTCGGCGGAAAGTATTTGCGGTCAACCTTTGTTGAGGTTTTAGTGTCGGTGGGCAGGAGTTCGATGGGTGGGGAGCGAAGAGGAGTGTGGCAGTGAGTATCGAATCGGTGGCCTACAGCCAGATGTACCGGCGGATGAACGCGCCAGAGGAGGAACGGCCGTTCCGCCTGGCCACGGCACGCCGCATCCTCCGCTTCGCCGACCCGCACCAGCGCCGGATCTCCGGGTTCCTGCTGCTCAGCGTGGTGGCCGCGATCCTCGGCGTGGCGACGCCGGTGCTCGCCGGACGGGTCGTCAACGACATCGTCGGCGGTTCGGCACCGCGGATCGTCGTGCTGCTCGCCCTCGCCATCGCCGGGCTCGCGATCCTCGACGCCGGGCTGGGGGTGGTCATCCGCTGGCTGTCCGCCCGGATCGGTGAGGGGCTGATCCTCGACCTGCGCACCGCCGTGTTCGATCACGTGCAGAAGATGCCGGTCGCGTTCTTCACCCGCACCAGGACCGGCGCCCTGGTGAGCCGGTTGAACAGCGATGTGATCGGCGCGCAGCGCGCGTTCAGCGACACGCTGTCCGGCGTCGTCACCAACCTGGTGACGCTGGCGCTGACCCTGGCCGTGATGCTCAGCATCTCGTGGCAGATCACCCTGCTCGCCCTCGTGCTGCTGCCCGTGTTCGTCATCCCGGCTCGCCGCGCAGGCAACCGGCTCGCCGCCATGCAGCGCGAGGCCGCCCAGCTCAATGCCGCCATGAGCACCCAGATGACCGAGCGTTTCTCCGCGCCCGGCGCCACCCTGGTCAAGCTGTTCGGCAGGCCGAAGCAGGAATCGTCCGAGTTCGCCGTGCGCGCCACCAGGGTCCGTGACATCGGCGTGCGCACCGCCATGCTGCAGACCACCTTCGTCACCTCGCTGACGCTGGTGTCGGCCCTCGCGCTCGCGCTGGTCTACGGCCTCGGCGGCTGGTACGCGCTACAGGGCAGTCTCGACGCCGGTTCGGTCGTCGCGCTGTCGCTGCTGCTGACCCGCCTTTACACCCCGCTCACCGCCCTGGCCAGCGCGCGCCTGGAGATCATGTCCGCCCTGGTGAGCTTCGAGCGCGTCTTCGAGGTGCTCGACCTGAAGCCGCTGATCGAGGACGCGCCCGGCGCGGTCCCGGTGCCGGACGGTCCGGTGGCGGTGGAGCTGGACGCGGTCGACTTCGGTTACCCCTCGGCCGACAAGGTGTCGCTCGCCTCGCTCGAAGACGTCGCGACCCTGGACACCCGCGGTGGCGTCGAGGTGCTGCACGAGGTGACGCTGCGGGCCGAACCCGGCCAGCTGGTCGCCCTGGTCGGATCCTCGGGCGCGGGCAAATCGACCATCGCCCAACTGGTTTCGCGGCTCTACGACGTCGATTCCGGAGCGGTCCGGCTCAACGGCACCGATGTGCGCGAGCTGACCACCGAATCGATCCAGCGCACGGTCGGCCTCGTCACCCAGGACGGGCACCTGTTCCACGACACGATCCGCGCGAATCTGCTGCTGGCACAACCGGAAGCGGCCGAGGAGCAGCTGTGGGACGCGCTGCGCAGGGCCCGCCTCGGCGACCTGGTCGGCTCGCTCGCCGACGGCCTCGACACCGTCGTCGGTGAACGCGGCTACCGGCTCTCCGGCGGCGAACGGCAACGCCTGACCATCGCCCGGCTGCTGCTCAAGCAGCCGCGCGTGGTGATCCTCGACGAGGCCACCGCCTCGCTGGACTCCACCTCGGAAGCCGCGGTGCAGGAAGCGCTCACCGAGGCGCTGCACGGCCGGACCGCCCTGGTGATCGCGCACCGGCTCTCGACGATCCGCGCCGCGGACCTGATCGTGGTGCTCGAGCAGGGCCGGATCGTGGAGCGCGGCACCCACGCCGACCTGCTCAACGCCGACGGTCGCTACGCCGAGCTCTACCGCACCCAGTTCGCCGACGAACCGGTCCCGGTCAAGACCGCGGTCTAGATATAACTGTTCCCCACCTGCTGTCACCGTCGGCAGGTGGGGAACAGTGGGCTGTGGAGCCGGTCAGAACTCGCCGGCGACCCCGATGACGGTGCGCCCGGAGTGGCTGCCGTCCTTGATCGACTGCAGGACCCGGCCGACCTCGGTGATCGGGGCGAACGACTCGATCGCCGAGAGATGCTGCGGGCGAAGCTCTTTACCCAGCCTCGACCACAGGGCCCGCCGCTTCTCGATCGGCAGGAAGACGGAGTCGATGCCGAGCAGGCTGACACCGCGCAGGATGAAGGGCAGCACGGTGGCGGGCAGTTCGGCGCCGCCGGTGAGGCCGCTCGCCGCGACCGCGCCGCCGTAGCCGATGGAGCTCAGCACGTGGGCCAGCGACGCGCCGCCGACACTGTCGACCGCGGCCGCCCAGAACGCTTTGTTGAGGGGGCGCGGCTTGGCGTCCTGATCGAGCGGGAGCCTGCCGATGACCTCGTTGGCGCCGAGCTCGGCGAGCAGGTCGCCCGCGTCGGTCTTGCCGGTGGAGGCGATGACCTCGAAGCCGAGGCCGGAGAGGATGTCGATGGCGACCGTGCCGACACCACCGGTCGCACCGGTGACCAGGACCGCGCCGTCGTCGGGGGTGAGGCCACGGTCGAGCAGGGCCTGCACACTCATCGCCGCGGTGAAGCCCGCGGTGCCGATGGTGGCGGCGTCGCGGGTGTCGAGGCCGTCAAGGCGCACCACCCATTCGGCGGGCACCCTGGCGTATTCGGCGAAGCCACCGTTGCGGGCGACGCCGATTTCATAGCCGTGCGCGATCACCTGGTCGCCGGGGGCGAAGTCGTCGGTCTCGCACGCGACCACCTCACCGGTGAGGTCGATACCGGGCACGATCGGGTAATTGCGCACCACGCCGCCGCGCGGGGTGATCGCGAGGAGATCCTTGTAGTTGGCACTCGAGTAGTGGACCTTGATCGTCACCTCGCCTGCGCCGAGGAAATCGTCCCCGACCTGCTCACGAGCGAGCACGATCTGGCCGTCGTTCTCCCGGGCAACCATCGCGGAGTAATCCATGGCTCAGAGCATACGAGGCGAACCAGCCCACGGGCAGACCAAAACTTCCTGGACAGGCGATCACGAGTCGGGGTGGGCTCGGGGTGGTCAGGGCTGCTCGGGCGGGAGGAGTTCGAGGCGAACGCCGAGGAGGCGGACCGGGCGGTCGAGGTCGAAGCGGTCGATGATCGCCAGGGCGGTGTCGACGATGGTGGGGATGTCGTCCGTCGGCGCGGGGAGTTTCCGCTGCTTGCTGCGGGTGTAGAAGGTTTTGGTGCGGACGGTGACCGAGACGCGGGTGCTGATCCGCTGATGCTCGATCATCTCCTCGGCGACCTCGGTGGCCAGTCTCGCCACTTCCCGGCGGATCTCCTCCGGCTCGGTGAGATCGTGTGGGAAGGTCTCGGACTTGCTGCGGCCCACCGGGATTCGCGGGGTGGTCGTGAGCTCGGTGTCGCCTTTGCCGTGGCCGAGGACCCACAGGTAGGGCCCGGTGTTGGGACCGAATTCGGCGGCGAGGCGCTGCCGGTCGGCGGCCATCAGGTCGGCGACGGTGGCGATACCGAGGGCGGCCATTCGATGCGCGATTTTGGCGCCGACACCCCACAGCGCGTCGGTGGGGCGATGACCCATCAGCTCGGTCCAGTTGGCCGCGGTCAGCTCGAAGACGCCGGCCGCGGCGCCGGGGTCGTGTTCGGGCTCGGCGGAGGACTTGCCCGCCGACTTGGCGAAACCGGTGGCCAGTTTCGCGGTGAGCTTGTTGTCGCCGATGCCGACCGAGCAGGTCAGACCGAGTTCGACGACGGCGCTGCGGATTTCGGCGGCCAGCGGCCATGGGTCGCCGTCGGTGGCGACGAACGCCTCGTCCATGCCCCACACCTCGACCGCGCCGGCCACCCGGCCAAGGGTCGCCATGATCTCGTCGGAGGCTTCCTCGTAGGCGGCCATGTCCACCGGCAGGAACACACCGTCGGGGCACTTGCGCTGCGCCATCTTCAACGGCATGCCGGCGCGCAGGCCGTAGGCCCTGGCCGGGTAGGACGCGCAGGTGACGACCTTGCGCGGCTGGTCGGGATCGCCGGTACCGCCGACGATGACCGGCTGTCCGCGCAGCTCAGGGCGACGCCGGAATTCCACCGCCGCCTGGAACTGGTCGAGATCGACATGCAGCAGCCACTGGGGCACGGTTGAAGTATTACCGCACGGTACCGACAAACCGCCGCAACCTGGCGCTGACGGGTGCGGCACTGGGGTAATCGCCGCACCGGCCGGATGGCAATATCCGTAGCGCGCCAACCGATGTCACGACAGAGCTCGAAGAACGGAACACCCGATGCCGACCGAAGCCACCACCCTCGACCTCGACCTGGCCCGCCAGGTATTAGCCGCGCAGCCGTTCGCGCGCCTCGTCGGCACCGAACTGACCGAATTCGGGGACGGTGCGGCCACGCTGGTCATCGAGATCCAGCCTGAACACGGTCAGCAGTTCGGTTTCGTGCACGGTGGGGTGCTCGCCTACGCGGCGGACAACGCGCTGACCTTCGCCGCGGGCACCGTCCTCGGCCCCAACGTCCTGACCGGCGGCTTCACCATCACCTACCTGCGCCCGGCCATGGGCGAGCGGCTGCGCATCCACGCCACCGTCCTCGGCGCCACCCGCCGTCAGGCGGTCACCCACTGCGATGTCTACGCCGAGACCGAGGGCGAGGAGCCGATCCTGTGCGCGGTCGCGCAGGGAACGACCCGACGCGTGGAGAAGGATCTCGCCCCGTCCGCGGCGGCCGACGCCGACGAAGACCCGGAATTCGACGACGACGCCGACTTCGACGACGAGTTCGGGGAGGAGCAGGACAGCTTCGAGACCGATCAGCTGCCGGTCATCACCGTCAGTCCGGACGAAGCGCCGCAGTTGCCGCCCACGGTCAGCCGGTAGAGCTACTGGCGTAATCGTGCAATCCGGCTCGCTGCAGTCAGATATCTGACCGCGGAGACGCGAAATGCACGATTACGCCAGTGTGACGATCTAGGCCGTGTACGCCAGCTTCTCGGCCGCAGGCTCGGCGATCGGCTCGATGGCGTAGGCCAGGATCTCGGCCACGTCGGCGACGGGACGGACATCCAGGGCGGCCAGCACTTCCGCCGGGACCTCGTCGAGGTCCGGTTCGTTGCGGGCCGGGATGAAGACCGTCTTCAGGCCCGCTCGCTGGGCGGCGAGCAGCTTCTGCTTTACGCCGCCGATCGGCAGGACACGGCCGTTCAGCGTGACCTCACCGGTCATGCCGACATCACCGCGCACCTGGCGATCCAGGGCCAGCGACACCAGGGCGGTCACCATGGTGACGCCCGCCGACGGTCCGTCCTTGGGCACCGCACCCGCAGGGAAGTGGATGTGGATATTGCGGTCGAGGACCTTCGGTTCGATGCCGATCTCCTCCAGGTGCGAGCGCACGTAGGTGAGGGCGATCTGCGCCGACTCCTTCATGACGTCGCCGAGCTGGCCGGTGAGGGTGAGCGAACGCTCGCCCTCGGCGGCATTGGCCTCGATGTAGAGGACATCGCCGCCTGCACCGGTGACCGCGAGGCCGGTCGCCACGCCGGGAACCGCGGTGCGTTCCACCGAGTCCGGGGTGAACCGGGGACGGCCCAGGTAGTCGGTCAGGTTGTCGACGTCGACGGTCAGACCCGTTGCCGCGCTGTCGTATCCGAGCGACGGATCGTAGCCGAGACCGATGTCGATCACGTCGGCGCCCGAAGCGGGCGCGTCACCTCCGGACAGCTTGGTCGCCGCCTTGCGCAGCGCCTTGGCGACCAGCCGCTCCATCTGGCGCACACCGGCTTCCCTGGTGAAGTTCGCCGCGATCTCGCGCAGGGCCGCATCGGTGATCGAGACCTCCTGCGCGGTCAGGGCATTGCGTTCCAGCTGCCGAGGCACCAGGAAGTCGCGGGCGATGGCCACCTTGTCGGCCTCGGTGTAGCCGTCGACGGTGATGAGCTCCATCCGGTCGAGCAGCGGGCCGGGGATGGTGTCCATGACATTGGCCGTCGCGATGAACAGCACGTTCGACAGGTCGAGGTCCAGATCCAGGTAGTGGTCGCGGAAGGTGTGGTTCTGCGCGGGGTCGAGGACCTCGAGCAGCGCCGCCGCCGGATCACCGCGGAAGTCGGAGCCGACCTTGTCGATCTCGTCCAGCAGGACAACGGGATTCATCGAACCCGCCTCCTTCACCGCACGCACGATCCGGCCGGGCAGCGCGCCGACGTAGGTGCGGCGGTGGCCGCGGATCTCGGCCTCGTCGCGCACGCCGCCGAGGGCGACGCGAACGAACTTGCGGCCCAGCGCCTTCGCGACCGATTCACCCAGCGAGGTCTTGCCGACACCGGGCGGACCGACCAGCACGAGCACCGCGCCCGAGCCACGTCCGCCGACGACATCGAGCCCGCGCGAGGCCCGGCGCGCACGCACCGCCAGGTACTCGACCATGCGGTCCTTCACCTCGTCCAGGCCGTGGTGATCGGCGTCGAGCACGGCACGCGCGGCCGGGACATCGGTGCTGTCTTCGGTTTTCACCGTCCACGGCAGGTCGAGCACGGTGTCGAGCCAGGTGCGGATCCAGCCCGATTCGGGGCTCTGATCGCTGGCGCGCTCCAGCCTGCCGACCTCGCGCAGCGCCTCGGCGCGTACGTTCTCGGGCAGGTCGGCGTTCTCCACGCGGGTGCGGTAGTCGTCGGCGCCGTCGGGTTCGTCCTCGCCGAGTTCCTTGCGGATGGCGTTGAGCTGCTGACGCAGCAGGAACTCGCGCTGGCTCTTCTCCATGCCCTCGCGGACATCCTCGGAGATCTTGTCGGTGACCTCGACCTCGGCGATGTGGTCTGTGATCCACTCGATCTGCTTGGTCAGCCGGACGGCGACGTCCGGGGTCTCCAGCAGCTCGCGCTTCTGCTCGTCGGACAGGTACGGCGCGTAACCGGCCGTGTCGGCGATGGCGTCCGGATTGTCGAGCTGGTTGACGATGTCGATGATCTGCCACGCCTCGCGGCGCTGCAGCACCGCGACGACCAGCTTCTTGTATTCGGCGGCCAGTTCGGTGGTCCGTGCGTCGGCCGCCACCTCCTCGACGACCTCGGCCTCCACCCACAGGGCGGCGCCGGGCCCGGTCACGCCGTGCCCGATCCGCGCCCTGCGCTCGGCCTTGAGCACGGCGGCGGGAGCGCCACCGCGCATGCGCCCGACCTGCTCGATCGAGGCGACGACGCCGTAGGAGGCGTACCCCTCGTCCAGCCGCGGCGCGACGAGCACGGCACCGGTCTTCCCGGCCTGCGCGGCGTCGATGGCGGCCTGCGCCGACTCGTCCAATTCGATGGGCACGACCATGCCCGGCAGCACGATCGGATCGGTGAGGAACAGCACCGGCAGGTTCTGAGCTGTAGTCATGTCGACCCTTCCAAAGTTGAGCTTTGCTGACTCAACCCACCGCCCCACCGGTTTGTTCCTGCCGGGCCGGTCGTTCACCGACGGCGAACGCAACACGGCCTCCCCGGGTGATCCGGGGAGGCCGCGCTGTGCAGGGGAACCGAGCTAGAGGTTCGTGGAGCGGAGCTGTTCGGTGGGCGGGTCGTAGGTGCGACGCGCGGTGGAACCGCCTGCGCTCATGACGCCGAGGACGGCGCCCGCGATGAGCAGGATCGCGGCGAGGATGCCCAGGATGATCGGCAGGGTCTTGCCGAACAGGTCGAGCCTGTCGAGGCTCTCCTGGGTGACGGCCATCTGCGAGTCGATGGTCTCCTCGTCGAAGACCAGGTGCGACTTCAGGGCGGTGACATCGACCTGGTTGGCGCTGCGGCCGTAGTAGAGGTGGATGGACTCGCCGCCCTTGAGGACCGCGCCGGTCCGCGGCTCGACCCACAGGTCGCGGGTGTTGGTGTAGAAGCGGGTCATCGTGACCGGCTCGTCGCCCTCGAGGCCCCACTTGGCGGCGGGGAGGGTGAGCTTGTTGGTCGCGGCGGGGACCACGTCGTTCATGTTCGTCACCGGGATGGTCTGCCGGAAGTGGTAGACCGGCACGCCGTTGATCTCGGCTTCCTCGACGAAGTCGATGGGCCGGGTCGAGCGGGCGTTGGTGTCGAAGTAGGGGTACGACTTCTTCTCGGTGCCGATCGGGAAGCGGTACTGCAGACCCTGACGGGTCAGGGCGTCGGCCACCGAGGCGCCCGACCTGTCGACGGTGACCGCGAGCGAACCGTTGGGCGAAGCGTCGACGGGCTGACCCGTCACGCGGTCGATGGTGACCCGGTCGATCGAGGCCGTCAGGATGCCGGTGTCGCCGTCGCGGTCGTCACGACGCAGGGTCTGGCCGGCCTGGACCGTCATCTCGTCGGAGCCAGAGGGCTCCTCGACGGTCAGGAAGCGCTGCGAGACGACGGGGACGTTCTTGTCGACCTTGGCCGAGCCCTCCGGCGAAGTCAGCGACCTCGCGTCCAGCACAAGGCTTTCCTCGCCCGGCACATTCTTGGCAATCGTGGTGATCCGCAGATCCAGCGGGGTCTTGGCGACCTTGCCGACGGTGTAGGTGGGAATCATGACGGCGGCGGCGAGCAGCAGCGCGCCGAGTCCGACGAGAATGCAGGCGATTATCCTGCGCCCGCTGTTCATCGGCTGCCGTACTGCACGTTGCCGAGCACAGACGAGCCCGGGTCAGCGGTGGTCTCGGGTGCTGGGATCGAATTCTGTTGCGCGCCTGCGGTGATGCCGAGCACGGCAATCACCCCGAGGATCGCGCCGGCCAGACCGCTGATCAGGCCGGGGACGGCAAACTTCATAGATCGAAACTCCAATATCCGGCGTCGGCTCAAGCGACGGAGAAGAACCCGATGGTCGGGGCGAACGAGCAGGTCCGGTCACCGTCGGCGGTGGTCGTGGTGAGCGAACCGGTGATCACCGCGGCGACCCGGCCCGAACCGGTGTCGGCGATGGCGGACAGGGTGGCCGGTCCGTCCGGGTTGATTCCGGCCGCGGTGGTGAGCGGCTGGTTGCCGGTGCGCCGGTTGTCGAGGTTGACCCACTGCACCGTCATCGGCGGGTTCTGCGCGACGGTAGGCGTTTTGGTACCCAGCGCGGTGAAGACGAAACCGGTCTGGCCCGCGGCGGGTCCCGGCGGCGGCAGCTCGGCCGGGCCGGGTACGGCCAGCGCGGTGCCGACGGAATCGGAGGTCGGGCCGATGCAGCCCTTGCCGATGGTCGGGTAGAGGAATTGCGCGATCCGCGGCCCGTCGGACGGCGGGAGCTCGGGGCCACCGCCACCACTGCCGTCGAGGAAGGTGATGACCCGCTCGAGCGTCGACTTGACCTGCGCGGGGATGCCCGGCGTAGCGAGCAGCACGCGCGCCTGGGCCAGGATCGCGGCCTGCGCGCCGTCGGCGATGGGGGCGGGAGCGGAGATGGCGCTTACGATCGACGGTGCCAGCGCGGCCAGCGTCTCGGAGGGAACGTTCTCCGCGATCGCCGGGACGCTCGGCTGAGCCGCAGGCCGCGGGGCAGCCATGGTCGATGCCGGTGCGGCGAGTGAGGCACTCACCGCTAGTACGAGAGCGGACAATGCGGTCCGCGAGCCTCGGGTGCGCAGCACTGGTCAGCCGTCCTTCTTTGTGGGGATTGGTTGGAGCAGCCCGGAAGGGTAAGTGTGATCCCGGGTTTCATATACATTGGAGAGGTGACTACAGCGGACAGGCGGTATGGGGGTCGTACAGTCGTCGCGCGTAAAGCCGAACGGCGCCAGCGGTTCCTGGAAGCAGCGACGCGAATCTTCGCCGAACGCGGGTACGTCACGTGCTCGCTCGCCGAGGTGTGCGCGGCGGCCGGGCTGTCCAAGCGGCAGTTCTACGAGGAGTTCGAGACCCGCGAGGACGTGCTCATCGCGGCCTACGACCGCATCCAGGACGACGCGGCGGCCGCGGTCGCCACGGCGGTGATCGACCACTCCGACCCGGAGGCCGCGCTGCGCGCGGGCCTGGCCGCCTACCTGGAATCGCTCGGCTCCGACCCGTACCGCGCGCAGGTGGCGCTGATCGAGGTGATCGGGGTCAGCGATCGGATGGAGAACCATCGCCGGGAGCGGCGCCACGCCTGGTCGGCGCTGATCGAGACCGCGCTGGCAGGCAAGGGCGTCCGGCTGCGCGGCGACGCGCAGCTCGCCACGGGCCTGCTCACCGGCGCGGTCAACGGTGTCGCGCACGAATGGCTGCTGCTCGCTTCGCGTCCGCCGGTCGGCGAGCTGGTCGACCTGCTGACCGCCGCAGCGCTCTCGCTGGTCGATCAGGACTGATTTCCGCGCCATCGCCGGGAGAGTGGCAACTTCACGCACTTGCCGCTTGCTCAACCCACTCCCTCTCCGGACATTGTGAGACCGGACGGCTTCACAGTGTGGGACGAGAGTCTGGCATAGTAGTGACCCAGATCGCAACGGCTGAAACTTTGCGATCGACATCACCTGGGGAGATGTGCTGGTCACGGGTCCAAACAAGCTCGTGGTGGTAGTGAACCACCACCGGCCGCGCGGGGTGTCCGGTTCGCCGTTTCACACCCGGCGGTACGTGTCCGGCAATCGACCGGCAACCGGCGATCAGGACTTCCGCAGCACGCCCGCGATGCTGCCGCCGAGCGCGCCCGGCGTGCTGTAGGCGAGGGTGCCGTCCGGCCGCAGAGTGACCGTCGATGTCGCGCCCTCGTCGAGACAGCCGCTCGCGCTCTTGCCGGTCAGCTTCGCCCGCAGGACGAGGCGGTCGGTGGTGGCCTCGACCAGGATCTCCGATCGCTCGCAGCGCTCACCGGAGATCATCCCGGTGTTCGACGCGGTGGCCACCTTCTGCCCGACCTTGCCGTTGCCGATGGTCAGCTCGATCGCGAAGCGCACCGGACCGTCCGACGCCTGCCCCTGCCAGCTCCCGACGAAGGCGCTGGGGACGGTGGTGGCCGGTGCACCGGTGGCGGTCGGCGCGTCCGTGTCCACGGCGACCGGCGTCGAGATGGCAACGCCGCCCGCATCGGGCTCGCCGCGCAACTGGACGCCGATCAGGAACGCACCCGCCGCGACAGCCACCGCGACAGTGACCGCCGCGGCCACGAGGAGAGGGCGGGTGCGGCGCGGGGCCGAGCGCTCGGGCAGGACCGGATGCGGTCCCGAGACGGCGTCCGGACGGGTCGCCAGGTGCCAGGCTGTCGGCGTCATGGTGGGATCACCGGCTCCGCCGACCGGCCGACCGGCAGTCGAATATGGCGCGGGGGTGTACCCGCCGACGTTCGCGGCAGGCAGGGGAGTGCCAGGAGGCGGCGTATGGCCGCCGGTGTGCCTGCCGGTGGCAGCCCAGTTCGGCATCGAGGCATCCGGCGTGCCGAGGCCTGCCGGGCCGGAATCCAGGTCGAGCAGGCGCACCGCGCGCATGCTGACCTCTTCGAGCACCGCGGGCGGCAGCCACCCCGATCGCTCGGGCCTGCCGATTCCGGCGAGCTCGGCCAGTACTTCCCGCGGTGTTGGCCTTGCCGCTGCGTCCTTGGCGACGCAGGCCGCGACCAGCGGGCGCAGCGACGGTGGCAGGCCCTCCAGGCGCGGCTCCTCATAAACGATCCGCCACAGCATCTGCACGATCTCGGCGGAGCCGAACGGTCCGTGCCCTGATGCGGCGAAGGTCAGCACACCACCGAGCGCGAACACATCGCACGCGGGCCCGAGCGGTTCGCCGGTGACCTGCTCCGGGCACATGAAACCCGGTGAGCCGATGACCTTTCCGGTGGTGGTGAGCGCGGTGTCCTCGACCGCTCGCGCGATACCGAAGTCGACCACCTTGGGTCCGTCGACGGCCAGCAGTACATTCGACGGCTTCAGATCGCGATGCACCACGCCCGCACCGTGAATCGCGACGAGCGCTTCGGCCAACCCGTGGCCAAGGGCGAGCAGCGACGGTTCGGCGAAGGGACCGAACCGGGCCACCGCGTCCGAGAGCGCAAGACCGGCAACGTAACCGGTGGCCAGCCATGGTGGATCGGCATCGACATCGGCGTCGAGCACGGGCGCGGTGAACGCCCCGCCGACCCGGCCCGCGGCGGCCACCTCCCGGCGGAACCTGACCCGGAACTCGGTGTCGCCCAGCAGATCCGGCCGGATCACCTTCACCGCGACGGTGCGCCCGCCCGCATTGCGGCCCAGATATACCTTGCCCATGCCACCGGCGCCGAGGACGCCGAGCAGCCGGTACGCCCCGATCTGGCGTGGATCGTCGCCGCCGAGGGGTTGCACCGCGGATACCTGTTCCACCACCGGTCCCCTCCGAACATGAGCGCGTGCCTGCCCGGTCACTCTAGCCGCACGATCAGACGACGAACTGGGCTCGTGACCAGGTCCATCGGGCGCGGAAGATCGGGCGTCGGCCGCCTCGGCAAACGGGGTCGCGACGCCGTACCCCATCGAGACCGGTCAGAATGTGATTGCCTTATTCTCACGTTCTTCACGTTCTTCGCGCGTCAGCACTAGGGGGCTCCTCGATGACCACACTGGCCTCCGGACTCTTCATCGATTGGGAAGAGCTGACGGGGCAGTCGAAATTCGTGGTCGAACTGGTGAGCTTCCCGATCTTCTGCGCGGTGGCGGGCTGGCTCACCAACTGGACCGGCGTGCTCATGCTCTTCTGGCCGCTGCATTTCAAGGGCTTCCGGGTACCGATGCTGCACGTCCTGTACCCGTATCTGCCGCGCCGGGTCCAGGTGCTGCCGACCTTCTCCGGCGACGGGCGCAGGCTCGGTTTCCAGGGCTTCATCCCCGCCCGCGCCGAGAAGATGGCGAGTATCTGCGTCGACAAGGCGCTGATGCGCATCGGCAGCCCGCGCGATTTCATCCATGAACTCGATCTGGACGGCATCGGCGACTATCTCGCCGAACGGGCCCGCGACCAGGTGCGACCGATCGTCGACGAGATCATGTACCGGGAGAATCCCGATCTGTGGCGCTCGCTGCCGCGGCCGGTGAAGCAGGCCGTCTACCAGCGGGTCGACCGGCAGCTGCCCGCGCTGGGCCGGCGCGCGTTCGCGAGCCTGGGCGACAACATCGACCAGCTGCTCGACGTCAAGAACTTCGTGATCAGGTACCTGGAGAAGAACCCGACCATTCTCAAGGACCTCACCACCACCATCGCCGCGCCGGAACTGAAGTTCATGGCCCGGATCGGCCTGCTCGGCGCGCCGTTCGGACTGGTGCTGGCGCTGTACCTGCACGTGCACTCGCAGATCCCGTACTGGGGGCTGGTGCCCGCGTGGGTGATCGTGCTGCTGGCCTCGGCCGCGATCGGCGTCATCGTGAACGTCATCGCGATCAAGATGGTGTTCGAGCCGGGCGACCCGCAGCCGCGCTACAAGTACCTGTGGCGCCAAGCCCTGCTGGCCAAGCGGCAGCCGCAGGCGGCGACCGACCTCGCGCACATCCTGGCCTACCAGGTGCTGACCGTGGAGAACCTGTCCAACGAGCTGCTCGATGGGCCGAACGGCGACAAGACCAAGCAGTTGATCGAGCGGGTCGTCGCCGAGGAGATCCAGCACCAGCTCGGCCCGACCGCGTTCATGGTGCGCGCGGCGATCGGGCGGAAAGGGTACGACAACCTCGCCATCTCCGGCGCGGGCGCAGGCATGAGCCTCGCGCCGGAAATGGTCGACGACGAGAAGTTCGTGCTGGAGCAGGCGAAGAAGATCGACGAGTTCGCCGATCGCAAGCTGCAGAAACTCACGCCGGGCGAGTTCATGGAGATGTTCTACGCCGCGGTGGAGCAGGACGCGTGGCTGCTGTACGTGCACGGTGGTGTGCTCGGTGTCGTAGTCGGCGCGATCCACCTGCTCACCTTCGGCTGGTAGCGGCAAATAACAAGCACGCGTGCTTGCATTTTTCTCGGGCCGCTGAGATTCTTGGTGACGAGGCGCACCCGTACCGGGCCGCGCCATGATCGGCAAGGGAACAGATGGCTGACCTCGCAGCGCTCCTCGACGACTTCGCCGCCGAATGCGCGGATCTGGAAAACCTGGTCGCACCGCTGACCCCCGAACAGTGGCAGACCCCGACCCCGTCGCCCGGCTGGGACATCACCACCCAGATCGCCCACCTGACCTGGACCGACGAGGTGTCCAAGCTCGCCGCCACCGACGGCGAGACCTTCACGAAGCTGCTGACCGAGGCCGCGCCGAAGATGTTCACCTTCGTCGACGAGGCCGCCGAGGAAGTGGCGCAGACCCCGCCCGCCGAGCTGCTCGTGCGCTGGCGCGCGGGCCGCGCCGAGCTCATCGCCGCGCTGGCCGCCGTGCCTGCGGGCACCAAGCTGCCCTGGTTCGGCCCGCCGATGAGCCCGGCGTCGATGATCTCGGCCCGCATCATGGAGTGCTGGGCGCACGGACAGGACGTCGCCGACGCGCTCGGCGTCGACCGCACGCCCACCGCCCGGCTGCGCACTGTCGCCCACATCAGCGTCCGTACCAGGAACTACGCCTACACCGTCCACGGTGAATCGGGCCCGGCCGAGGAATTCCGGGTGGAGTTGACCGCACCCGACGGCACCCTGTGGACCTGGGGCCCCGAGGACGCGAAGCAGCGCGTCACCGGTCCTGCCGTCGACTTCTGCCTGGTCGCCACCCAGCGACGCCATCGCGAGGACACCGCCCTGGTCACCGAAGGCCCGGATGCCGAACACTGGCTCGGGATCGCGCAGGCCTTCGCGGGCCCGCCCGGATCCGGCCGCGAAGCAGGCCAGTTCGCCTGAGAAATATCCCTGGAACAGGCGAGCGTCAGTCTCTGAGCGCCATCCGTGACGACTGCCCCGGACGTCGTTGGCCGGGGGTTGACCACCGTGGCAGTCGTGAATGACGCTCGCCTGCCAACCCGGGATACCCACCGAGTGGATGTGAGAAACAACCACGCCCTCGATTCACCGCCCTGACTACGACTTATAGGTCATGCGTCCAGATGTGGTCCTGATCTCACCCGGCGGAGAGTGCTAACTCCAGCTAGCACCCCGTACGGTGGGATTCAGCGCGTGGCTTTCAACGATGCGGGCCCCGTTCCCTCGGGTTTACCCACACGCAGGAAGGACCGCATCGTGACCGCACATCGACCAGCGCAGATCGTGCGCCTGTCCGCGACCGTCATCGCCGGCGCCGCCAGCCTCTGCCTCACCGTGGCCGCGGGCGCCTACATCGTCAATCACATGCCCGAACTCGCGCAGCCACCGGCCGCCGACCACGCGACGCCTTCCGATTCACCCGGGCACGGGCACCATCGTCCGCCGCTCGCCGGGGAACCTTCGCCGCGGTCGGCCAGCGATATCGTCGAACTCACGATGTCGTCCGAGCGTGCCGTGCCGACCGCGACCCGCACCGTGGCGACCCAGCAGTCCGGTGCCGGTGCGACGCCGGACAGTTCGACGCTCGGCGGACGGCTGCGGATCGGCACCAGCAGCTACGTCGGCGCGCAGGTCGCGCCCGCGCGCACCGACACCATCGCGTTCACGGTGGACACCAACCTGGTGACGACCATCGCGACGAAATACCTCGGCATCACGGCAGATCCGGCCGGCGTGACCGCGCTGCGTACCGAACTCGACACGCGCCGTGGCGAACTGGTCTTCGTCCTGTCCGATCCCGGTCTCGGCAGTCATACCCTGCGCGTCGAGCGGGTGCAGCAGCCGTCGACCGATGGGCAGAACGGCACCGAACCGGCCGCGGACGCTACGCCCGCACCGCGGTCGCCCGACGACAAGGCGCCGACTACCGTCGGCGTGTGAGTTCTGGCGGCACCGCGGACGGTGTGTACGACTTCTGCGTGCTCGGCGGCGGCATCGTCGGCGTGGCGACCGCGCATCGGCTGCTGACCAAGTTTCCCGGGGCGAGCCTGGTCCTGCTCGACAAGGAGTCCTCTCTCGGCGCGCACCAGACCGGGCACAACAGCGGCGTCATCCACTCCGGGATCTATTACCCACCGGACAGTTTGAAGGCCAGGCTGTGCCGCGCGGGGGCGCAGTGGACCAAGGAGTTCGCGGCCGCCAACGACATTCCGTTCCAGGAATGCGGAAAGCTGCTGGTGGCCACCGATTCGGCCGAGCACGCACGGATGCTCGACCTCTACGAGCGATCGATCACCAACGGTGTCGACGTGGAGGCCATAGACGCGGCGGAGCTGGTCCGGCGTGAACCCAGGATCGCCGGTGTCGGTGCGCTGTTCGTGCCCGCCACCGGCATCATCGATTACGCGAAGGTCACCGCGGCACTGGCCGATCAGGTGACGGCCATGGGCGGCCGGATCATGCTCGGCACCCCGATCGAGTCGATCAGCGAAACCGATTCCGCCGTGACGGTTTCCGGGCCGACCGGCTCGACCACCGCGGGCACGCTGGTGGTGTGCGCGGGTTTGCAGGCCGATCGGATGGCGCGAATGGCCGGTATCCGCACCGACTTCCGCATCATCCCGTTCCGTGGCGAGTACTACCGGCTGCCTACCGACCGGGCCGACCTCGTCAGCACGCTGATCTATCCGGTGCCTGACCCGGCGCTGCCGTTCCTCGGCGTCCACCTGAGCCCGACCATCGACGGCGAGCTGACCGTCGGCCCGAACGCGGTCCTCGGCCTGGCCAGAGAGGGCTATCCCAAGGGCAGCGTCGACCTGCGCGACGCGGTCGACGTACTGAGCTTCCCCGGTTTCCATCGGGTGGCCCGCGACCATGTCCGCACCGGCGCGCGCGAGCTGCGCAATTCGCTGTTCAAGCGCGGCTACCTCGCCGAATGCCGCAAGTACTGCCCGGAACTCACCACTGCCGACCTGCTGCCGCATCGCGCGGGAATCAGGGCGCAGGCGGTGCTGCGCGACGGCACCCTGGTGCACGACTTCCTGATCGAGCGGACACCGCGCTCGATTCACGTCCTCAACGCACCCTCACCGGCGGCGACCTCGGCGATGCCGATCGCGGAATACCTTGTCGAACAGCTCTGACCGCCATTCCGGCGAATAAAGAGGAAATTTGTAGTAATTTTGAGGCCATCCGTGATCAGGGAGGGCCGATGGGCCACATCAAGTATGCGTGCGACGTCGGCGCACCGGTCGACGTCGCCTTCGCCTACGCCGAGAACTTCCGCTTCATCGCACACTGGATGTCCGGCGTCACCGGCATCGAGCCCGCGGGCGAACCCGACCGGGGTCTCGGCGCCGCCTTCGCGATGAAAATCCGCCTGTTCGGGGTGATCCCGCTCCGATCCACCTGCGAGATCACCGAATACCGGCGCAATGCGGTGATCGGGTATACCCTGCGTGGGCGGGTATACGGAACCGTGACACTACGGTTCGACCCACTCGGCTACGAACGGTCGGTGCTGACCTCCGAAGCCGACTATCCACCACCACGCGGTGTGTTCGGCCGCCTGTGCCATGGCCTCGTAGACGCGGCCGCGAGATCGGCACTGCGCCGTACGGAGTCGCGGTTGCGAAGGGAGATAGAGGCATTCCACGGTACCGATCTTGTCGGCCGCATCGCCTAGGGTGGCGGTCATGATCATCGTGAGCACCGACGGGTCCTGCCTGCGCAATCCCGGTGGTGCCATCGGCTGGGCCTGGGTGAATCACCAGGGTCCCGCCGACAGCGGGGGAGCGGTCAGCGGTACCAACCAGATCGCCGAACTGCGCGCGGTCTTGGAAGCCATCCTCGCCCACCCCGGCGCCGAGCCGATGCTCATCGAGAGCGATTCCCAGTACGCCATCAAGTGCGCCTCCGAGTGGATCGGCAGCTGGCGGCGCAACGGCTGGCGCACCTCCACCGGCGGCGCGGTGAAGAACGTCGACATCATCAAGCAGATCGACCGGGCCATCACCAGGCGCGAAGGACCGGTTCGCTTCCGCTGGGTCCGCGGGCACGTGGGTAACTACTTCAACGAACAAGCCGACACACTGGCGGGCGCGGCCGCACGCGAGGCCGCAGCCCGCCCGGCGCAAGCCGAAACCACCAGACCGCGGACCACGGGGAAGCCGGTCGAGCCGGCAGTGCCGTCCGGAACACTCACCCTGTTCTGACGGGTCGGCACGACCGGGGTTGGTCCGCACGAAAACGCCTCCGGCGGCAGAGTCGCTCTGCCGCCGGAGGCGTTCGCATCGACAGATCAGTTACCGGGAGCAGGCGCGGGCGCCTGCGTCGTCGGCGCAGGCTGACCACCGGGGGCAGCGCCACCGGAGGCCCCGCTGCCGCCCTTGAGCAGCGGCGAATCCAGCTTGCTGACCAGCCACTTGCCGTCGTCGGACTTCTCGAGGGTCATCTCGACGGCGAACATCATCCGGTCCGGTTCGGTCTGGGTGAAGTTGGTCCGGTACTGGGTCATGGTGACCATGGCCTTGACGTCCTCGGTGGTGCCAGAGATGTAGGCGCACTGCACGTCCTCACCGCGGGACTTCACCTGGGCCTGGACCATCGCGCCCTTGAGCGCCTCGCTGGCGTCGCTGAATTCCTTCAGGTAGTCGCCGGTGGCACCCGCCTTCATCGAGGAGATGTAGCCGTCGAGGTCCTTCGAGTAGTCGTAGTTGGCCAGAATGTTGCCGTAGTCGCAGGCCGCCTTCGTCGAGTCGGCGATGGCGTCGAGCTTGTCGGCCTTGTCATTGCTCTGCAGGAAGAACACCACGGCCGCGGTGGCCGCGCCGAGCGCAACCACACCGGCCACACCAGCCGCGATCCAGCCCGTGGAGCTCGATTTCCCGGTCGAAGCGGGCGCGGGAGCCGCCGCCTCGGTCACGGTCTCTGCCTTGACAGTGGCCGCGTCCTGCTCGGGAGTGGCCGCTGCGCCCTTGACGGTCGCGTCGGCCTTCGCCAGATCGGGCTTGTCCGCCGCGGCAGCTTCCTTCTTGCTCTCGGCGTCGTCGCTGGTCATCGAATCAATCCTGCTCTTTCCCGGCGCACCAATGGCACCGATATCCTTCGTGGGCCCGTGAGCCGGACCACACGCTCTCCTGCAAGCGAGTATGCCCGGTCCGGTGCGTGCGCTCCGGGCCGGGCCGGGCATCCACTCAGTTCGCCGGGATGGGTGTCCGTTCGTTCGGATCGACACCCGGCGGCATCTGCGCGCCGTTGTTCGGCACGTTCGGTCGCGGCGCGTTTGCCGAACCGCGGATCTGCTGATCTGCGGGCGGGTTGACGCAGTAGTTCCACTTCGGGATCGACCCGTCCTGGACTTCCTCGTTGCGCCGGTACTCGGTCGCGTAGTAGCACGTCGGACGCGGCCAGATATCGATGATGGTGTGGAACTCGCCGTCGTGCGCCGGAGCGGAGATCGAGTCCAGACCCAGCGCGAGCGACGGGAACAGCAGCCGCAGCGCGGGCTGACGCAGCTGCGCCGCCCTGGTGATGGACACGAAGTTGGCCGCCAGGCTGCTGATCGGATCGGCCGTCTTGTCCAGGACAGCGCCGAGCGCCTCGAACTGGGCAGGCGCGTTGTCCAGGACGCCCTGCAGCTCCGCGTTGGCGTTGTTGAACTGCGCGAGCAGCGTGCCCGAGTTGCTGGTCAGCGTCTGCAGATCGGGCTGGGCGTGCGAGGTGGTCTCGGCGATCACCCGCAGATTCGCGATCAGGTTCACCGTCTGCGGCAGCAGGTTGTCCAGACCGGCCACCACCAGGCTGACCCCGTTGATGAGACCACGCAGCTGATCGGGACCGCCGCCGAGCGCGATATCGAGCTCGTTCAGGATCGTCTTGAACTGCTGCGGGTCCACCTGCGAGATCAGCGCGCTGGTGTCGTCGAGCACGGCCCACACCGGGGTCGGCGTCTTGATCTGCTCGGGGTTGAACTTGATCACCGCGCCGTCGGCGAGGAACGGGCCGACATCGGTCTTCGGACGGAAGTCGATGTACTGCTCGCCCGCCGCCGACAGCGCCGCCACCTGGATCATGGTGTCGACCGGGATCTTGTAGCTCGTGTCGATCTGCGCCCTGACCGCGATCGCCTGACCCTGGTCGATCAGCTCGACGGTGCTGACCCTGCCGATCCGGTGCCCGCGCAGGGTCACGTCGTTGCCCGGCTGCAGACCGCCGGAGCGGTCCAGGTTGACCGTCACGTCGTACTCGGACCGCAGCGGGTTCACCCGCATGACGTTGACCAGCAGGTAGGTCGCGCCGACGATCAGCACGACCACCAGGGCCGCGTTCGCCAGCACGATCTTGCTACCGAAGAACTTCTTCGCCTTGCTCATCGGTGGCCTCCCACTCGGCCCTGAACGATCTGCAGCACCTGGATGAAGGTGCCGACGAAATCGTTCACGTCCTTGAGATCCGGGAACTTGCTGTTCGCCGGATCGGTCAGCAACCCGATGTCGAGGTTGGTCAGCGTCGCGTACGGCGCGAGCGACTTGCCCTTGAACGTCTGGTTCGCGCCGGGGCGGATCGCGTGCAGCTGATCCATGACGTAACCGAAGTCGTCACCGGTCGCGGCCAGCGCGTTCATCAGGTTGTCCAGATTGGTGAGCAGCTCGGAGAGCTGATCACCGGTGGTGTTGGAGTAGTCGCCGAGAGCGGCGCTGGCCGTGGCCACCTTGGTGAGCAGATCGCCGATGGCCCTGTTGTTCTCGGCGATGGCGCCGATGGCCTGCGGCAAGGTGTCGGCCACCTGGCCCAGCTGGGTCTTGTTGTTCTCGATGGTGTTGGCGAGGGTGTTGAACTCGGTGAGCACCGTGTCGACCCTGGCGCTGTTGTTGTTCAATTCGCCGATGACACCGGTCATCTCGGTGATCAGGTGCGCCAGATTGCCGCCCTGCCCGTTGAGGATCGAGCCGAGTTCGGTGCCGAGCCTGCTCAGGCTGGCCACGCCGCCGCCGTTGAACAGCATCGACACCGAGATCAGCAGCTCTTCGACAGTGGCTCCCGCCGAGGTGAACTCGCGGGTGAGCGTGTCACCGTCCTGCAGGGCGGCGCCCCCGCTGGTGTCGTCCTTCGGCTTGGACAGCGCGATGAAGACGTCACCGAGGGGGGTGGCCTGACGCAGCTCGGCCGTGCTGCCCTTGGGCAGCTGGATGTCCGTGCTGATCTGCATGTCGACGATGGCCTGGAAGTTCTTGGTCGAGATGTCGGAAACCACACCGACATCGGAACCACCGATCTTCACCTTGGCCTGGTCGGGCAGGTTCAGCGCGTTGTCGAACACCGCGTGAATCGTGTAGGTATCGCCTTCGGCGCCCGGCTTGGGCAGCGGCAGATCCTCCACGGTGAAACCGCAGCCGGAGGTGATCGCCACCGTGGCCGTCGCGGCCGCGGCGACAAGCGCGCGGCGGGCTTTCATCGTCATACGTAGGGTCATTTCGTCAGTCCGAGCAGTGCGGCAGTCAGGCCGTAGTCAGGGCCGAAATCCTGCATGTTTCCGGAACGGCAGCCATCGGACTTCATCTGGATCCGCTCACAGAACACGCTGACGATCTCGCCCGAGAGGGCGGTACCGATCAACCCGTGCAGGCGGACGAAGCCCTTCTCCTTGTTTATCGCGCCGTCGATGTTCTGCATGAGCAGCGGGACGATGTCGACGATCTCGACCATCGCGCCCGAGTTCGCGCGCAACTGGTTGGTGACGTTGGTCAAGCCGGTCAGCGAGGTGGACAGCTCGTCGGAGTGCTCACCGAAGGTCGTCGAGGTGTTGGCCAGGAACTGGTTGAGCTGGTCGAGGGTGGCCTGCAGGCCGGGCGCCTGCTCGGCCAGCAGACCCGACATGGCGGTCACCCGGTTGCTGAAATCGCGCACCGACTGATCGTTGTCGGCCAGCATCGTCGTCAGCTCGTTGAGCTTGATGATGATGTTGGAGATGGCGTCCTTGTTGTCGACACCGATCTTCAGCGCGCTCGAGAGCGCGTCGAGGGTTTCGCGGATCTTCTGGCCGTTGCCGTTGAGGACCGGGTAGAGCACCCGGCCCGAGAGCGGGCCGAGGCCTTCCTGGCCGGGTTCGGGCTTGAGCGCCGCGGAGAACTGGTCGATGGTCTTGATCATCGTGTCCAGCTCGACCGGGGTCCTGGTGTTGGCCTTGGTCAGGTGCTGGCCGGACTCCATCGCCTCCCCGCCGGTGTAGGGCGGGCTGATCTCGATGTGGCGGTCGGTGACGATCGAGGGCGAGATGATCGCGGCGATCGCGTCCTTCGGGATCTTCACGCCGGCGTCGATGGTCATGTGGACCTCGACGTAGGTGCCCTTGGGGATGATCTTGTCGACCTTGCCCACCGCGAGACCGAGGACCATGATCTCGTTGCCCTCGTACATGCCCGCGATGTTCTCGAAGTCGGCGGTGATCTTGGTCGACATGCCGAGCGCGTCGTTCACCTGGCCGGGCAGTAGCGAGCAGCTGCCCAGGGTCAGTGCGGTGGCGCCGATCATCAGGGATCGGGCCAGCGTCTTGCCGCGGAACTTGGAAGTCAGTTTCATCCTGCGCACCCCTGGATCACCTGAACGAAGCACAGCCAGTTGTCGGGGAACAACCACGGCAGCGAGACGTCGCCGTAGTTGCCGTTGCCGAGCGCGTTGTTGAAGTAGCGCGCCGTGGGCTGACCGATCTGCAGCAGCTTGTCGAGATTGTCCTTGTTCTTCTGCAGACCCTCGGCCATCGTGTTGAGCTGACCGATGGTGCCGCCGAACTGATCACCGTTCTCGGCGCCGATCTCCTCCAGCTGACGGGTCAGCGTGGCGATGTTGTCGAGCAGCTGACGCAGCAGGTTCTGCCGTTCCATCACCCGGTTGGCGATGGCCTCGCCCTGGGTGATGACCAGCAGGATGCTGTTGCGGTTGTCGGCCAGCAGCTGGGTGACCCGGTTCAGGTCCTTGAGCAGGCTGTCGACCTCGACCTTGCGCCGGTCGACGACCTTGGCCAGCGCGCCGACGCTGTCGAGCGCCTGCGCAACGAGCTCCGGCGATTCGCCGAGCTGGCTGTTGATCGTGTTGAGCGAGGCGGCCAGCTTCTTGGTGTCGAGTTCCTCGAACTTCGGGGTACCGACCTGCACGACATCGGCGATGTCGTAGGGCACGTCGGTGTTGCTGCGCGGGATGGTCTTGCCCTTCAGGCCCGACCCGTCACCCGGCTGCAGGTCGACGTAGCGCGCGCCGAGCAGCGTGGCCATCTTGATCGCGGCGTGCGCGTCGGGCCCGAACTTCAGCGAGTTGTCCACGTCGAGGGTGACCACCACGTGATCGCCCTCGATGCGCGCACCGGTGACCGTGCCGACCTGTACACCCGAGACCGCGACCTTGTCGCCGGTCTTGATGCCGGCGGCCTGCACGAACTCCGCCTCGATCGACTGCCTGCCGAGCCCGATGAACTGGTAGACGGTGGAACCGACCAGCAGCAGCACGATGGCCAGCGAACCGATGACACCGAGCCAGAAATTGCGGTTGCCGAGGAAGGTCTTCTTCAGCTTGCTCATCTGCAGACCTCCGAGTGGGAGGTGCCACCGATCTGGCTGAACAGACCGCGCGGGAACAGGACACCGTAGAGCGACACGTCGAGGCCACACAGGTAGGCGTTGGCGTGGGTGCCCTCGGAGGTCATCCGGCCGAGGTCGGCGAGCATCGACGGCATGTCGATCGCGACCTGGTCGAGCTTGGCGCCGTTGGCCAGCAGCAGGGTCAGCGCCGCGGTGGACGAGTTCTGCGCCGCCGCCAGCTGGGGCTGGATCTTGCCGACCATGCCGACCAGCGAGGTCGTCGCGTCGGCCAGGGTGGCCGTGGAGGCCTGCAGCGACTGTCCCTGTTCGTAGAGCCCGCCGATCAGCGCCCGGGTCTGGGTAACCAGGGTCTCCAATTCATCCCCTCGCTTGGCCAACCCGGCCATCACACCGGACAGGTTGGTGATCACGTCGGACAGGATCGCGTCCCGACGCTGGAAATCCGAGGCCAGCTGCGCCGCCTGGACGATGAAGGACGACAGCGAGACCCCGTCACCCTGCAGCGCCTGGATCAGCGACTCCGACAAGGCGTTGACCTCGGCAGGCTCCAGCGCCTGGAACAGCGGCTGGAAACCGTTGAGCAGCGCGGAGATATCGAACGAGGGCTCGGTGCGGTCGATCGGGATGACCGAACCGCTCTGGAGCGCCTGCGGGCTCGGTGCCTTGCCCGGGGTCAGCGCGATGTAGCGCTGACCGATCAGGTTCTGGTACCTGACCAGGGCCTTGGTGTCGTCGAAGACCGTCTGGTCGCTCTGCACGATGAACGACACCTTGGCGTCGTTCTTGCCGTCGAGCTCGATCTTTTCGACCTTGCCGACGCGTACGCCCGCCATGCGGACATCGTCGCCGGGCCGCAGGCCGAGGACATCGGTGAAGATCGCGGTGTACTTGCGGGTGTCTCCGTCGACCGTGCGGGCGAGCGTGTTCCACACGACCACGATGACCAGCAGAGAAACGAGCGCGAAGATACTGAACCCGATCAGTGGCTTGCGGATGCTCATGCGCCACCCCCGTTTTCGGACACTTGCAGGGTTCCGCCCTTCAAAATCGGACCGAGCAGCAGGAATTCGGATGCCGTCGGCTTACGCCCCAGCAGTTGAGTCATCGCCGCTTCGCCCTGGTAGGAGATCGGCTTGCCGGTGGTCGCAGGCTGCTCCGGCGCCGCGGCGGGCGCGGCCGCCGGGGCAGGCGCGCCACCGAGCACACCGGGCAGACCCGGAATCTGGATCGACGGAACCAGGCCCTCGAGCGGCGTGCCGGCGAACGGCTTCACCTCGGTGCCGTTGGCCGTCTGCATCGGTGCGATGCCCGGCGCGGTGAGGCCGGGGATCTCGGGCATACCCGGGATCGACACCAGCGGCGGCAGTCCGGCGGCCGAGTCGAGTGCGCGGGGGCGCACGCTCTCCGGCAGCGGCGGCAGGCTGACCTCGGCGGGCGCGGTGAAGCAGCTCGGTCCGAGCAGGTCGCCGTAGCGCGGGCAGTCCGCGACGGTGTTCGGCTGGTACGGGGTGAACGTCAGACCCGCGTTCCACACCATCTGTTTGCCCGAGGGGCCACCGTGGAAGGTGGTGTTCAGCTTGGCCAGCGAGGGGCCGAACACATCGAAGGTCTTGGTGATCGAGGCCGGATCGTCGGCGACGGCCCCCAGGGTGGCGTTCATGCCGGTGGTGACCTCCTTGCCGACATCGGGGTTGGCCGCGAACAGGTCGTTGACCTGGTCGGTGGTGGCGCTGGCACCGGCGAGCAGCGCGATCAGCTGGTCGCGCTTGGTCGCGATGGTGTTCGCGGTCTGCACCGAGCTGCCGAGCACGTCGAGCAGTTCCGGCGCCGACGCGTTGAGCGCGTGCGCCGAGGCGGCGAAGTTGTCGAGCATTCCGCCCAGGTTCGGGCCCGCGTCGGCGACGGTGGTCAGCCAGTGGTCGAGACGCTGGATGGTGGAGCCGGGGACCCGGCCGCTGCCGTCGAGCGCCTGGGTGAGGGTGCCGAGCACCCGGCCCAGCTGCACCGGGTCGACCTCGTTGAGGATGTCGCGCACCGTGGTGAGCGTGTCCTGCAACGCGATCGTGCCCTGGCTGGTGTCCTCGGGGATCTGCGAGCCCTCGTGCAGGTACTGGTTGGACGCGCCGTTGAAGACCAGCTCGACCGAGGTGACCGCGAACAGGTTGCTCGGCACCACACGGGCGGTGACGTTGGCCGGAATGTCGCCGGCGAACTCGGGCTTGAGCTCGATGTTCACCTTCTGCACCGCGCCCTTGTCGACGATCTCCACGTCCTTGACGACGCCGACGAGCACCCCGCGGAACTTCACGTCGGCGTCCGAGGGCAGACCGTCACCGGTCGTCGACAGGTTGGCGGCCACATTGACCTTGGGCACGAAATAGCCCTGGTACCTGGCCATCAGGAAACCGAGAATCACCGCGAAGACGGCGAGACCACAGGCACCGGCGATGTAGAGCTGTTTCATCGTGGGACCGCGCCCACTGGGATCGATGATCATCGCGCGCCTACCCCGAGATCCTGATTCCGGGGTCGACGCCCCAGATCGCCAATGTCATGAACAGATCGGCGAACACGACCAGGATGATGCACATCTTGATCGCGCGGCCGGCCGCGACGCCGACGCCTTCGGGACCACCCGAGGCGAAGAAGCCGTAGTAGCACTGGATGAACGTCGTGATCATGACGAACACCACCGCTTTGAGCAGCGAGTACAGCACGTCGGTCGGCACCAGGAATTGGTAGAAGTAGTGCGAGTACGTACCGGCCGCTGTTCCGCCGATCAATTGCACGGTGATCGAGCAGGACACATACGCCATCACCAGGCCGATGCAGTACAGCGGCACGATCGCGATGACCGCCGCCATCATCCTGGTGCTGACCAGGTAGGGCAGCGGGCGGATGGCGATCGAGTCGAGCGCGTCGATCTCCTCGGAGATGCGCATGGCGCCGAGCTGGGCGGTGAATCGACAGCCCGCCTGCGCGGCGAAGGCCAGCGCCGCGAGCAGCGGGCCGAGCTCACGGGTGGTGGCGAAGGCCGAGATGGCGCCGGTGATCGGGCTGAGGCCGAGCAGGTTCAGCGAGGTGTGGCCCTGGATGGCCACCGTCATGCCGCCGAAGGCGCTGATGATCAGGATGACGCCGATGGTGCCACCACCGACGACGATGTTGCCGTTGCCCCACGTGACGTCGGAGAGCAGCCGCCAGATCTCCTTCGGGTACTGCTTGAACGCCAGCGGAATCGAGCCGACGGAGCGCAGGAAGAAGAAGACCTGGTGACCGAGGCGGGCGAGCAGGTCGATCGGCGCCCTGCCCGCGGCCTGGAGTTGGCGTAGCGGCCGCAGCAGCGGGGGTACGTATGTTGAAGATGACATGGCTCAGACCACCTGTGGGGGAAAGACTGCGGCGTAGATCTGCGTGATCGCCACGTTGACACCGAGCAGCATCACCATGGAGCTGACCACCGCCGAGTTCACCGCGTTGGCGACACCACCGGGGCCGCCGCGGGCGTTCAGACCACAGTCACAGGCGATGATCGAAGCGAGCAGACCGAAGATCACCGACTTGAGCAGGGCCACCGCGAGGTCGCGGGTGACCGCGAACGAGGCGAAGGTGCTCATGTAGGAACCGGGGGTACCCGCCTGGGCGAAGATGTTGAACATGTAGCCGGTGATGAAGCCGACGAAGACGACGAAACCGCACAGCAGGAAGCTGACGAGCATCGCGGCGCCGAGCCGGGGGGCAACCAGCCTGCGCAGCGGGTCGACGCCCATGACCTTCATCGCGTCGATCTCTTCACGGATGGTGCGCGAGCCGAGGTCGGCGCAGACCGCCGAGCCGACCGCACCGGCGATCATGATCGAGGTGACCAGCGGTGCACCCTGCTGGATGATGCCGAGGCCGTTGGCGGCGCCGATGAACGAGGTCGCACCGACCTGGCCCGCGACCGCGCCGACCTGGATGGAGACGATCACGGCGATCGGGATGGCGACCAGCAGCGTCGGCGCGGCGGCGACGCCTGCCATGAACGCGCACTGACGGACGAATTCGTCGAAGGGGAAGCGCCTGCGGAAGATCGCGACGATCAGCTCGGTGACCGCTTCGATACCCATCGTGATCTGTCGACCGAAGGTTTCGAGGGACTTCTTCGGATGGTCGTCCCAAAGGCCCTTGGTCCGGTCGACAGCTTCGCTGACTCGTGAACGGGCGGGCGGACTCTCGGTCGACTGCACTGCTAATACCCCTCTCGACGCCAGGTCATCTACACCCCGACGACTTGTTTGCTTGACGCACCTTACTACGGAGTAGCGCAGAACACACCACCGACATGTGAGCGCTGTCATAGACAGAGGTCACTGTCGGGAACAGCTATGAGTCCTGCCATGTCGGACCATACCGCCCGTAATTGTGGGCGTCAGCGCGATTAGGCGCGATGGCGTTTTCGGTGCGGATTCCCAGTACCAGCGGTCGCGCCAAATAAATATTGCGGAAAACTGTCATTCATAACGAACCCCCCGTTCGAATACGTGAACAGATCACAGGAACAACTCAAAACTGGTCAATTGATCACTATTTTCATAGATAACCGCTATGACAAAGAGGGGGGCTGGCGACATGGCGCGCCCGGGACAGTTTCCAGGCACGATAGCCAGAATGAATTGATATCGTGCGGACTTCCGACGTCTGGAGGGACATGTTCACCACACTCGCCAAGGTGGCCAACGCCGCCGTCGCCGTCGCCCTCGGTGCCGCACTGCTCGGCACCGGCGCTGGCGCTTCGCAGGCACAATCCGGCCCGCCGGTGCTCGGTGGCGGCTCCGGGATCGTCATCGACAGCATGTTCGAATGCACCCTCACCACCGTCGGTCACGACGGCGCGGGCAGGCTCGTCGGCCTGACCGCGGGCCACTGCGGCGACGCGGGCGCCTCCGTCGCCGCCGAGTCCGACCGCGGATTCGGTGAGATCGGCCGGTTCGCCTACAGCAACAACCAGCTCGACTACGCGGTCATCGAGTTCACGCCGGGGCGGATCATCCCGGTCAACCGGATCGGCAACGTCACCATCACCGGTGTCGGCGGGCCTGCCCAGTTCCCGACGATCGTCTGTAAGGAAGGCCGGACCACCGGCAACACCTGCGGTATCACCTGGGGTGACGTCTTCCAGACCAATACCGAGACCTGGACCCAGATGTGTGTCGTCGAAGGCGATTCCGGCGCACCGGTCGTCGTCGGCTCGACCCTGGTCGGCATGGTGAACGCCTACCTGGCCGTCGCCTGCTTCGGACCCGAGGTCGGCACGAATATGAGCTCGATCATGAACGACATCAATGCCCGCGGCGGCGTCGGAGCAGGCTTCCACCCGGTGTAGCCGGCGGCCGGCGCCGCGGGTTCGCGGCCCCCTTGTGCCTCGCGTCCGAGGGCAGAGATTGCGGCTTCGCCGTTCCGTCTCGGCCCTCGGACGAGGCGGGCCGCCAACGTGGTTGTCAATGCCGATTCGGCGCGAGCGCGGGTCCGTCGGCGCCCGCGCAGTGCGGCAGGCAGTCGACCCGCTCGGGCTCGGGCGTCCGGCGGGGCACGCGCAGCAGTACGCCCGCGATGACCGCGCCGATCAGCAGCAGCACCGCGCACCAGCGCATCGCGGTGTCGAAGCCCGCGGCGAAGGCGACGGGGTCGCCGAAGGCGCCCGACAACCCTGCCAGCCCGGGCAGCGCGGCGACGGCGAGCAGCTGAGCGGTCCTGGCGACGGCGTTGTTCACGCCGGAGGCGATGCCCGCGTCGGCGACGGGCACGGCGGCCAGCACCGCACCGGTCAGCGGCGCGACCAGGACCGACAGCCCGAGCCCGAAGACCAGCACGCCGGGCAGCACATCGGTGAGGTAGTCGGCGCCGGGCCCGACGCGTTGCAGCGCGAAGACACCGGCAGCGGCCAGCAGCGGACCGGCCGTCATCGGAATCCGTGGCCCGTGCCGTTGCGCCCACCGTCCCGCGGGCGCCGACAGCACGAGCATCAGCAGCGTCACCGGCAGACTCGCGGCGCCCGAGGCCATCGGCGAGTACCCGGCGACCAGCTGCAACTGCAGCACCAGCAGGAAGAAGACCCCGCCGAGCGCGGCGTAGACGAACAGGGTCACCAGGTTCGCCACGGTGAACACCCGCGAAGTGAACAGCGACGGCGGTACCAGCGGATTCGGGCTGCGCAGCTCGACGACGACGAAACCGGCCAGCGCGACGACGCCGACGATTACCAGGGCGGGATAGCCGTCGATCAAGCCGAGCGTGAGCGCGCCGAGCGCGACGGCCACGATCACCGCGCCGGGCACATCGATGCGCGTCGGCGCGTCCGGATCACGGCTCTCCGGCACCGACCGGAGCGCGACGATCGCCACGACCAGCGCCAACGGCACATTGAGCAGGAAGATCGCGCGCCACCCGACGAGATCGATGAGCCCGCCACCGAGCAGCGGCCCGAACGCGCCTGCCACCCCACCGAACCCCGACCACAACCCGATCGCACTGCCCTGATCGCGCTCGTCGATGGACGCCGAGATCAGCGCGAGGCTGCCCGGCGTGAGCAGCGCGCCCGCCACACCCTGCAGCAACCGGGCGACGACCAGCATCTCGATGTTCATCGAGACCGCGCACAGCAGCGAGGTGATCGCGAATCCGGCGATCCCCCAGACGAAGACGCGTCTGCGGCCGAGCCGGTCCCCGAGCGAGCCGCCGAGCAGGATGAACGAGGCGAGGGTGAGGGTGTAGCCGTTGACCGTCCACTGCAGACCGGCGACATCGGTGTGCAGCGATTCGCCGATGCGTGGCAGCGCGACCGAGACGACGGTGGCGTCCAGCGACGCCATCGAGGAGCCGAGGATGGTGGCCAGCAGGATCCACCGCCCCGTTGCGGAGTTGAGCCGAACCGTTCTGGTCGGAGCCACCTCTCCAAACTAGCTGGCGCCGAGGTGTTCCGCCGGGCTACAGACTCTCCACGCAGACCACGACGCGGCGCTCGGGGTATTTGAAGCCCGAGTCGGCGCTGTCGGGGCAGTCGTCGACGCTGTCGGTGTTGTTCTTGATCGTGACGACCTTGACCGGCTCGGAACCGGTTTCGCCGCAGTCGATGCGCTTGGGTTCGTCGCCGCCGACGTCCATGCAGCCACCGACCACCCAGTCGATGTCGAGGCACAGCGCGCCGGTCTCGATGCCGTTGAGGGTCTCGGCGTAGAAGTTGTCGCGGTCGCTGACACACCCGCTGCTGTTCTCGGCCTTGCCGATGACCTTGTAGTTCGACGAGCGGCTGCCGCAGGACGCCTTGGTGATGGTGGCGTCGTTCACGGTGCCGCCGAGCGCGACGCAATCGCCGACACTGGCCTGGAAGTCGGTGCCACCACGGCCCGAGGTGGGCGACGGTTTGCTCGTCGTCGGTTTACCCGACGTGGGCTTGCCCGGCTTGGTGGTTGGCGCGGTGCCGGTGGCGGGGACGACGTCGATCGCCGGCTGTGCGTGGCCGTCGATGGTGCCACCGCATCCGGTCGAGACGAACGCGGTCACCGCGATGGCGACGGCGCCGACGAGCCGGCCTACGGACAGGTCTGCAAACACCTTCTGTGAATACACCACCGGAGCCACCGGCGTCGACTCCGTCCCGATGGGTGGGGCGCTGGGCTACCCTTGGGATTCCGGCCCCCCGGCCGAACCTGCATCAGGAGGTGAACCCGATGGTGGCAGCAGCGGCGGGAGATTTCGGGCCCCTGACACATCCCGGCGGTACGCCGATCGCGGCGCCGCGGCAGATGCTGGTCGATCCGCGGTTCATCCGGCTGGCCGACCATTTCTTCGGATTGTTCCCGCAGCCCAACCGCGGCGGCGGCGCGCTGGCGATCTATCTGGACGGCAGGCCGGTCGTCGACGTCTGGGCAGGCTGGGCCGCCAAGGATCAGCGCTGGAACGGCGAGAACATCGCGCTCACCTTCTCCACCGGCAAGGGCGTCGCGACGACGGTCGTGCACCGGCTGGCCGAGCGCGGGCTCATCGACTACGAGGCGCCGGTCGCGCGGTACTGGCCGGAGTTCGCCGCGCACGGCAAGCACGACATCACCGTGCGCGATGTGCTCTCGCACCGCGCGGGCCTGCACCGGGTGCGCGGGCTGGTGCCGGGCCGCGAGGGGATTCTCGACTACGGCGCCGTGGTCACCGCGCTCGCCGAGAGTCCCGCCGATCCGCGCCGGATCCGCACCTCGGGCTATCACGCGATCACCTTCGGCTGGCTGGTCGCCGAGATCGTGCAGCGGGTCACCGGGGAACCGTTCACCGAGGTGCTGCGGCGCGAAGTGGCCGAGCCGCTCGGCACCGACGAGTTCTGGTTCCAGGTGCCCGCCGCGCAGCGGCACCGGATCGCCAAGATCTTTCCGCACCTGGCGCCGCCGGGAATCCGCTGGAACACCGCGTCTTCGGTGCTGTCGTGGGTGCGGCCCGCGCGCGGACTGGCCGAGGCCGGAATGCCGGAGAGTTTCGACGAGCTGGTCCGCGACCCGCGCGTGCACGACGCGGTGATGCCAGGCTGGAACGGTGTCTTCTCCGCGCGAGCGCTGGCCAGGATGTACGGCGCGCTCGCCAACGGCGGAGTCGTCTACTCCGGCGATGCCGAGAACTCGTCGCCAGGGGGCGACTCGGCGATGCCGTTCCTGCGGCCGGAGACGATCGAGAACGCCAACCGGACCCAGCAGACCGACAGCCGCGATTACGTCCTCGGCCTGCCGCTGCGCTTCACCCTCGGCTATCACCGGCCGGTGCTGATGACCAAGCAGCAGCCGCGACGGGCGTTCGGCCACTACGGAATCGGCGGTTCCGGCGCGTACGCCGACCCCGATCTGCGGATGTCGATCGCGTTCGTGACGAACCGGCTGGGCAATGCCGTCACCGCGCTCGGTGACGCGCGGCTGGCCAAACTGTCGGCGATCGCCCAGGGCACGGTCCGCAAAGTCCGCGCCGAGCAGGAGTAGCCGTTTCGAACCGGCCACCGGCGCGCGCCGTAGTACCCGACATGACAGCGTTGAGCCCGGCACCGGCGACGCCACGCCTGTCGCTGCTGCACGGGCTGGCCGCGGGCTGGGATTTCGAGGGCTACCTGCGGCGACGCGCCCGGCACAGCGATCCGTTCGCGGTCGGTTTCCCCGGCTTCCCGCCCGTGCTGTTCACCGGGACCGCCGAGGGCGCGCGTGAGCTGTTCCGCGCGCCGGTGGCGCTCGTCGGTCCGCCATTGCCCAATCCGATCGAACCGATGGTCGGCGCGGCCTCGCTGATCCTGAGTTCCGGTGAGCGCCATCGCACCGACCGCGCACTGCTCGCACCCGCACTGCACGCCCAACGCGTGCGCGCACTGGCGCCGGTGATCAGGGACGCGACGCTGCGCGAAATCGATGGCGGCCCTGCGGGTTCCTGGCAGATCGGCAGGCGGATCGACGCGCTCGCCGCGGCACACAGCATCACGCTGCGGGTCATCCTGGCCGCCGTGTTCGGCACGAAGTTCGACCGCGAATCCGAATACGCCGGTGCCGTCGCCGATTTCCTCGCAACGTTCACCACGCCGTTGCTGGTCGCGCCCGTATTACGCCGTCGCATGGGCGGTTTCGGCCCGTGGCAGCGTTTCGTCGCGGCCCGGACGCGGCTGGACCGGCTGCTCCTGGCCGAGATCACCCGACGGCGGCGCGCGGGCGGCTCCGAGACAGACGACCTGCTCGATCTGCTGCTGACGATCCGCTACGACGACGGCACCGTACTCACCGACACCGAGCTGTGCGAGCACCTGCGGGCCCTGCTCGTCGCGGGTCACGAGACCGCCGCGACGACGCTGACCTGGGCGCTCTATCACCTGCACCGCGAGCCGGGCCTGCTGGCGCGGGTCACCGCCGAACTGACGACCGCGGGTGACGACCCCGCCGAGCAGGCCGCGCTGCCGCTGCTCGGCGCCGTCTGCCAGGAGACCCTGCGCCTGCATCCCCCGGTGCCCATCGTGCTGCGCATGCTCACCGAGCCGTGGCGGTGGCGCGGGGTCGACGTGGCCGCCGGGCAGACGATCGGCCTCGCCGTCGGCGTGCTGCACAGTCAGCCGTCGAGCTGGCCCGCTCCGCGGCTGTTCCATCCCGATCGCTTCATCGACCGCAAGGTCTCGCCGTTCGAGTTCGCGCCGTTCGGCGGCGGGCCTCGGCGCTGTATCGGCGTCACGCTGGCCGAATACGAGCTGCGCATCGTGCTGGCAACCCTGTTGACCGAGGTCCGGTTGTCGCTCGACGCCGGTCTTGCCCTGGGCAGGCGCCCCCGGACCGTGCCGCGCAACATCGCCGTCGCACCCGATCGAGCGATCCACTTCACACGGATAGCGTGATTTCGGTCACCCCGCGTTTGAGGCTCACACGCGTGTGTTTCGACCCCGCTCGGCATCACCGTTTCCGACTCGCCGATGTGAGCGCGGCGTTTGACGAAGACCGATGGATAACAACGCGTTATGTGACCTGGGACACACCGTTGCCGGACTGTTATCGCCGCTCGAAGCGGCTGGCACGTTGTCACCTGGGGCGGGTAGGAATGGACGGTCAGGGTCTCCGGCGTCGTTACCCCGTGGAGACCTGTCGCGGACTCCGCGACGATCACGAAGATCTTGGAATGGACGAGTAACCATGCACTACGAGGCAAATACGCGGCAAGCGCGCCGGCTTCGCCGGGGCCTGCTGCTGACGGCGGCGTTCGCGGCGACCGGTGCGCTGATCGCCGTCCCCGTGCAGGCCGAGCCGACCCTCCCTGGCTCCGGTTCCAGCCAGCCCGCGGTGGACGCGCCCGCCGCCCAGGCGCCGTTCGCACCGCCGACCATCAATATCGCCGACGGCGAGACCGTCGGCGTCGCGCAGCCGATCATCATCACCTTCAAGGACCCGGTCGAGGACCGAGCGGCCGCCGAGCGGGCCATCAAGGTCACCTCGAGCCAGCCCGCCCCCGGCCACTTCTACTGGACCGGCGCCAAGCAGGTGCGCTGGAAGCCGACCGACTTCTGGCCTGCCAACACCGACGTGACCGTCGCGGCCGGTGGCACCACCAGCGCGTTCCGCATCGGCGACGCGTTCATCGCCAGCGTCGACGACAACACCAAGATGATCACCGTGACGGTGAACGGTGAGGTCGTCCGCGAGATGCCGACCTCGCTGGGCAAGCCGGGCTACGAGACCCCCAACGGCACCTACATCGTGGGTGAGCGGTTCGAGAAGATGACGATGGACTCCTCGACCTACGGCGTGCCGGTCACCGACCCCGAGGGCTACAAGCTCGAGGTCGAGTACGCGACCCGCATCTCCAACAGCGGCATCTTCGTGCACGCCGCTCCGTGGTCGGTGGGCCAGCAGGGCTACTCCAACGCCAGCCACGGCTGCCTGAACGTGAGCACCGAGAACGCCAAGTGGTTCCTGGAGAACTCCCGCCGCGGCGACGCGGTGGTCGTCACCAACACCAAGGGCGGAACGCTCAGTGCCGGTGACGGACTGGGCGACTGGAACTGATTCACTGAACAAAAGCCGAACAATACGATCAATGGCGGTCGTGTTGTTCGGCTTTTTGCTGTACTCGCCCTTGTGCGCCCGATGTTCAGAGGATCGGCGGCCAAGGTTAACCGACAGTTCGCCATGCGCCGTAAAACTGCCGCGGTGCGAAGCAGTCCAGAGCGGGTCCTCCCCGCGCCACGCGGCCGCGGGCTGAAAAACCGCCCGTGGCAAGACTATGCGCTGTTCGGCGTGCTGGTCGTCCCCAACCTGGTACTGCTGACGCTGTTCGTTTACCGGCCACTGGCCGACAACATCCGGCTCTCGTTCACCGACTGGAACATCGCGGATCCCGTTGCCACGCCGATCGGTTTCGACAACTACCTCGAATGGTGGCAGCGCGACGATTCCTGGAAGGTCGTCGGCAACACGGTGATCTTCACCGTCGCCGCGGTCGTGGTGAGTATGGCGCTCGGTCTCGCGCTGGCCCTGCTGCTGGATCGAAAACTGTTCGGGCGCAATGTTGTTCGATCCGCGATATTCGCGCCGTTCGTGATCTCGGGCGCGGCGATCGGCGTCGCTTTCCAATTCATCTTCGATCCGAGTTTCGGTCTGGTACAAGACGTGCTGCACCGGGTCGGCGTCGAGCGCGTTCCGGATTTCTATCAGGACCCGCACTGGGCCCTGTTCATGGTGACGATCACGTACATCTGGAAAAACCTCGGCTATACCTTCGTCATCTATCTGGCCGCGCTGCAGGGCGTGCGCGCCGAGTTGATGGAAGCCGCCGAAATGGACGGCGCGAGCCGGTGGACGACTTTCACGAAAGTGCTTCTGCCACAATTGCGTCCGACGACATTCTTCCTGTCGATCACCGTGCTGCTCAACTCTCTGCAAGTCTTCGACATCATCAATGTGATGACCCGCGGCGGCCCGCTCGGCAACGGCACGACGACCATGGTGTTCCAGGTGTACGAGGAGTCGTTCCGCAATTTCCGGGCGGGCTACGGCGCGACCGTCGCCACGATCATGTTCGTGGTGCTACTGGTGGTCACGTTGATCCAGGTGCGCGTGATGGATCGGGGCGATCGATGAAACACGTAGGCCCGCAGACACTCTCGTACCGCAGGCGGGAACGCGCCGTCACCGTGCTCGGCTATGCCGCGATGGTGTGCGTGCTGATCCTGATCGGGGTGCCGCTGTTCTGGATCCTGATCACCTCGTTCAAGGATCGCGCCGATATCTACACCCAGCCCGCGGTGTACTGGCCGCACAGCTGGCATCCGGAGAACTACGGCCAGGCCACCACCACGGTGCCGTTCTGGACCTTCCTGCGCAATTCGCTGATCGTCACCGGCGTGGTGTCGGCGGTGAAGTTCGTGCTCGGGGTGTTCAGCGCGTACGGCCTGGTGTTCCTGCGCTTTCCGGGCAAGAACATCGTGTTCCTGGTGATCATCGCGGCGCTGATGGTGCCCAACCAGATCACCGTCATCTCCAACTACGCGCTGATCGCGCAGCTGGGCTGGCGGAATACCTTCCAGGGCATCATCATTCCGCTCTGCGGCGTCGCCTTCGGCACCTTCCTGATGCGCAACCACTTCCTGTCGCTGCCCGGTGAGGTCATCGAGGCGGCGCGGATGGACGGCGCGAACTGGTGGCGGCTGCTGACCAAGGTGGTGCTGCCGATGTCGGGGCCGACGATGGTCGCGTTCGCGGTGGTCACGCTGGTCAACGAGTGGAACGAGTACCTGTGGCCGTTCCTGATGGCCGATTCCGCCGAGGTCGCCACGCTGCCGGTCGGGCTCACGCTGCTGCAGAACACCGAGAATCCTTCGGTCACCAACTGGGGGCCGGTGATGGCGGGCACCGTGCTCACGATGCTGCCGATCCTCATCGTGTTCCTCGCCCTGCAACGTCACATGATCAAGGGCCTCACCTCCGGTGCGGTCAAGGGTTGATTCTCGAACAGGAGATCCACGTGTCCACTTCACGATTCCCCGAGCTCAGCCGCCGCGGCTTCCTCGGCTTGACCGGCGCGGCCGCCGCGGGTCTGGCGCTCACCGCGTGTGCGGGCACCGGCGGCGGATCCGGTGCCGGCGGCGACACCGACACCATCACCTTCTGGTCCAATCACCCCGGCACCTCCAAGGACCTCGAGCTGGAGCTGATCAACCGGTTCCAGGCCGAGTACCCGGACCTGAAGGTCAACCTGGTCGACGCGGGCAAGAACTACGAGGAGGTGGCGCAGAAGTTCAACGCCGCGCTCACCGGCGGCGACCTGCCCGATGTCGTTGTGCTGTCGGATGTCTGGTGGTTCAACTACGCGCTGACCAGCGCGATCGAGCCGCTCGACGGCCACTTCGGCGCGGCGGGCGTGCGGCTGGACGACTACGTCGACTCGCTCGCGGCCGACTACCTGTTCGACGGCAAGCACTACGCGCTGCCGTATGCCCGCTCGACCCCGCTGTTCTACTACAACAAGGACGTGTGGGCGAAGGCCGGGCTGCCCGACCGCGGCCCGAACTCCTGGCAGGAATTCGACGAATGGGGCCCGAAGCTGCAGTCGGTCGTCGGCGCCGACAAGTTCGCGCACGCCTGGGGTGACGCCAAGAACTACCTGGGCTGGACCTTCCAGGGCCCGAACTGGACCTTCGGCGGCGCGTACTCCGACCAGTGGAAGCTGAAGTTCACCGACCCCGGTTCGATCGCCGCAGCCACCTACCTGCGCGATTCGATCAACGTCAAGAAGTACGCGGCGATCCGCCCGCAGATCGCGGTCGACTTCGGCACCGGCGTCGCCGCCTCCACGATCGCCTCCACCGGTGACCTCAAAGGCATCAAGAAGAACGCCGACGGCAAGTTCGAGCTCGGCACGGCGTTCCTGCCGCACCCGAACGGTCCCGGCGTCACCACCGGCGGCGCCGGTCTGGCCATCCCGTCGCGGATCTCCGACGGTCGCAAGACCAACGCGCTCAAGTTCATCGAGTTCGTCACCAATGCGGCCAACACCGCGTACTTCTCGCAGAACACCGGGTACATGCCGGTGCGCAAGTCGGCGGTCAGCGATCCGTCCGAGGTCGACTTCCTGGCGAAGAACCCGAACTCGAAGGTCGCCATCGACCAGCTGTCGGTGACCAAGTCGCAGGACTACGCGCGGGTGTTCGTGCCCGGCGCCGACCAGATCATCGGCACCGGCTACGAGCAGATCGGCCTCCAGAACGCCGATCCGGCAACGGTTCTGGCGAAGGTCGCCGCCGATGTGCAGGCGATCATCGACCGGCAGATCACGCCCAAGCTGCCCAAGTAGCGGAGAGGAACTCGCCATGGCGACAGTGCAGTTCGACGGTGTCACGCACCGCTATCCCGGCGCCGACACCCCCGCTGTCGACGCACTCGATCTCGATATCGCCGATGGCGAGTTCCTCGTGCTGGTCGGTCCGTCCGGCTGCGGCAAGTCGACCAGCCTGCGCATGCTGGCCGGCCTGGAATCGGTGGCGGAGGGCACCATCCGGATCGGCGAACGCGACGTCACCGGGTTGCCGCCGCGCGCCCGCGACGTGGCGATGGTGTTCCAGAGCTACGCGCTCTACCCGAACATGACCGTCGCCGAGAACATGGGCTTCGCCCTGCGCAACGCGGGAATGAGCAAGGTGGACACCCGGGTTCGGGTTCTGGAGGCCGCCGCGATGCTGGAGCTCGAGCCGCTGCTCGACCGCAAACCGGCCAAGCTCTCCGGCGGCCAGCGCCAGCGCGTCGCCATGGGCCGCGCGATCGTGCGCCGCCCCCAGGTGTTCTGCATGGACGAACCGCTGTCCAACCTGGACGCGAAACTCCGCGTCAGCACCCGCTCCCAGATCGCCGCCCTACAGCAGCGACTCGGCACCACCACCGTCTATGTCACCCACGACCAGGTGGAGGCCATGACGATGGGCCACCGAGTAGCGGTGCTGCGCGACGGCACCCTCCAGCAGATCGCGTCACCTCGCGAGCTCTACGACGACCCGGTGAACACCTTCGTCGCCGGCTTCATCGGCTCACCCGGCATGAACCTGCTCGAAGCACCAGTGCTCGACGGTGCCGCGGTGCTCGACGGGCTGCGAATCCCGGTGCCGCGCAAGCTGTCCAGCTCACGGGTAATACTCGGCATCCGCCCGGAGTCATGGGAGGTCACCACCGACCCCGAAGGCATCACCGTCGTCGCCGAACTCCTCGAAGAACTCGGCGCCGAATCCTTCGTCTACACCCACGGCGCGGGCACCGACTGGAAAACCCGCTCAGGCAAGATCGTCGTCCGCGTCGACCGCCGCTTCCACACCACTCTCGGCGAAACCCTGCACCTGCGCCCGAAGGCCGACGAGATCTTCTTCTTCGACGCCGAAACCGACGCGCGAGTGCGCTGAGCGCGGGTCACTCCCGTTGGTGGACGGCGTTTTCCCTCGCCTGCGCCACCGCGGCGGCCACGCCGTCGCGCCATATCGGGCCGTGGCCGGGGAGCACGATGTCGGCTGGGACCGATTCCAGTGCCGCGTAGCTGGCGATGGTGGCTGCGGTGTCGTGGTTGAAGAAATTGGGGAGTGGTTGGGGGCCTTCGATTTTCGAGGTGGGGTGGGCGGTGACGAGGGTGTCGCCGGTGGCTATGGCGCCCGCGGCGGGGAGGTGGAAGGCGGAGTGGCCGGAGGTGTGGCCGGGGCAGAGGATGGGGATGGGGTTGCCGGGGAAGTCCAGTCGGCCTTCGGTGGGGAACGGCTGGATGTGGGGGACCGTGTTCTTGCGGAGGCCGCCCGCGGCGGTGATGCGGGCGGCCCAGGCGAGGGTGTTGCGGTCGGTGAGGCGTTTGATGACGTCGAGTGGCGTGGCGGACTCGTGGCATTCGCCGCGGGCGTGGGCCACCTCGGTGGGGCTGGTGTAGGCGGGGATCGCGTAGTGGTGGTGCAGGTGATTCAGCGCGCCGACGTGATCCAGGTGGGCGTGGGTGAGCAGGATGGCGACGATGTCCTCGGGGCGGTGGCCGAGGGCGCGGATCGTCTGCTCGATGGTGCGGGCGTCGCCGTACCAGCCCGCGTCGATCAGGGTGAGGTCGCGGCCGTCGCGTAGCAGGACCATGTTGACGTCGGTGCCGCGGATCGTGAAGACGTCGTCGGCGACTTGCTGGTAGCGCACAGCGCGAATCCCTCCGTCGAGTTACAGCTCGGCGCCCTACCGACATCGCCGGTAGGGCCGGGCGACATCACCAGATCGTCACGCGCTCACCGGGAGCCAGGTAGAGCTGGTCGTCGGCCGTCACGTCGAAGGCCTCGTAGAAGCTGTCGATATTGCGCACGACCGCGTTGCAGCGGAACTCCGGCGGGGAGTGCGGATCGACGGCGAGGCGGCGGATCGCCTCCTCGGGGCGGGCCTTGGTGCGCCACACCTGTGCCCAGCCGTAGAAGACGCGCTGCAGGCCGGTGAGGCCGTCGATGAACGGCGGTGCGGCGCCGTCGAGCGAGATCTTGTACGCGGCCAGCGCGATCGACAGACCGCCGAGATCACCGATGTTCTCGCCGATGGTGAACTCGCCGTTGACGGTGTGCTCGTCGGCCAGGTCGGCGGGGGAGAGCACGTCGTACTGGTCGATCAGTGCCCTGGTGCGCTTGGCGAACTCGGCGCGGTCGGCGTCGGTCCACCAGTCCTTCATATTGCCGTCGCCGTCGTACTTGGCGCCCTGATCGTCGAAACCGTGGCCGATCTCGTGGCCGATCACCGCGCCGATGCCGCCGTAGTTGGCCGCGTCGTCGGCATTCATGTCGAAGAACGGCGGCTGCAGGATCGCGGCGGGGAAGACGATCTCGTTCATGCCGGGGTTGTAGTAGGCGTTCACCGTCTGCGGGGTCATGAACCATTCGCCGCGGTCGACCTCGCCACCCAGTTTGCCCAGGTCACGGTCGTGGTCGGCGGCGTAGCCGCTCCGGTAGTTGCCGACCAGGTCGGCCGGGTCGACCTCGACCGCGGAGTAGTCGCGCCAGGTGTCGGGGTAGCCGATCTTGGGGGTGAACTTCTCCAGCTTGGTCAGCGCCGCGGCACGGGTGTCGGGACCCATCCACTCGAGGTCGGTGATGTTGCGGCGGTAGGCCTCCTGCAGATTGGCCACCAGCTCGACCATGCGCGCCTTCGCCTGCGGTGGAAAGTGCCTGGCCACATAGAGTTTGCCGACCGCCTCGCCGAGCAGCTCCTGCACCAGCGACACGCCACGCTTCCAGCGCTCGCGGTTCTCCTGCGCGCCGGTCAGGGTGCGGCCGTAGAAATCGAAGTTCTCGGCGACGATCTCGTCGGTCAGGTACGGCGCCCTGGCGCGCAGCACCTGCGCGACCGCCCAGTCCCGCCAATCAGCCTGCGGCACAGCGGCCCACGCCTGCGCGAAGGCACGCACATAGTCGGGCTGGCGGACAACGAGCTCGGCGAACAGCTCCTCGCCGCCGCGATCGAGCCCGGAGGCGACGGCGTCGACCCAGGCGGCCCAATCGAATTCGGGGTTCTCGGCCACGAGATCGGCGAAAGTGGTGAGGTTGTAGCTCTTCTCGGCGTCGCGACGCCGCACCACGTCCCAATGCCCTGCGGCGAGGGTGCGTTCCAGCTCGAACACGCGGCGCGCGGCGTCGGCCGGGTCGGCGGGCAGCAGGCCCGCCAGCGCCGGGTCGGCGGCGGCGATGGTGAACATCTTCGCGAGATGGGCCTGGTAGGCCTCGCGGATCTCGGCGAATTCGTCCGAGCGGTAGTACGACTCGTCCGGCAGGCCGATCCCCGACTGGGTGGCGTGCACCAGGTAGCGGGTGGAGTCCTTGTCGTCGGTGTCGACGTAGTAGCCGAGCGCGCCGCGCACTCCGGTGCGCTGCAACCGGCCGAGCAGCGCGGCGAACGCGCTCGGGCCGTCGACCTCGGCGATCGCGCGCAGCTCGCCCGCGACCGGCGTGAACCCGGCCGCGGCCACGACGTCGGTGTCCATGAAGCTCGAGTACAGGTCACCGATCTTGCGGGCATCGGCGTCATCGGACGCGCCCGCCGCGCTGTCCTGGATGATCGCCTGCACATCGAGCTCGGCCTGGTCGTACAACGTCCGGAACGCGCCGTCCACCGCGCGGTCGGCCGGAATCTCGTACCCGGCCAGCCACTGCCCGTTGACGTGCGCGAACAGATCGTCCTGCACCCGCACCTCCTGGTCGCGGAAGGACAGATCGATACCGGAAGGACTGCTCAGGTCGGAAGTCACGCGCTCCAGTATGCCGACAACCGCCGACACGTGTGGCTGCTTGTAGGGCATCATCAGGGCTCTCGCCTGTCGGACGATGTGGTTGGGCTCCCGGGCGTGCGAAGGGTCCGGCGGATGGCGCCGCGGAGCCAGTGATGGGCTCCATCGGCTGTGTGTCGGGGGTGCCAGGCCATGCTGAGGGTCAGCGGCGGCAACGCCAGGGGGATGTCGAGGAGTCGCAGTCCGAGGGCGGTCGCGTCGTCGGTGAGGGGCGACGGGTCGGCACCGGGGAGTGCGGCGGGTACGAGGCAGACGATGTCGCTGCGGGCGGCGAGGGTCATGGCGGCCAGGTGGCTGGGGAGGACGACGCTGACACGCCGTTGCAGGTTCTGCTGGGCCAGCGCGGTATCGAGCGGGCCGGTGAACCGGCCACGGCGGCTGACCACGACGTGTTGGGCGGCAGCGAGCCTGGCCGGGGTCAAGGGTTCTTCGGTGAGGTGATGGCCGGGCCGGACGGCCGCCACCATGCGCAGACTGACCAGTTCTTCGACCCGGGTTTCGGGGTCTACGTGGTCGATGGCTCCGATCTCCAGATCGATCCGGCCCTCGCGGAGTGCGGATCCGGCCTCCAGCTCTTCGGCCCGGAACCGGAACGAGACCCCCGGCGCCTCCCGCTGGGCCAGTCGCAGCAGCCGGGGGGCCAGTGCCGCGCCGACCAGGTCGGCGGCCTGGAGGGTGAAGGTGCTGCTCAGGCCGGCGGGGTCGACTCCGGTGCCGGGACTGAGCAGTGCGCCGAGACTGCGCACCACCGCGGCGGCTTCGCCGCGCAGGGCCTGGGCACGCGGGGTGGGGACCATGGTCTGTCCGGCCCGGACCAGGAGGGGATCTTGGAGGATCCGGCGTAGGCGGGCGAGGGTGCGGCTCATGGCGGCGGGCGATGTGTGCAGGCGGGCGGCGGCGCGGGTGACGCTGTGCTCGGCCAGCAGGGCGTCCAGCGCGATGGCGAGATTGGCGTCGATGACCTGGTTCGGGCTGTTCACCAGCGTTATTCCATTTCAGTCAATGATTCAGTGCTGAAATTCCCATTGTGGCAACGCCTGGCTCTCCGCAGGATGACGGGTGTACCGATCCACCACGACCCGCGAGGCTTTCATGATCGTTATTACTGCTCCCACCGGGAACATCGGCCGTCTCCTGCTCGCCGAGCTCCTGGAGTCCGCCCCCGCCGCGGGTGAGGAACTGCGGGTGATCGTGCGCGATCCCGCGCGGCTTCCGGACGCGGCGCGCGGACGCGTCGAGGTGATCACCGGCTCGCATGGCGACGCCATGGCCCTCGACCGGGCCTTCGAGGGCGCGGACGCCGTCTTCTGGCTCGTCCCCCCGGACGCCTCCCGGACCCCGCACGACGGCTACAGCGGCTTCACCCGCCCCGCCGTGCGGGCGCTCGCCACCCACGGCGTCGGCCAGGTCGTCGGAGTATCCGCGCTCGGCCGCGGTACCCCGGTCGCCGACCGCGCCGGCCTGGTCACCGCCTCGCTCGCCATGGACGACCTCATCGCAGGCACCGGCGTCGCCTACCGGGCACTGGCCAACCCGTCCTTCTTCGAGAACCTCCTGGAAGAGGTCGACTCGATCCGCGACAAGGGCGTGTTCACCGACGTCGTCGACGCCGACCGCAAAGCCCCGCTCGTCGCTGTCGCCGACATCGCGGCCGTCGCCGCCGGCCTGCTGCTGGACCGCTCGTGGACCGGCACCGACAGCGTCCCCGTCCTCGGGCCGCAGGACCTGTCCCCCCACGACATGGCTCGCATCATGACCGAACAGCTCGGCCGTCCGGTCCGCTACGAACGCCAGTCGCTCGACGAGCTGCACACCACCCTCGTCGGCTATGGCCTCGACGAGGAGTTCGTCCAGGGTGTCGTCGACATGAAGCGGGCCAAGGACCAGGGCCTCGACGCCGGAGTCACCCGCACCCCGGACACCGCGTCCCCCACCAGCTTCGAGCGGTGGTGCACCCAGATCCTCATGCCCGCTGTCCGCTCCTCTGGGACCGCTACTTCGAGGTCGTCGACCTCCTCGTCGGCACCGAGAACGGTTACGCCCGAAACTACGGCCTCGAACCCCTCGCCACCATCACCACCTGAACCCCGGCGAGCCCCTACACGGCGCGCGGGCTAGACGCAGACGAACTCGTCGTCGCGGGCACCGGCGACGAAGGCCTCCCACTCACCGGCGGTGAAATGAAGCAGGATGTCGTCGTGGCGGAGGGTCGCCGAACCGTCGACGGAGACGTGGGCGACCAGGTCGGGATGACGACGCGTGCTCAGCAGGCAGTGTAGGAACGCGGTCCACAGCTCGGCGTCAACGGTGATGATCGGCTCGTCGAGACCGACGTTCATCGGATTGCGACGGAATTTGCTGTCACGTATCTGAACCGTGTCACCATCGAAACGGACCTCGACACATTGGTTGCCGTTATTGGAGCGCGACGAGGTGAACCAGCCGTGATCGGCCGGGCGGCGACGAGCGGTGGTGGACATAGCCCGAATCTTACACGCTGGCATAGTCGCTGATCAGAGCCAGAGATTCGGTGCGCGAGAGGGATTGCTCCCTGGCGCGCAGGTAGGCGAAGCCGAGATCGCGGACCTGTTCGGCATCGTCGACGGGGCCGCCGAAGACAGCGCTCTCGGCCCACGCGAAGGTAGGTAGCTGATCGCTTGCGAAGTCGAGCAGATGGAAGCTGGAGCCACCGAGAACGGCACCCTCTGGCGCACTGAACGGGATGACGCGCACGTCGACGGTGTCCAGTTCGCGCATCAGGTCGGCGAGCTGACGCAGCTGCCCGCGCAGCACCTCGGGTCCCCCGGTCTGCTGACGCAGCGTCGCCTCGCCGAGCACCGCGGTGAGCTCGAGCGGATCTGGCCCGCGCAGGCGCTGCTGACGGCGCATCCTGATCGCGACCAACTGGTCGACCTGCACCGGCCGGATCATCACATCGGCGCTGATCAGGGCGCGCGCGTATGCCTCGGTCTGGAGCAGGCCGGGCACGATCAGGCTGTCGTAGCTGCGGATGCTCAGCGCGCCGGCCTCCATGCCGTAGAGGCGCTGCAGCTCGGGACCGATCAGCGCCGACGAGGTCGACCACCAGCCGCGCCGCTTGCTCGCCTCGAGCAGGGCGAGCAGTTCCCCGCGCTCCTCGTCGGCCACGTCGAGGACGTCGAGGACCGGTTCGATGGTGGTGCGGGTGAGCACCCGCCTGCCCTTCTCGACGTGGGACCAGTTGGCAGGGGTGAACCCGACCCGACGGGCGAAGCCTGCCGAGTCGAAGCCGCGCTGCTCGCGCAGTTCGCGCAGGCGCAGCACCAGTTCCCAGCGCGCCGCGGTCGGCGAAACGGGTGGCATGGGCGAATATCGTACGCTGATCGACACGCCAGCTACTGACTATTGTCAGCGCGGTTGTGCGGCACTAGGCTGTTGCGAACGGCATTTTTCCCCTGGTAGAGGCCGTTATGAAAAAGTTTCCCGCTTCACCCGGTTCGTGATGCAGAGTTCCTCCCCGTTCGAGCGAATCCACAGCTACATCGAGTCACCGTCGACAGAGACGAGGTCGTGATGAGCACGTCGCGCACTGATGAAAAAGGCGGGTATACCGCGGCCGAGGAGTACTCGGCCACCCAGGATGCGCTGGCGCGCTGTCGCCACTATCGCAAGCACAACGGGCTCTACGGCGTGGTCGACTCCTCGATGGGCCGGATCATGCTGGAAATCGGTGCGGTCGGCGCGGTGGTCATGCCGTCGACGCTGGGGGAGCGGGTGCGCGGCCTGCTGATCGGGCGCGGCCAGCGCTGCGGGCCGATCATCGCCCATCCCCGCTCCGGCCGCTGGACCTTCCTGACCGGCCCCACCGACAATTCCTATCTCGACACCGTGCTGTTCGCCGAGCTGTTCCGGGTGTGCGCCTCGGTGGCCCTACCCGGCAGCGAGATCGTGCTGCCATCGCCCGCCGACGAACGCAGCGGCTACCGCACCTGGGTGCAGGAGCCCGACGGCGACTACCGGCCCGACTTCGCCCAGATCGTCGCCGCCACCCGCACCAACGCGCGGTCGGTGGTCCTGGCGCAGGAGTCCGGCTCGGCCTGAGGTCACTGCCCGCCCAGGCGGGCGTGCATCTCCCACACCAGCACCTCGGCGTCGCCGTGCGGGCGCACCAGCTGGCCGCCGGAACGGGTCAACCGGACCGCGTCACCCTGGTACATGGTGCCGATTCCCTCCACGTCGACCTCGCCGCGCGCTACGAAGACATGCAGGTAGGGGGCATCGGGCAGGGTGATGCCCGGACTGTCGGCCTGCATCCGCGCGACGTGCATGGCGGCGTGCGAGGAGTTGATGGCGATCGCCGTGCGATCGCGGTAGCGGGGCAGGCCGGAGGCGACCGTCACCAGGCCGCCGCGCGCCAGCTCGTCGTCGATCTCGAGCTGCTGATAGCCCGGGTCGACGCCCGGCTCGTCCGGCACCACCCACATCTGGACGAAATGCACCGGTTCGTCGTGCTCGGGCACCTTGCCGTCCAGGCGCCACGAGTCGTTCTTCTCCGAGTGCATGATCCCGGTGCCCGCGCTCATCCGCTGCGCGAGGCCGGGGTAGATGATGCCGTTGTGGCCGAGTGAGTCCTGGTGCACCAGGCTGCCGCCGAGCACCCAGGTGACGATCTCCATGTCCCGGTGCGGATGCGTGTCGAAGCCCTCGCCGGGCAGCACCACGTCCTCGTTGTTCACCAGCAGCAGGCCGTGATGGGTGTTGTCGGGGTCGTAGTGCTCGCCGAAGGAGAACGAGTGTTTGGAATCGAGCCAGGAGATCCGCGTCTTCATCCGGTCTCCGCCGCGATGGAGTTCGATCCGCGGTGTCGTCGATGTGGACATGACGTTCCTCCTGCTCGCACCCGTACCGCCGACTCAATTCTGGCACCACTATCCTCACGAGGTGTCGACTGATCGCCATGACGGCTCGAATCCGGCAGGTGAGCGGCCGATCTCGATGCGAAACTTGCGCCGCGACAGCCGCGGGGTGCTGCGGCGGAATCCGCAGATGCCGCGGCTCGCGCTGCTGCGCCTTGCGGCCCAGTTCGGTGACGGGATGTTCCAGGCCGCGCTGTCGGGCGCCATCCTGTTCAACCCGGAACGCGAGACCGACCCGCTGGCGATCGCCGCCGGCTTCGCGGTCCTGCTGCTGCCCTATTCGGTGCTCGGGCCCTACGCGGGCGCGCTGCTCGACCGGTGGGATCGGCGCAATGTCCTGCTGACCGCCAGCGTGGCCAGGGCGGTGCTGATCGGCCTCGCCGCGATCGGGCTCGCGATGGGGATCGGGGAGACGCCGCTGTTGCTGCTCGCGCTCGCGACCGTGGGAATCAGCCGGTTCGTGCTGGCCGGTGTCTCGGCGGCGCTGCCGCGGGTGCTCGAACAGCGATGGCTGGTGCCGATGAACTCGGTGCTCGCGACGGTGGCGTCGGTGTGCGCCGGCATCGGTGCCGCGGCGGCGGTGGCGGTGATCGCCCTGATCGGGGCGGGCGACGCCGCCTCGGCGGTGGCGGTGGCGCTCAGCGGCATCGGTTCGATCGTCGGCGCGATCCTCGCCTTCGGCTTCCGGCGCCGGGTGCTCGGGCCCGAAAGTGGTTCGGCCACTTCGGAGAGCACGGTGCACGCCATCGCGACCGGCTTGCGCACCGGCGCGGTCACGGTGTGGCGATCGGTGCAGGTGACGACGGCGATGATCGGCATCGGCGCGCACCGGATCGTCTTCGGCATGAACACCCTGATCATGGTGCTGGTTCTGCGCCAGCACACCGGCGACACCGAGATGAGCGGTGGCCTGGTCGGATTCGGTGTCGCGATCGGTTTCGCCGCGGCGGGCATGCTGCTCGCCGCGATCCTGGCGCCGGTGCTCATTCCGCGCCTCGGCAGGCCACGCACCGTGCTGCTCGGGCTGACGACCGCGGTCGCCGTGCAGTTGACGCTGGTCACCCCGATCGCGCTGGCGACCGGTTCGGCCGTCGACAACGCCCATCGGCTGCTGCTCGCGGGCGCGTTCGGGCTCGGCCTCGCGGGCCAGACGATCAAACTGACCGGCGACGCGAGCATGCAGATCGACATCGACGACGACCAGCGCGGCCAGGTGTTCGCCCTGCAGGACACGGTTTTCAACATGACCTTCGTGCTGGCTATCGCCGCGACCGCGCTGGTCATCCCCGCCGACGGCCGCTCGATCGGGGTGGTGCTGGCAGGCGCGGCCGTGTACGCGCTCGGCATCGTGGCGATCGCGCTCAATTCCCGTCGAGCCAGGGCGGCCTGCTGAGCGGACTCGCGGTTTCCTGCGCGAGCACCGCCCGGTGGTCGACGGAGAACAGCGGGATGTCCGGCAGCAAGGCCGAATCGAGAGCGGCGGCGCCGTCGCGGTCCCAGGAGGCCGCGTCGTTGCTCGTGTCGCTGTCGAAGTCGAGCCATAGCGTGTCGGCGATGCCGGTGTCGGCCAGTTCGGCCTGCCCCGACCAGTCGTGCACGATGCCGTCACCGGTTCCGAGGACGTACTCGATTTCGCTCACATAGGGATTGGACGCACGGAAACCCCGTTCGGTTCCGGTAAGTTCATGGTCGAGTCGGTGGTATTTGTTTGTTCGTTCGGATATCCATTCGAGGGAGCACATGCGCGCATCGCACGGATCGACCGCACTCGGCGCCCTGCTGGCGGTGACGCTCGCCGTCCCCGCCTACGCCGCGCCGTTCCCCTGGATGCCGCCGCCCGTAAACATCTGCGGTGAAACAGGATTCGACCCACTCAACCGGCTGCCAGATCCGGACGCGCCGCCCGCGCCGCTCGGGCCGATGGTTCCGCCGAGCATCGATATCCCCGTCGTGATACCGGAGCTGACCCCCGTGCCGCTGCCCGATCCGCCGCACGACAACACCCGCGTCGCGCAGGTGCCGTTGCCCTCGGATCCGTGCCTCAATCCGTGCCCCGAGGTCAGGGACACGCCCGAACCCGAGGACGGAATCGAGGAGTCGGACGCCACGTCACCGAGTTCGGGCTCTGGCTCGGGTTCGGGGACGGGTTCGGGTTCAGGCTCGGGGCTGCCGCGCATCCGGCTCAAGCCCGAGCGGGAGACTATCCCGTACCCGGTACCCGGTGGCGAGGGCGAACCTGCCCAGGAAGCGCCGCCACATGTGGTGCGTCCGGTGGAACCGGGTCCGCTGCGGCCCGCGGTCGCGGCGCCGGTGGTGGAGTCGGTGCGGCTCGTCGAGCAGGTCACCGGGCACGGCTCGAACAACCGGACCGACATGCGCTGGCAGGTCGACGGCACCGACCTCGGCCTGTTCTGGGAGACCGAACCCGGCAAGGTGGCCATGGTCTTCGGCGACACCTTCGGCGAGGGCTGGGAATACGGTGGCGCCGGCTCCGACACCGCCGACTGGCGGTCCAACGTGCTCGCCTACAGCACCGACACGAACCTCGACGACGGACTCGTCATCGATTCGATGGTGCAGGACAGTCCCTGCCACGCCGCCGAACTGCTCGGCAGCCGCAAGATCAAGAACTGGGAGACCACCACCATCCCCACCTCGGGATTCGCGATCGGGCGCAGGCAGTTCCTGAGCTACATGTCGGTCAACCACTGGTCGAGGGTCCCCGGCATGTGGCTGACCAACTACGGCGGGCTGGCGTACTCCGACGACGGCGGGCAGACCTGGACCAAGGATCAGCATGCCCGCTGGGAGAACATGTTCGGGGTCGGCCGGTTCCAGGTGGCGGCGATGGTGCCGCACGGGGAGTACGTCTACATGTTCGGCACGCCCAACGGGCGGATCGGCGTGATCGGCCTGGCCAGGGTGCGCAAGAGCGACGTGCTCAACAAGACGGCCTACCAGTACTGGGTGGACGGCGATTGGGCGCCCGCCGCGGAGAATTCGGCGACACCGCTCGTCGCGGGCTCGGCCAGCGAACTGTCCGTGCGCTTCGACGCGGAGAGCCGACAGTGGCAGATGATCTACCTGGACGCGCCCGCCAGCCAGATCGTGCTCCGCACCGCGTCGGAACCGCAGGGGCGGTGGACCGCGGCGGTGCCGCTGGTTTCCACGCAGGACTATCCGATGGCCTACGGCGGCTTCATCCACCCCTGGTCGACCGCGCGCGACCTGTACTTCACGATGTCGGCGTGGCAAAGCTACAACGTGTACCTGATGCACGCCCGGCTGAATCCGCCCGGCTGATCAGCGCGCAGGCACGAACCGCAGTCGCTCGCCCGGCCTGGCCTGGGCCACCCGGTCCACATCCGCGTCGAGCACGACGGCGATCACCGGATAGCCGCCGGTGATCGGGTGATCGGCGAGGAAGACGACCGGCTGGCCGCTCGGGGGAACCTGGACCGAGCCGAGCGCCACCCCTTCCGCAGGCAGTTCGTGGTCGACCGACCGGACCAGCGGTCGGCCCTCGGCGCGATCGAGGCGGGCGCCGATGCGATCGGTGTCGGCGGAGACCACCCAGGAACCGTGGAACAGCTCGTCGGGGTCGGTGAACCAGTCGTCCCGGGGGCCTGGCCTCGCCCGGATGGTCAGCACCTCCGGTGGCACCGGCAGCGGCGCGAACTCGACGGTCGGCATGGTTCGTGGCGGCGGCCCGACCGGGAGCTGCGTGCCCGGCTGTAATGGCTCGGGACCGATGCCGGACATGGTGTCGCGGCTGCGCGAACCGAGGACCTTGGGCACGTCGATGCCGCCGCGCACCGCCACATAGCTGCGCAGACCCGACAGGGCCAGACCGAGTCGCAGCACCTTGCCCTGCGCGAGTTCGAGCACGCTGGCGTGTCCGACCGGCGTGCCGTCGACGGTCGCGGGCGCGGCGGCGCCGGTGACCGCGACCGTGAGGTGAGCGTCGGCGCGCAGGGCCAGCCCGCCGAGCAGCACCTCGATGGCGGCGTAATCCTCCGGATTGCCGACCAGCCGGTTCGCCAGCCGGAGCGAGGCGCGGTCGGCCGCCCCCGCCTGTCCCACCCCGGAATCGAACCACCCGGGCCGCCCCAGGTCCTGGACCGTCGCGAGCGGTCCCACCCGCTCGATGAAGATCAGCATGCGATCACTCCCCGATTCGCTGTCGAGGCGGCGCATCGTTGAGCAGCCCTGGTGTTATTCCGTGGTCGCGGTGTCGACGAACCGTACCGCCGTCCCCGCCCGCACCAGCGCTGGTGGATCACGGTCGACCACCCACATCCGCAGATCGGTCGTGCCGATCAGCTGCCAGCCGCCCGGCGTGCCCCGCGGATACACCGCGGAGTAGCCGCCCGCCAGCGCCACCGCGCCGGGCGGGATGGCGGTGCGGGCCTGGGCCCGGCGTGGCACCGTCAGCCTGCCGTCGGGCGAGGTCAGATAGCCGAAACCGGGTGCGAACCCGACGAACGCGCACCGCCAGACGGTGCTGGTGTGCGCGGCGATCACCTCCGGCACCGACAGGTCGAGCAGCCGGGCGACCTCGGGCAGATCCGCGCCGTCGTAGCGGACCGGAATCTCCACCACGTCGGCGGGAATCTCGCTGTCGGGCAGTGTTCCACGGGAAACATCGGGCGAATCCGCTTGCGGGGGTTCCTGATCCAGCCGGTCGAGCAGCGCGACGAGCTCGCGGCGGACCTGGACGCCGTAGCTCACCGAATGCATGGTCACCAGAACGGTTTCCGCCGCGGGCAGCACGTCCTGCACACCGGCGATCGCATGCACGCGCAGGGCCGAGGCGAGCCGTTGCACCGGCCGCGGATCGTCGAGCGTGATGAGCATGGCACGGTCACCCGCGGGCCGGATCCGCGAGTTCCAATCGTTGGCCGTGTCCCTCGGTCCTGCCTCGTCCATCCTGCCTCCCACCCTCAGCCGAACGGCTCCACCGGTACGCCCGCCTCGTCGAGCGCCTGCCGAACTCGGCGGGCCATCTCCACGGCGGCAGGGGAATCGCCGTGGACGCACACACTGGCCACGGTCACGGCGACCGTACCGGGACCGTCTACGGTACGCGCGGTGCCTGACACCGCAAGAGAAACAGCCTGGGCGACGGCCGTGTCGGGCGGCAGCACCGCGCCGGCAACTCCGCGCGGGGCGAGGGCGCCCGTCGCGGTGTAGGCGCGATCGGCGAAGCCCTCGCCGACAAACCGGACGCCCAGTCTGCCCGCGGCTCGCTCGAGCTCCGTTCCGGCCGGTCCGAGCAGGGCCAGTCCGGGTTCGGCCTCGGCCACCGTGGCCAGCACGGCGTCGGCGAGCAGGCGATCGCGGGCGGCCGCGTGGTAGAGCGCGCCGTGGGGCTTGACGTAGCGCACCCGGTCGCCCGCCGCGCGCGCGAACGCCGCGAGGGCGCCGATCTGGTACAGCATCTCGTCGCGCAGGTCGGCCGGGGCGATGGCGATATCGCGGCGGCCGAAGCCAACCAGGTCGCGGTAGCCGACGTGGGCGCCGATCCGCACGCCCTTGGCGACCGCGAGTTCGCAGGTCCGGCGCATGATGGACGGGTCGCCTGCGTGGAAACCGCAGGCGATGTTGGCGCTGGTGACGATGTCGAGCATCGCGGCATCGTCCCCCATGCGCCACGGGCCGAAGCCTTCGCCCAGATCACTGTTCAGGTCCAGCGGCATGCGATGCCCTCCGGTGTTCGCGCGGCACTCCCAGGTGGTGATTCGAGCATGAACGACTCCGTTCGCGCCGTCACCACCGGGGCGTGGATACCCGCACCATCCGGCCGAGCCGCGCGCACAACACGCCGTTGAGCATGGCCGCTGGGGCGGTGGCCAAGTACGCTCGGACCATCATGGCCACGTATTTCGATCCGAAGTCCTGGTCACTGTCGGGCGCTGTCGACCTGGGCAGACGCCTGCTCGACCCGTCGTGGATCGACCAGTGGCTCGGCTTCACCACGTCCTGGGCCGACCCCGTCGCCGACCTCGGCTCCGGCACCGTCACCGCGCTCATGCCCGATGTGCTGATGACCGTGCTCAGCGAGGGAATCCTCAGCCGGTTCGGCGGGCAGGAAGTCAGCGCCACCCTGCTCGGTCACGACCTCACCGCCACCCTCGACGTGTTCAAGGTGCGCAGGCGCGGCGCCCACTTCCAGAGCAAGACGGTGCTGTCGGACCTGGTCTGGGACTCGCATCCGTTCGACAACGTCACCGTCATCGCGCACGGCGTCCGGCTCATCCCCGGCGTGCCGACCAAGATCCGCGTGCAGCAGCTCGACATCGAGGGCACCATCGGCATCGGGGCGCTCGTGGAATGGGTGGACGCGCAGAACCTGGACTGGCGGGTGCGTCTCGATGAGCGTGGCCGCATCCTCGCGACGCATCGCACCCGCAAGATGCGGGCGCTGGTCGAGGCGCAGGTCTACGACAACCTGCTCAGCATCGACATCCGCAAGGCCAGCTGGCACGGCATCCGGCTGCCCAAGCGTGCGGTACCCGCACCCGCGCTGCTGCTCGACGACCTGCCCAACCGGGCGAGCATCACCTACGCCCACCGCCGCGGCGACAAGGTGCGCTTCCGGATCGAACTGCCCGAGACGACCGGCTCGTTCGACCTGGCGCAGATCCGCTCGGCCATCGTCGCGGGCACCACGCTGATCGTCTTCTGATCAGGCGTTCTCGGCGGCCCACCACTCGAGCAGCGCCGCCTCGGCTTCCTCGCGGGTCATCGGGCCGCGGTCGAGGCGCAGGTCCTTGAGGTATTTCCACGCCTTGCCGACCTGCGGGCCCGGCGCGAGGCCGAGCAGCTCCATGATCGAATTGCCGTCCAGGTCGGGCCGTACCCGGGCCAGATCCTCCTGCGCGCGCAGCGCGGCGATGCGCTCCTCCAGCTCGTCGTAGGTGGCGCGCAAGGCGGCGGCGCGGCGCTTGTTGCGGGTCGTGCAGTCGGCGCGGACCAGCTTGTGCAGGCGGTCGAGCAGGTCGTCGGCGTCGGTGACATAGCGGCGCACCGCCGAATCGGTCCACTGGCCCTTGCCGTAGCCGTGGAAGCGCAGGTGCAGGAACACCAGGCGCGCGACCTCTTCGGTGAAGGCCTTCGGATACTTCAACGCGCGCATGCGCTTGCGCACCATCTTCGCGCCGACCACCTCGTGATGGTGGAAGCTCACGCCGCCGCCGGGCTCGTTGCGCTTGGTGTCGGGCTTGCCGATGTCGTGCAGCAGCGCCGCCCAGCGCAGCACCAGGTCGGGGTCGCCCTCCTCCTGGTCGATCGCCTGGGAGAGCACGGTCAGCGAATGCTGGTAGACGTCCTTGTGCTGGTGGTGCTCGTCGATCTCGAGCTTCATCGCGGGCACCTCGGGCAGTACCCGCTGCGCCAGGCCGGAGTCGCACATGAGGTTGATGCCGTCGATCGGGTGATCGGCGCCGATCAGCTTGTCGAGTTCGGTGCGCACCCGCTCGGCGGTGATCCGGTCGATCTGCTCGGCCATCTCCTCGATCGCGGCCCGCACCCGCGGCGCCACGTCGAAACCGAGCTGGGCGACGAAGCGGGCAGCGCGCAGCATCCGCAGCGGGTCGTCGTCGAACGAATCCTGCGGCGCGGCAGGGGTATCGAGGACGCCGTCGAGCAGGGCGTCGAGACCGTCGAGCGGATCGACGAACTCGAGCGAGCCGTCGGCGGCGATCTTCACCGCCATCGCGTTGACCGTGAAATCGCGGCGGACCAGGTCGCCCTCGAGCGTGTCACCGAAGGTGACCTCGGGATTGCGCGAGACCCGGTCGTAGGTGTCGGCGCGGAAGGTGGTGATCTCGAGCTGCTGATCGTCCTTGGCCGCGCTCACGGTGCCGAAGGCAAGGCCACCGGTGTCCCAGAGATGGTCGGCCCAGCCGCGCATCATCTCCTGCACCACGTCCGGCCTGGCATCGGTGGTGAAATCCAGATCGGTGCCAAGCCTGCCAAGCACCGCGTCGCGCACACTGCCGCCGACAAGATAAAGGGAATGCCCGCGCTCGGCGAACATCTCACCCAACGGTGTCAGCACATCCGACAACTGCCCCAGCGTCACCGCCGCCGCGGCCAGCAGCCGAGCTCGACGATCCGCCACAGCATCAGGGACAACGTTCGGGGACACCACGAACGACCAGCCTACTGGGCCACCCGCCCACCCATCCAGCAGGTATCAGCCCACAGTCCCGCCTCTCCGAGAATTCAGCGGGCCGTCCGGGAAATCGACCGTTGGCGATCGGGATCGCGTCAGGTTTGTTGCGGCTGGGAGGTGGCAGGGGAGTTACCCATGTTCTCGCGTGATCAGTGGGTTGCACTCGACCTATAAGCTGGCGGGGTGTCTCCTCCGGCCGATCGCGCGAACAGTCGACGCCGCCAGCCGCGGCGGCGGGGTTCGGCGAGCAATGCCGGTAAGCCGCGGATGCGGACCGTGCGCGAGACCTCGGCGGGCGGTCTCGTCGTCGACGGCCTCGACGGTCCGAGTGAGCACCGCTCCGCCGCGCTGATCGGGCGTACCGATCGCCGGGGACGACTGCTCTGGTCGCTGCCCAAAGGGCATATCGAAGCGGGGGAGACCTCCGAGCAGACCGCGATTCGCGAGGTCGCCGAGGAGACCGGCATCAGCGGCGAAGTGGTCGCCGAGCTGGGCAGCATCGATTACTGGTTCGTGACCGAGGGCAGGCGGGTACACAAGACCGTGCACCATTTCCTGCTGCGCTCGCTCGGCGGTGAACTGTCCGACGCCGACGTGGAAGTCACCCAGGTTGCGTGGGTTCCGTTGAGCGAGTTGGATTCCCGATTGGCCTATGCCGACGAACGGCGGCTGGCCGAAGTGGCGAATCGAATGATCGACCGGATGGAGACCGGCAAGCGATGACGGGTGGACTGTTCCGGCTGATCACGGCGGTCCTGACCATCTTGGGTTCGGTGACGCTCCTGCCGGCGGTCGGGCACGCGCAACCGAACGGGTCGGGCGCGTCGGCACCGAAATTCCTCAAGCTGACCCTGGACGCCATCGCGCCGGGCACAGTCACGACGAGCAGCGACCCGATGCTGACGGTGTCGGGCACCGTCACCAATATCGGTGACCGGGTCGTCGACGATGTGGCCGTGCGGATCCAGCGCGCCGCGCCGGTGGACTCGCCGAGCGGGCTGCGCAGTTCGCTGCGGCTCGATCAGGTGAACTACGAGCTCACCGGGCCGTTCCAGGATGTGGCCGAGCGGTTGAGTCCCGGTCAGCGCAAACAGTTCTCGGTGCGCATCACGCTGCGGCCGGGCGGCGAGGGCGCCTCGCTCGGGCTGACCGATCCCGGGGTGTATCCGCTCCTGCTCAACGTCAACGGGGAACCGGCCTACGGCACCCAGGCCAGGCTCGACGACGCCCGCTTCCTGCTGCCGGTGCTCGGGCTGCCCGGCACCGGCAGTGAGGAAGGCGGCGCCGCACCGGTGCCGGCGCCCGCCGACGCGACGCCGGTGGCGACCACGCTGATCTGGCCGCTCGCCGACCGCCCGCGCATGGTCGCGGGCAGGCCGGGGTCGGCCAACGGGCAGGCCGAACTGCTCGACGACGAGCTGGCCGTATCGGTCGGCAAGGGCGGACGGCTCGAACAGCTGGTGGCCGCGCTGGAATCGGTCCCCCCGGGGCCGGGTCGTGAGCGCGGCGTGGCGAGTTCGGTGTGCATCGCGATCGACCCCGACCTGGTGTCGACCGTGCAGACGATGACGCGCGGCTACCGGGTGCTGGCCAGCCCGTCCGATCCCGAAGGCGCGACCAGGGAGGGGACCGGGGCGGCGAGCGCGCAGGCCTGGCTCGACCGGTTGCGCGCGCTGGCCGGGTCGATGTGCACGGTGGCGTTGCCGTTCGCGCAGGTCGACGTGTCGGCGCTGGCCGCGGTGAACGATCCAGGGCTGTCCGCGCGGGCGCTGCTGGCACCGGCCGACGTGGTGGACGCGATTCTCGGCACCCAGTCGCTGCGCGGGATCAGCCTGCCCGATTCCGGCAGCATCGACGATCCGGCCGGGCAGCTGCTGCGCGGTCACGGGTACGGGACGGCTGTACTGGCGAGCACGGCCGTGACCAGCGACGATGCTCCCAGCGATACCGAGAACGCCCTCACCTCCGCGCCGGTGACGCTCGAACCGGGCGTCGTCGTCGGTGGGGAACAGGCGGCGCCGGACGTCGTCCGGGTACCCGGGGTGAGCATCGACCCACCCGCGGCCGCGCCCGCGACGACCGACCCCGCGCTGCGGGTGACGACCTTCGACATCTGGTCGGCGACCGCGCTGGCCGCCGTCGGCTCGAACCCGCCGACCCCGTCGTTCACGCCGTCGAAGGTGCGTTTCGACGTCACCAACGACTCGCGCGCGGCCCGGTTGCAGGACGCGCTCGGCGCGATGGCCTGGACGGCGCTGAACCCGGCCGCTGACCGGCCGCGCTCGCAGCTGCTCATGCCGCCGCAGCAGTGGGGTGCCAATCGGGAAGAGGGCATCGCGCTGCTCAAGCAGGTCGAACTGCTGACCCGCAACAATCTCGCGAGCCCACGCAGTTTCGCCGACCTCGTCGCCCAGGCGCCCGACCCGCGCCCGTTCACGCTCGAATACCTGCCGCGCGCCGCCCAGGACGCGGCGCCGGAGCGGTTCGTGCCGCCGATCCACGCCCAGGGCGCGCGGATCACCGAGCTGATGCGCGCGCTGGTCGAGCTGCCGGAATCCGAGCTCACCCCGCACGCCTTCATGACCCCGGCCAGGGAAGACCTGCTGCGCGCGCTGAGCCTGTCCGACCGCAGGACCGACGACGACACCCAGGCCGATCTGCACGCCCAGCGCCGCATCGATCAGGCCACCCGCGAACTCGACGACATGTTCGCTTCGGTATCGGTGCTGCCGCCGGGCGGGGTGTACACGCTGGCCTCGGAACAGAGCCCGCTGCTGCTGGTTGCCCGCAATGAACTGCCGGTCGCCATCCGGGTGCAATTCCGGATCGAGGCGCCCGCCGAGACGAACATCACCGATATCGGCGAACAGCTGCTTCCGCCGTCCGGCACCCGCTCGTTCCAGATTCCGACCGAGGTGAGCGACAGCCGTAAGCTGGTGATTCCGATTTCCCTTACCACGCCCGACGGCGTCGCGCTAGGCGAGCCGACCTCGGTCTCGGTGCGGTCGAACGCCTACGGACAGGCCTTGGCCATAATTACGGCATGTGCCGGAATACTGCTGTTGCTGTTGGCCGGGCGCCGGTTGTGGCGCCGGTTCCGCGGGCAGCCCGATCCCGCCGACGAGGGGTTCGAACGGCACTGATCGCCCGCGCCTGACACGCGGGCGGGGGAACATGGCAGACAAGGACGAGAGTGGCACGGGTGAGCGAAACGCTCATCGGACCGGCGGGATTCGCGGGTTACGCCGGGTACAGGAGGCATGATGGGCGACGATGATTCCGCTCATCGGCACGACCACGAGGATCGTCGCGACGGACCGGCACAGCGCCAGACGCCCGCCGCGCCGTGGGAGCGTGGGATGACGGCCGGGGAGCACGAGGGGAACGTCGCCGCGCCGCGTCCTGGTGAGCCCGGGCGTCGACCGCAGCCGCCATACCGGGCCGGCGAACCGGGCTTCGACCAGCAGGGCGTGCGTCGGCAGCCTGGACCTCGGCCTGGTGCCGAACCTCAGCCAGGCGCCGGACCCCGGCCCGGCATGCCGCCGGGTCAGCCTGGATATCAGCCCTCCGAGTTCCGTCCCGGCGAACAGCCGGCCGGGTTTCGGCCCGTATCGCCCGATCATCGCGGCGCGCCGCCCGCGGGATACCGTGCGCCGGATCAGCCACGCGGTCCGCACGGCGACAATCGTCAGCCACCGCCCCAAGCCGGTCGATCCGGTGAACTGCCGCGCGTGCAGATGCCGGGTCAGTCCGGTGAATTTCCACAGCAGCAGCGGCCCGGCCAGATCGGCCGTCCCGGCGTTCCGCCACAGCAACCCGGCCCGGCTGATCGTTCCGGCGAATTCCCGCAGCAGCAGCGGCCCGGCCAGATCGGCCGTTCCGGCGTTCCGCCGCAGCAACCCGGTGCCGCCGGTCGTTCGGGCGAGTTCCCGCAGGCACAGCGTCCGGGTCAGCCGCAACCGCCGCGTCCAGGTCCCGGCGCGCGCCAGGGGGACTTTCCGCCGTCGCGTCAGCCCCAGCCTCCGCACCCCGCCCAGGGTGCACGTCCTGGTCAGCCACCCCGTCCGGGTTCGGGCGCACGCCCGGGGGAGTTCCCGCCCGACCAGGCACCGAACCCCGGCGTGCGCCCGGGGGAGTTCTCGCAGCGACCCGGGACGGCCCCGCGGTCAGGTGAGTTCCCCCAGCAGCAGCGGCCCGCGCCGCCGCACGGGTCGGCTTCCGGTGCGATTCCACGGCAGGCGCGTCCTGATATCGATGCCGGGGTACGTCCCCAGCGGCCGCAGGAAGGTGCGCGCCCCGCGCCCGGTTCCGGTACGCGCGCCGGCGACTTTCCCCCGCGCGGTCCGCAGTCCGGTGCCATCCCCCGGCAGGGCCGACCGGAACAGCGGTTCGGGGAACAGCCCAACCAGCCTGGCGGCGGTCAGTCCGCTGGGCGACGACCGGAGCGCCGCGACGCCCCGCAACGCCCCTCCTATCCCGGGATGCCGGGCACGCCGGTCGGCGCGCACGCGGAACCCGGGCGTGGCTCGGCGAGTGGTCGGCGCACCGCCGTCGACGACCAGGCCGCCGCCAAGACCCAGAGGATCGCGCGCCCCAAGCGGGTGACGGCCGACAAGCCCGACACCCCGCAGAGCGCCAACGCGAAACTGCTCAAGGACTCCGGTTCGATCGCCGTCGCGACGCTGATCAGCCGCATCACCGGGTTCGCCAAGCAGCTGCTGCTGCTGACGGTCCTCGGTCCCGCCATCGCCAGTGCTTTCATCTCGGCGAACCTGATCCCGAACATGATCGCCGAGCTGGTGCTCGGCGCCGTGCTGACGGCGATCGTCGTGCCGACGCTGGTCCGCGCCGAACACGAGGACGCCGACAACGGCGCCGCGTTCGTGCGCCGGTTGGTGACGGCGGCCTTCACGGTGCTGTTCGTCGCGACGGTACTGACGCTGGCCGCGACCCCGATCCTGGCCGGCCATGTGCTCGTCGACTCCGGCGGCAAGGTGAACACCCACCTGACCACGGCGCTGACCTACCTGCTGGCGCCCGCGATCCTGTTCTACGGCATGTCGGCGCTGTTCACCGCCATCCTCAACACCAGGCAGGCGTTCAAACCAGGCGCGTGGGCCCCGGTCCTGAACAACATCGTCGTGCTGGTGGTACTGGCCGCCTACGCGCTGACGCCGGGCGAGATCACGCTGGATCCGGTGCGGATAAGCGACCCGAAACTGCTGGTTCTCGGCATCGGCGTCACCGCGGGTGTGGCCACGCAGGCGCTGAGTCTGCTGCCCGCGATCCGGCGGCACGGCATCGATCTGCGCCCGCTGTGGGGCGTCGACGCGCGCCTCAAGCAGTTCGGCAAGATGGGCGCAGCGATCATCCTGTACGTGCTGATCAGCCAGATCGGCCTGGTCGTCGCGAACAACATCGCCTCCGCCGCCGACGAGGCCGGTCCCGCGATCTTCGCCAATGCCTGGGCGCTGCTGCAGCTGCCCTACGGCGTCCTCGGTGTCACGCTGCTCACCGCGATCATGCCGAGGCTCAGCCGCAACGCCGCCGCCGACGACACCCCGGCCGTGGTCGACGACCTGTCCGTGGCCACCCGGCTCACCATGATCGCGCTGATCCCGGTCGTCACCTTCCTGACCCTGGCCGGTCCGGAGATCGGCCAGGCGCTCTACGGATACGCCCAGTTCGCCGGTGATGCCGAACGCCTCGGCAGTGCGGTCAGCTGGTCGGCGTTCTCGCTCATCCCGTACTCGCTGGTGCTGATCCATCTGCGGGTGTTCTACGCCAGGGAACAGGCGTGGACCCCGACCTGGATCATCCTCGGCATCACCACCATCAAGATCCTGTGCTCCGCGCTGGCGCCGGTGCTGGCCCGCGACAGCGACGACGTGGTGATCATCCTCGGCGTCGCGACCGGCCTCGGTTTCACCGCGGGCGCGGTGATCGGCGGCATCCTGCTGCACCGCAGTCTCGGCGATCTGCGCATGTCCAATGTCGGCCGCACCGTCACCCGCGTGCTGCTCGCCTCGGTGGCGGGCGGTGCGGTGATGCTCATCGTCGACACGATCACCAGGATGGATCAGCTCACGGGCGGTCCGGCGTCGCTGCTGCGCGTCATCGTCGGCGCGCTGGTGATGTTCTCGGTGGCGTTCGGTCTGATGCGCCTGGCCGGAATTCCCGAGGTCGTGGCGATCACGGTCGCGGTGTCGCGCAAGCTGGGTATCACCCCGCCCGCGCCGGATCTCGGCCTCGACGAGAGCCCCGCCGACGACATCTACGCGACCACGGTCCTGCGCAGGCCCGACACCTACGGGTTCCCGTCGTATGGGCCGTCGATGGACACCCAGACGATGATCCTGCCGGTGATCCGGCCGGGCGCTGTTGACCTCACCGGCCAAGCACAGTTCCCGTACGCTGTTCGGCAGACCGACATGGGTAGTGATGTCGTGAACACGCGGAAGGATCCGCGAGATCAGGGCGAAGGAGGACCGAGGGTGAGCGATGACGCGGTGGGCGGCGTCCCGGCCGCTGATTCTGCGGCGCGCAAAGCAGGAGGAATGTCCACCGATGTCGATCCTGCCGCGACCCGCGCGACAGGATCCGAGCACGCCGACACGCCCGACGAGGCCGAATCGCCACAGAGCGGCCCGGCAGACAACGAGCGACATCCGGCGGACGAGCCACGGGAAATGCCACACGATCCGACCTACGACACCGGCATGTTGCCGATCCCGCCGCAGGTCCAGCCGTCGGCGAACCGTGCGCAGCGTGGCCCGAAGCTGATGCCCGGCGCGTCCGTCGCTGGTGGCCGGTACCGGTTGCTGGCCGATCACGGCGGTGCGCGCGGGCTGAGGTTCTGGCAGGCGCTCGACATCAAGCTCGACCGCGAGGTCGCGCTGACCTTCGTCGACGCCGATCAGAAGTCGGGGGAGAACTCCGGCCACGACGGCCCGCAGGCGATCCTGTCGCGCACGCTGCGCCTCGGCCGGATCAACTCGCCCGGCCTGGCCAGGGTCCTCGACGTGGTCCGCGGCAGCTCCGGCGGCATCGTCGTCGCCGAGTGGACGCCGGGTCGTTCGCTCCGCGAGATGGCCGAGACGGTGCCGTCGCCGATCGGCGCGGCCAGGGCCATCAGGGCGCTCGCCTCGGCGGCCGAACTGGCCCACCGCGGCGGTGGCTCGCTCTCGATCGACCACCCCGACCGGATCCGGATCAGCGCCTCCGGTGACGCCGTGCTCGCCTTCCCCGGCACCCTCGGTGATTCGGACGCCCAGGCCGACGTGCGCGGCCTCGGCGCGATGCTCTACGCCCTGATCACCGCCCGCTGGCCGATCCGGGTCGGCGGTGTCACCGGGACCGCGGCCACCATCGGCGGCCTGCACCTCGCCGACTTCGGGCCGGACGGCACGCCGGTGGAACCGCGGCAGATCCGGCCGGAGGTCCCGTTCGAGATCTCGGCCGTCGCGGTCCGCTCGCTCGAGTCGAACAAGGGTGTGCGCACCGCCGCCACCGTGCAGCACGTGCTCGAGCAGGCCTCGGTCGTCGACCAGAAGACCGACTTCATCCCGGTCCTGCGGCTGGGTCAGCGGGCCGTGGCGAGTGGACCGGACTCGCTCGCCGATCCGGAGCTGCTCGCCGCCGAGCGGGACCGCTCCAAGCGGATGATGTGGATCATGGTCGGCCTCGGCGTGCTCGCCGCGCTGGTCGTCGGCATCTTGATCTGGTGGATGGTCAGCATCTTCGCGCCCGGCGCCTCGGACAAGCCGCTGGACGAGCAGATCAACATCGGGCTCACGTCGAGTGTCGCGCCGCCTGCCGCCGCGCCACCAGCGGGCCAGACCCCGGCCGCGCCGCCGACCAGCTTCCCGGTGCCGGTCACCGGGGCAGCGGTGTTCTCCCCGGAGGGCACCCCGGACGGTGCGGCCACGGCGGGCGCGGTGCTCGACCAGAACACGGCGACGGTGTGGCACACCGATCAGTACTTCCAGCAGTTCCCCGCCCTCAAGAAGGGCGTCGGCCTGCTGGCGACGCTGCCGACGCCCGCCAAGCTGACCAATGTCTCGATCACCTCGCCCAGCGCGGGCAGCACCGTCGAGATCCGCACCTCGCCCACCGAGGCACCCACGCTCGACCAGACCCAGCTGATCGGGTCGGCCAAGCTCGGTGACGGGGTCACCGACATCGCCGTGCAGACCGACCAGGCCGCGCGTTTCGTGCTCGTCTGGATCACCGGACTGGCGAACTCGGGCGGTCAGTTCCAGACCGAGATCGCCGACGTCCGTTTCGACGCGGCGCCCTAGTCGGCGACTCTCCTTCTCCCACCGCAATCAGCGCAGGTGGCCGCCTACTTCCGGGCCGGATGCCGACCGTCATCGAACCGCGGTCCGGTTGGTGCGCAATTGTTATCGACGGTATGATCGCCCCGCGCTCTCGGCTGGGAGCTACCCGGGATCTGTCGACGTCGGTCCTGGACGCCGCGTAGTAGTCAGGTGATGGATCGGCCTCGTTCGCCGACGTGAAGTCGCCGTAATGAGCGCTGTCCAAGGGGTAAGGTGTCGCCGGAAGTCAACGAGCAGGTCCGCGGGGGGAGAACGCGGCAGGTCGCCGCATACCGCGACCGCTCGTTCCTCCTGGAGAACGGCAGCGACAAGCAACTGCTGGCCGCGCATGTCCGTGGCGAGCCGCACGCGTTCGCCGAACTGCTGCGCAGGCACAAGGACCATCTATGGCAGACCGCCCTGCGCACCTCCTACAGCCGCGAGGACGCCGCCGACTCGCTGCAGGACGCCCTGCTGTCCGCGCACCGCACCGCGAAGTCGTTCCGGGCCGAGGCCGAGGTGCGCAGCTGGCTGCACGCCATCGTCGTCAACGCCTGCCTGGACCGGATCCGCCGCAACAAGACCCGCCGCGCGATATCGATCACTCCCGACGTCATGCCCGAGGCGGTCGACTCGCGCGACGAGTTCGCCGAGTTCGAACTGTCGACCGTGGTCGAGGAGGCCCTGTTCACACTGCCGGAGGACCAGCGGCTCGCCCTGGTCATGGTCGAAATGGAGGGGCGCAGCGTGTCCGAAACGGCCGCCTTGCTCGGCGTGGCGGAGGGCACTATCAAGAGCCGTTGCTCCCGAGCGCGCGTACGTTTGCAAGAACGTTTGGAATTTTTCCGGGATCCAGGGAACCGGATCTAGCCCGGATGCGTCATTAACAGTGACGAACAAGTCAGCGATGTAAGTCCTGCGATCCGATATCGACAGAACAGGGGAGGTGCGAGGGTGTCTCGATCCGTGCCGCAGCCTCCGTTCCCGTCGGAACTGCTGGCCGATCTCCATGCCGACAACCTCGCGCCGGAACTGCGCGAGCAACTGTGGCCGACCGTCAGCACCGACCCAGACGCGCTGCGTTACCTGAATCAGCTCGACGAGGTGAACGCTCACCTCCGCAGGCTCGGCGACGACGAGCGGGTCATGCACCGCATGCCCGACGACGTCGCCGACCGCATGTTCCGTTTCGTCGCCGAACTGGACGCGGGCGACGGTCCTACCGAACGAGTCACGCCGCTGTCCGCGGAGCTACCGGCCGAACCGCCGGTTTCCCTAGCGCGGTACCGATCCCGTCGCCGGATGGGCCTGCTGGCCGCGGCCGCCGCCACGGTGGCCGTCCTGGCCGGCGCGGGCGCGGTCGTCAGCACGCTCGACACCACCGACGGCACGCCGACCGCGGCGCAGTTCACCGAACCGGCCACCCCGGGCGACGAACTCACCACCGCGGCCGCGCTCAGCGCACTGGGCAAGCGCGAGGTCCGCGGTCCGCTGGCCGACGACGCGGCACTGACCCGCTGCGTCCAGGCCAACGGCATCGACCGCGCTGTCCTCGGTGCGTCGAGTATCACCTTCCGCGGCTCCGACGCGGTCCTGGTGCTCGTCGTCGGGCCGGAGCCGCCGACCATCACCGCGCTGGTCGTCGGCGCGGGCTGCACCGTCGGCGCCCCCGAACAGCTAGCGCTACGCGATATCGGCTGACGCGGCAGCTTCGGCGGACAGCGCCGTAGCACCGGGAACAACACCGTTTAGGCTGTTGTTGACCGACACGTCCCCAGCTTGTCTTTCGGAAGGGCCCCATGAGCACGCCAGTTCGCGACCTGATCATCGTCGGCTCAGGACCCGCCGGCTATACGGCAGCCGTCTACGCCGCTCGCGCGGAACTACAGCCCCTCGTCTTCGAGGGCACCCAGTTCGGTGGCGCCCTGATGACCACCACCGAGGTGGAGAACTTCCCCGGCTTCCGCGAAGGCATCATGGGTCCCGACCTGATGGAGCAGATGCGCGAGCAGGCCAAGCGTTTCGGCGCCGACCTGCGCACCGAGGACGTCGACGCGATCGACCTGTCCGGCCCGATCAAGAAGGTGACCGTCGGCGACGAGACCTTCGAGGCCTACGCCATCGTCCTGGCCATGGGCTCGGCCGCCCGCTACCTGCACGTGCCGGGTGAGCAGGAGCTGCTCGGCCGCGGCGTGAGCGCGTGCGCCACCTGCGACGGCTTCTTCTTCAAGGGCCAGGACATCGTGGTGGTCGGCGGCGGCGACTCGGCCATGGAGGAAGCGACCTTCCTCACCAAGTTCGCGGCCAGCGTCACCGTCGTGCACCGTCGCGAGGAGTTCCGCGCCTCGCGGATCATGCTCGAGCGCGCCAAGGCCAACGAGAAGATCAAGTTCCGGCTCAACGCCGAAGTGGTGAAGGTCAACGGCGAGAACAGCGTGTCCAGCCTCACCCTGCGCGACACCCGCACCGGCGAGGAGTCCGAGCTCGCCGCGACCGGCCTGTTCGTCGCCATCGGCCACGACCCGCGCAGCGAACTGGTCAAGGGCCAGGTCGCGCTCGACAGCGAAGGCTATGTGCAGGTGACCGAGCCGGGCACCGCCACCGACGTGGCAGGCGTGTTCGCCGCGGGCGACCTGGTCGATCACACCTACCGGCAGGCGATCACCGCCGCGGGCACCGGCTGCCGCGCCGCGATCGACGCCGAGCGCTGGCTCGCCGAGCAGGGCGACATCACCGCGAACACCCTCGACAACGCCGACGGCCCGGCAGCAGTGTCCACCAACTGATTTCGAGCACGTCGAGTTCCACCCCCAGCAAGGAGTACACCCATGGCCGAGAGCGCCAACACCATCACCGTCACCGACAAGTCCTTCGCCGATGACGTCCTGCTCAGCGAGAAGCCGGTGCTGGTCGACTTCTGGGCAGACTGGTGCGGTCCGTGCAAGATGGTCGCCCCCGTGCTGGAGGAGATCGCGGGCACCCACGCCGACAAGCTGACGATCGCCAAGCTCGACACCGAGGCCAACCCCGGCACCGCCCGCGATTACCAGATCCTGTCCCTGCCGACGATGATCCTGTTCCAGGGCGGCAAGCCCGTGAAGCAGATCGTCGGCGCCAAGGGCAAGGCCGCGCTGCTGCGTGAACTCGACGGCTTGATCTGATAAAAGCACCTCCTACCGGCCGACGCGCCGTAGGATGCCTGGACCCGGGGATTCCCGCAAAGCGCCCCGGGTCTGAGACAATCGAGGCGACGCTCCGGTCGAAGAAAGGGCTCTCACGCATGCACCGACTTCGTCACGGCGATTCAGGACCAGCCGTCGCAGAGGTTCGGAGCACCCTCGCAAGCCTCGGCTTCCTGCATCCCCAGCACGGCGACTACTGGAAGGACACCGACGCGGAGTTCGACCGCCCGCTCGACTCGGCGGTACGCGCGTTCCAGCAACAGCGCGGTCTGCTCGTCGACGGGGTCGTCGGTCCGGCGACCTATCGCGCGCTGAAGGAAGCCTCCTACCGCCTGGGTGCCCGCACGCTGATCTACCAGCTGTCCGCGCCGCTCTACGGTGACGACGTGGCCACCCTGCAGCGCAAGCTGCAGGACCTCGGCTTCTACGTGCACCGGGTCGACGGCTACTTCGGCCCGCACACCCACGACGGGCTCAGCGCCTTCCAGCGCGAGATCGGCCTGTCCGCCGACGGCATCTGCGGTCCCGACACCTTGCGTTCGCTGGATCTGCTCGGCGCGCGCGTCACCGGCGGCAACCCGCACCGCATCGCCGAGGAAGAGGTGGTGCACCGGGCGGGTCCGCAGCTCACCGGCAAGCGGATCGTCATCGATCCCGGATTCGGCGGCGCCGACAAGGGTTTCGCGGTGCCCACCGAGTTCGGTGACGTCTACGAGTCGGAGATCCTCTGGGATCTGGCTTCCCGGCTCGAGGGCCGGATGGCCGCCACCGGCATGGAGACGTTCCTGTCCCGGCCGTGGGGCGCCAACCCCACCGATGCCGAACGCGCGGACACCTCCAACGCCTTCGACGCCGACCTGATGATCTCGCTGCGCTGCGCCACCAGCGACAACTCGTCCGCCAAGGGCGTCGCCGGCTTCTACTTCGGCAACTCGCACGGCTCGGTCTCGATGATCGGGCAGGTGCTGGCCGGCTTCATCCAGCGCGAGGTGGTCGCCCGTACCTCGGTGCAGGACTGCCGGACTCATCAGCGCACCTGGGATCTGCTGCGGCTCACCAAGATGCCGACGGTCCAGGTCGATCTCGGCTACCTCACCAACGAATACGACGCCTCGGTGCTCACCAACCCGCGCATGCGCGACGTGATCGCCGAAGCCATCCTCATCTCGGTCAAGCGGCTGTATCTGCTCGGCCAGGACGACCAGCCCACCGGCACGTACACCTTCGCCGAGTTGCTTGCCGAGGAACTGGCCGCTGCCGAGTCCGGCAACGTCACCGTGCCGCGCGTCTAGCAGACCCCCGAAACGAACAATGGCCCCGCGGTTTCCGCGGGGCCATTGTCGTGTGTTGTGTTCCTCAGAGCACGCCGACGCGGGTCGGCGGTGCCATCGACGCCGCCGCGAGCAACTGGTCGAGGGCGCGCTCGACGTCTTCCTTCCAGCCGTGGTCGGAATCCAGTTCCAGGCGCAGCCGGGGGAAGCGGTGATGCGGGGCCACCACTTCGAAACCGACCTCGGTGAGGAAATCGGCGTCGATCATGCAGGTTTCGGGGGTGCAGTGGGTCGCGGCGGCCGGATCCCGTAGCGGCGCCGCGATCCGTTCCATCAACCGCATCGAGGATCCGAGACCGCGATCGGCCAGCGAGCTGCTCGCCGGACCGTTGCGAATGCCGAACGCCTCGATCGCGCGCACGCCGCGACGCACCAGATCGGCCACAACGGCCTGAATCAGCCGATGGGCTACATCGGCCTCCTCGTAGGGGAATTCGGCCTGCAGCGTGGTCAGCAGGACCGCGTCCGGGCTCACGGGGGAGGTAGGGAACAGGGTCGACCGCGGCACGGCGCTCGGGGGCGAGTACAGCGCGCAGCCGGCGATGTTGTTGTCGACATGCGCCAGCTGACCGCACGAGCCCCATTCGAGCATTACGGTCGAGAGCCAGGCTTCCTTCTCGAAGACCGGATCGCTGAAGGCGTGGGAGTCGGCAGCAACGGCAGGATCGAGCTCCCAGAACACACACCGCCGGGTGTGCGCCGGGAGCTGATCGAGTCGATCGAGAGTCAAGGCCGTGACGCTGGTCGACACCGCTCTGCTCAGCCTCCAGCTGTCCGATTCATCCACGCTCACGCCACATCACTATCCACAGTAATGCCGCCTCTTTCAATTATGTAGAAAGACTGGGAGTGCCCTGTCACAGTGACGTTTCAGGGCCGGATTGCTCCATCAGCGCCACAATGCGCTCGAGATCTTCGACGGAACCGAACTCGACAACGATCTTGCCTTTACGCTTTCCGAGGCTGACCGTGACCCGGGTGTCGTAGGAACCCGACAACCGTTCGGCCACTTCCTGCAGACCCGGCATGTGGATCGGCTTACGTTTCGGCGCCGGGGGAGCGACCTCCGACGGATTGCGGTTCGCGAGCGTCACCGCTTCCTCGGTGGCCCGGACCGACAGTCCCTCGGCGACGATTCGCGCCGCCAGCACTTCCTGCGCATCGGCACCGGCATCCAAACCGAGCAGCGCCCTGGCGTGGCCGGCCGAGAGCACCCCGGCGGCCACCCGACGCTGCACCGGAATCGGCAGCTTCAGCAGTCGGATCATATTCGTCACCACCGGTCGGGAGCGACCGATCCGCGTGGCCAATTCCTCGTGGGTGACGTCGAATTCCTCGAGCAGCTGCTGATAGGCGGCCGCCTCTTCGAGCGGGTTCAACTGCACGCGGTGGATGTTCTCCAACAGCGCGTCGCGCAGCATCGCGCCGTCGTCGGTGTCGCGGATGATCGCGGGGATGGTCGCCAGTCCGGCTTCCTGGCATGCGCGCCAGCGGCGCTCGCCCATGACCAACTGGAACTTGTCGACGCCCGGTTCGACGCGACGCACCACGATCGGCTGCATCAGACCGAACTCGCGGATCGAGTGCACCAGCTCCGCCAGCGCCTCTTCCTCGAAAACCTGACGCGGCTGCTTCGGGTTCGGCTCGATCTGCTCGGCGGGCACCTCGCGGTAGACCGCGCCGCCGGGGGAGACGAGGTCTTCCTCGGGTTCGGGTTCGGCATCCGGAACGCGATGCAGGAACGCCTCGGCCGGCTGCGGGCCGATCGGGTTGATCCCGATCACGCTCGCCGCGGCACTGCTGAGACCCGGCGCCGTCGCTGCCGGACCCGTCGGGATCAGTGCGGCCAAGCCGCGCCCGAGACCGCCCTTTTTCGCCTGACTCATCGGCTACCGATCCCTTCCTCGTTCCAACTCACTACGACGCGTCCTGGCGGAGCTGGGCGCGGGCGGCGAGCTCGCGCCCCGCGTCCAGGTAGCTCATCGCGCCGCGGGAGCCTGGATCATAATCGAGCACGGTCATGCCGTAGCCCGGTGCCTCCGAGACCTTCACGCTGCGCGGGATCATCGACTTGAGGACGACGTCGCCGAAGTGGTTGCGCACTTCCTCGGCCACCTGGTCGGCCAGTTTGGTGCGGCCGTCGTACATCGTCAGCAGGACGGTCGAAACGTGGAGTTCGGGATTGAGGTGCGCCTGCACCAGCCCGATATTGCGGAGCAGCTGGCCGACGCCCTCCAGTGCGTAGTACTCGCACTGGATCGGGATCAGCACTTCCTTGGCCGCCACGAGCGCGTTGACGGTGAGCAGACCGAGGGAGGGCGGGCAGTCGATCAGGACGTAATCGATGTCGTAGCCGGCGATGGCCGCCTCGTGGATCGCGGTCTTCAGGCGTCCCTCGCGGGCGACCATCGAGACCAGTTCGATCTCGGCGCCGGCGAGGTCGATCGTCGCCGGAACACACAGCAGCCGTTCGCTGTGCGGGCTCTGCTGAATCGCGTCCTTGACGGCGACCTCGCCGATCAACAGCTCGTAGCTGGAGGGGACCCCGGAGTGATGCGCGACGCCCAGCGCCGTACTCGCATTGCCCTGCGGATCGAGATCGACGACAAGCACCGTCATGCCCTGGTGCGCTAGTGCCGCAGCGAGATTGACCGTCGTCGTCGTTTTACCGACGCCGCCCTTCTGATTGGCGATGGTGATGATCCGTTGCTCGCGGGGTTTCGGCACAGTGACCTTTCCTGGATGCAGAATCTGGCTGGCGCGTTGCGCTTCCGCCGCGATCGGGGTCTCGGCCGGGGAGATATTCCCGAAAGGAGTGTTCCCGAACGTCTCCGCGTCGAAGTTGCTGGAATCCAGCATCCCCGGGACCCGCGACGCTGTTTCCCGTGAAACATTCGCCGGACCGCTCGACATAGACTGCTCCTAACCCGAGAAACTTCAGATCACGTACTCCCGACCGAGCGTCGGCGCCGTGTCATCACAAACAAGTTCGGGGGCGTCCGGCCACATCCGCGGTGGCTCCCGGCGCGCACGCCCGACTGTGAACAGCTTGCCAGCCCCGCGACAGTTAGGAAAGCTGAATCGCGGCACGCCGGTAAGGACACACCCAAAGTCGCGCAAATCGGTGCCAGGAGCGATGTTTCACGGGAAACACCGGGGAGCGTTCGCGGCGAAATCGGCCGGGCGATCAAGCCTTCCGACCCGGCCCTCAACCCATGACACCATCCGCCGGAACCGGCGTCGGTCGGCGAAGCCGAACTCTCCGACCAGCATCCGCTCCGGTCACCGTGAGCCATCGCGGCGACACCAGGGATGCACCGGCATGTGCGTGCGAAACCGTCAGCACAACTGGACAACCCGAGCAGGTGAAATCGTGGAACCTCGCCTCGCTCGCGTTCCACGTGAAACATGCCAGGAGGAGTGGATTGCAGCACCCCTCCGGAACTATCGGAATTCGGTCGGATTCGGCCGTAGGTAAATACCCTCGGCCTCTTTCGTCACGTTACGAAAGAGGGTTGCCGCTGCCACGGCGCTTCTTCTCCGCGCTGACTGCCTTCCGGGCCGCGCGACGGGTCGGACGCTCGGCGCGGGGGAGCAGCTCGGCGCTGATCACGAGAGTCGGGACCTCGACGATCCCGGCGCCGCAGCCGACGACCCGGAGATCGGTGGCTCCGTCGCGAATCAGTTCGGCGCCATCACGTTCGAGTTCCTCGGCGGCACTCGTTCCCTTGAGGGCGAGCATCCGGCCGTGGTCGCGGAGCAGGGGGAGCGACCAGTGCGCGAGCTTGGCGAGCGGGGCGACCGCCCGCGAGGTGACGACATCCGCGCCGCCAGCCTCCTTGATGACACCGGACTGCTCGGCGCGGCCACGAACGACGGTGACGTTCTTCAGCCCGATCTCGTCGATGAACTCGCTCAGAAAGATTGTGCGACGCAACAGCGGTTCCACGAGAGCGATGCGGAGATCCGGCCGTGCGATGGCCAGCGGAATGCCGGGGAGTCCGGCGCCACTGCCGATGTCGACCACGGCCGCGCTCTCCTCGATCAACTCGCCGACCACGGCGCAGTTGAGGATGTGACGCTCCCAGAGGCGGGGGACTTCACGCGGGCCGATGAGGCCGCGTTCCACGCCGGCGGTGGCCAGCGCCGCGCAGTAGCGGCGGGCGAGGTCCAGGCGGTCGCCGAACACCCGCGCGGCGGCGGCAGGCGGTTCCAGCTCGGCGGACAGCGCACCCAGTTCTCGTTCCACGTGAAACATCCTTCCGAGTGGTGGTCGATCGCAAGAGGACATGAATAAGGCCCCCGGTCCGAGACCGGAGGCCCTTTCATGGTCGCGGCGGTGTCAGCCTACTCGGGCACTACCACCACATGGCGATTCGGCTCGACACCTTCGCTCTCGCTGGCCACGCCCTCGATATCGGCGACGGCGTCGTGCACGATCTTGCGCTCGAACGGAGTCATCGCGGACAGCGCCTCGGGCTTGCCCGACTCGAGCACCCGCTTCGCGGCGGCGACGCCGAGCTCGCTCAGATCGGCGCGACGCTGCGCGCGCCAGCCGGCCACATCCAGCATCAGGCGGCTGCGCACGCCGGTCGCCTGCTGCACGGCCAGCCGGGTCAGCTCCTGCAGCGCGTCGAGGACTTCACCGTTGCGTCCGACGAGCTTGGTCAGATCGCGGCCACCGTCGATGCTCACGACGGCGCGGTCGCCCTCGACATCGAGGTCGATATCGCCGTCGAAGTCGAGCACGTCCAGCAGCTGCTCGAGGTAGTCGCCCGCGATCTCGCCCTCTTCGATCAACGCTTCTTCGGCGTCGTTCACGACGTCAACAGTCGTCGCCACAGTGGCGTCCCCTCCGTCGGTCTCGGTCTCAACAGTCATTGGATTCCTCTATCTGATCGCCACTCAGCGCTTACGCTTCTGGTTCGCTCGGCCACGGTTACCCGGCCGCTGCTGCCCACCGGGCCTGCGCTTACCGCCACCCTGCTTGGCGGTCTGCTTGGCGGTGCCGTTGGACGCGGCGGTGCCGTTGGTCGACTGTGTGTCCTCGGCCGGGGCGTCCTGTTTCTTGCGGACGTCGACCGGCTTGGCGCCGGGCTTCGGCGCGTTCTGCGCGCGCAGCTCCAGCTTCTTCGCCTTCTTCTCTTCCTCTTCCTTCTCCATACGGCCGAACACCAGGTGCTGCTGACCGTAGGTCCAGATGTTGTTGGCCACCCAGTAGATCAGGATGCCGATCATCAGGAAGGGGCCACCGACCATCACGCCGAGCGGGAAGACCCACAGCGACAGCTTGTTCATGATGGCGGCCTGCGGGTTCGCGGCGGCTTCCGGTGTCTGCCGCTGCACCGAAGCGCGGGCGTTGAAGTGGGTCGCCACACCGGCGATCACCATCAGCGGAATCGCGACGAGCGCGATGCTCAGCCTGGTCGGTGTGCCGCCCCATTCGGCGAAAGCTTCCAGCTCGCTCTGCGGCGCGGTGATGAAGGCAGCGATCGGCGCACCGAAGATGCGGGCGCTCAGGAACGACTGCACGTCGGTCGCGCTGAAGATGTAGTTCGGCGTGTGCGCGTTGTCGTACGCGGACATACCCAGCTGACCGAAGCCGTGCCCGGTGCGGTTGAACGAGCGCAGCACGTGGAAGAGACCGAGGAACACCGGCACCTGCACCAGGACCGGCAGGCATCCCATCAGCGGGTTGAAGCCGTGTTCCTTCTGCAGCTTCTGCATCTCCCGCGCCATGGTCTCGCGGTCGTTCTTGTACTTCTTCTGCAGCTCCTTGATCTGGGGCTGCAGTTCCTGCATCTGCTTGGTGGTACGCACCTGCTTGACGAAGGGCTTGTACAGCACGAGCCGCAGCGTGAAGACCAGGAAGACGATCGCGAGGCTCCAGGCGAGCCCGCTGTCAGCTCCGAACACAAAGCCGAAGGCTTTGTGCCAGAACCACAGAATTGCGGATACCGGCCAATAGATGATGTCGAGCACGGCTCTAGGTACTCCCGTCGTTCGTATCGCCGATCAGCGCGGGCGATGACTTTGTGCAGGCATTCGACCCGCGCTCTGGCACGGGATCCCACCCTCCAGGGTGCCAGGGTGCGCATTTGGCGAGGCGCACGGCCGTCAGTGCCGACCCGACGAGCAGCCCGCGGGTGCGCAGGGCGGTCACCGCGTACTCACTGCAGGTGGGGGTGAACCGGCAGATCGGCATCCGGGTGGGGGAGACATAGGTCCGGTACAGCTCGATCAGGAAGATCAGCGCGTTCGCGGGGAGCCGGGTGAGAGTCCTCATCGCCGCTCACCGGCCGGGGTGCGACCGAGCGCGGGCTCCGGTGCAGTACGCAAACCGAGCTTGCGTAGGCCGGAGCGCAGCTGGCGCAGCAACTCGGCGGAGTCGGCGGTAGCCGCGCCGGGCAGCGCCCGGATCACGACATCGGTACCGGCGGGCAGTTCGTCGACGACCTGGGCGCACATATGACGCAGGCGGCGGGCCACCCGGTGGCGAACCACCGCGTTTCCCACCGCCTTGCTCACAATCAGCCCGAACCGCGGACCGCCTACCCGGATCAGGGAATCGACATCGGCGACATCGTCGTACGTGTGCGTAAGCGCGTGTACGACGAGATCTCGCCTCCCGATTCGCTGACCGCGGCGCACCGTGCGGGAGAATTCGGCACGGTGGTGCAACCGATACGGCTCAGGCAACACCCGAGCGTCCGACTACGCGCGATCAGGCAGTCAGTTCGGAACGGCCCTTACGGCGACGCGCCGAAACGATGGCGCGACCCGCACGGGTACGCATCCGGAGGCGGAAGCCGTGCACGCGCGCCCGACGACGGTTGTTCGGCTGGAACGTCCGCTTGCCCTTGGCCACGGTCAACACTCCTCGAGTTGGTGGGCACCGTTCGGCGCCCGAAGTTCTGTTCAATGATTCGGATGTCTGCGCAGCGGACCGCGGTCTACACGCAGAAAGCCTTGGCGATCGACGTGCAGCACACAGCCGCCACCGCGCCAAGGGGTGACTGTACGAGGGTACTGATACCGCTACGCAGGGTCAAACTCGGCCCCCAGGCACGTGCGCTAGGCACGATGTCCAGATTACCGGACCCCGGATAACCGCCAGGGAGCGGGCCGACCTGGGCCGACACGCCCGGGACGCACTGACGCATCGGGGCAGTTTTCGTGAGTTCCTCCACACCTCTGGCCTTCTGCGGCGGGGACGGCTAACCTCTGTAGCCGGGGGATTGCTGAAGAACCGCAGGTCCAGCCCCGTTCACTGCCACACGCTGGCAGATTCCCTCTATCCCCAGGTTTGTCCACATCTGTGGATAATTGTGTGGAAAGACGGCCGGAGTGGCATATTCGTAGGGCCGACGGTGCCCGCGCCGCACTCGGAGATTCTGGGACCGCACGGCGTTCGAACCGGCTTCGGTTGTACGCAGGATTACTGGATTCCACCTGTTCACAGGTGGTTTTGCTCGCGTGCTCCCGGCCGTGGGCCCCAACAACCGGTCCGGGGAGGACGCTGCATGGACGACGAGCAGAATGTGCTGGCCACAGTATGGCCAGAGGTGGTTGCCGAGCTCACCACCGGCTCGGCCGACGGCGCCATTCCCGCGGTCAGCCGCGCGCAGCAGGCCTGGCTGAAGCTGGTCAAACCGCTCACCGTCGCCCAGGGCTTCGCGTTGCTGTCGGTTCCGTCCTCGCTCGCGCAGGAGGCGATCGAGCGTGATCTGCGCGAACCCATCCTGCGCTCGCTGGGTCGCCGGCTCGGGCCGCAGGTCGAAGGATTGGGCGTGCGCATCGCCGCGCCGAGCCCGGCCGCGGGGGAGCGGGCGGGCAGTTCGCCGCGGCACGCCAGGATGACGAGCCGACCGGAGCGCCCGCGCGAGCAGGTGCGCCCGCCGACCGGCTATCCCGGTCCCGATTTCAGTGTTCCCGACTACGTCGCGCGCGGTGAGTACGGCCGCCCCCGCTACGGCGCGGGCGAGTACCCCGCGGGCAATGGCGAGTACGGCAACGAGTACCAGGGCGGGCAGGAATATCCGCCCGCCGGTGACTACGGCAACAGCTACGGCGGCCGCGAGTACCCCGCGCAGGCGGGCGAGTACGGCGAGCGCCCCGACTACGCCGGTCATCGGGAGTACCAGCCCGAACCGGAATACCGGCAAGCCGAACCGGAATACCAGCAGCCCGAGTATCAGCAGCAGCCGCCGGAGTATCAGCAGCAGCCCGAGTACGCACAGGCATCGGAGTACGGGCAGGCACCGGAGTTCCAGCCCGACCGAGCCGAGTTCCCCGGCACCGACTTCGAGCCGACGGCGGCGTACCCGGTACCCGACTTCAACGGCGGCGAGTTCGGCGGTCGTGGCGAGTTCCGTGGCGCGCGCCCTGACCAGCGCCCGGCCGATGCCGCCCCACCCGCCCGCCGGGAGCCTTCCGGTTCGCCCCGACGCGAGCACATCCCGCCGGGTCAGGAGTCGCTGTTCACCCCTGACCCGCCGCCGCAGCGCGCGCCGAGCCGGGGCCGGGGGCCGCAGCAGGACGAGCCGATCGCCGCGCGGGCCGAGGAACCCACCATCGAGGCGGCGCCGGAACCGCTGCGGCCGGGGACGCCGGGTGCCGAGCCCGCCGACGACGAGCCGGTGGTCGACGCCCGCAACAACTGGCCGACGTATTTCAACAAGTCGCCCGAGGCGCCGCCGCAGCCGTCGTCCTCGGCGAGCTTGAACGCCAAGTACACCTTCGAGACGTTCGTCATCGGCGCGTCCAACCGGTTCGCGCACGCCGCGGCGGTCGCCATCGCGGAAGCGCCTGCCCGCGCCTACAACCCGCTGTTCGTCTGGGGCGCTTCGGGTTTGGGCAAGACGCACCTGCTGCACGCGGCCGGGCACTACGCCCAGCGGCTGTTCCCCGGCATGCGGGTGAAGTACGTGTCCACCGAGGAATTCACCAACGACTTCATCAACAGCCTGCGCGACGACCGCAAGGTCGCGTTCAAGCGGCGCTACCGCGAGACCGACATCCTGCTGGTCGACGACATCCAGTTCATCGAGGGCAAGGAAGGCATCCAGGAGGAGTTCTTCCACACCTTCAACACCCTGCACAACGCGAACAAGCAGATCGTCGTCTCCTCCGACCGTCCGCCCAAGCAGCTGGCGACGCTGGAGGAGCGGCTGCGCACGCGCTTCGAGTGGGGCCTGATCACCGATGTGCAGCCGCCCGAACTGGAGACCCGCATCGCGATCCTCCGCAAGAAGGCGCGGATGGACCGGCTCGATGTGCCACACGACGTGCTCGAGCTGATCGCCAGCCGGGTGGAGCGCAATATCCGCGAGCTCGAGGGCGCGCTCATCCGGGTGACGGCCTTCGCCTCGCTCAACGGTCAGCCGCTGGATCTGTCGCTGGCCGAGGTGGTGCTGCGGGACCTGATGCCCGACACCGCGGCGCTCGAGATCAACGCGGCGACGATCATGGCCGTCACCGCCGAGTACTTCAATACGACGCTCGAGGAACTGACCGGGCCGGGCAAGGCCAGGCCGCTCGCGCAGGCCCGCCAGATCGCCATGTACCTGTGCCGTGAGCTGACCGATCTGTCGCTGCCCAAGATCGGACAGGCGTTCGGTCGCGACCACACCACGGTGATGTACGCGGAGAAGAAGGTGCGCAAGGAGATGACCGAGCGGCGCCGCGTCTACGACCAGGTGCAAGAACTCACAGCCCGGATCAAACAGCGCTCCCGCTGATTTCATCCACACCCTCGAACACCGCCCTGACCTGGGGCGGTGTTCTTTTTTGCCCTGTGGATTCCTCGAGGAATCCCTGTGGAGTCCTCGAGGAATCCACCGGTTGTGCACCGGTTGGCGCACAGGGGCTGGGGAGCGATCTGGGGGTGTTCGCTCACAGGCAGTTGTCCACATCGTCCACAGCTGGATCCACTCACACCCCCACGGTCATGCCGACCTGCGACGTTGCCGAATCGGCCCTGTGGATTCCTCGAGGAATCCGTGTGGAGTCCTCGAGGAATCCACCTAGTTGCCACCACCCTGCCCCTGCGTGTGAACAACAGGGTGAATCCGGTGGAACAACTCGAGGACTACTCGAGGATGGAATTGGGACAACTTCGGGCGTCCACAGACGCTCCCGGTTCATCCTCGAGTCACCCCACGGCCATCCCCACGCCGACGTGCGCGCTGACCTGCGGATTCGGTCGAAGTCCACAGATTCCACAGTGCCTACTACTACTTCAGTTCTATTTCTTGAAGAGATCTCTTCAAAACAAGGTGTGTGGAAAGTCGGTCGGACAGGCTCGGCTCGGTCGGTGCTCCACTCACAAGCGGCAAGGAGAAGAGGGGATGGGCCGGCAGCGCTCGATCGGCAGGGAGGGTCGATGCGGACTTCCCGCGATGCCCGGGTACCGTTTGGTTGTCGGCTTGTTGTGCGAGACTCAGTGCGCGGCCGACGCAGCACCTCAACTCCGCTGAACACACCCGCACACGGATTCGAAACTCGGAGAGGACAAATCGGGCGATGGAGCTTGCGAGCATGAAGTTTCGGGTCGCCCGAGAGGATTTCGCCGAGTCGGTGGCCTGGGTGGCGCGCAGTCTGCCGTCCCGTCCTCCTGTGCCTGTTCTGGGCGGTGTGCTGCTGGTGGCCGACGAGAACGGCCTGACGGTCTCCGGGTTCGACTACGAGGTCTCCGCGCAGATGCGGGTGGCCGCCGAGGTCGCCGGTCCCGGCCAGGTGCTGGTCTCGGGCCGGCTGCTCGCCGACATCACCAAGGCGCTGTCGAACAAGCCGGTCGATGTCTCCGTCGACGGCACCCGCGTCCTCATCGCCTGCGGTAGCGCCAAGTTCTCCCTGCCCACCATGCCGGTCGAGGACTATCCCCAGCTTCCCGAGGTGCCGCAGCAGACCGGTGAGCTCGGTGTCGACGTGTTCGCCGAGGCGGTCGGCCAGGTCGCCGTCGCCGCGGGCCGCGACGACACGCTCCCCATGCTCACCGGCATCCGCGTCGAGATCGAGGGCAACGACGTGGTGCTCGCCGCCACCGACCGTTTCCGCCTCGCCGTGCGTCACCTGCAGTGGCAGCCCACCCGCTCCGACATCGAGACCGCGGTGCTCATCCCCGCGCGCACGCTGTCCGAAGCCGCCAAGACCCTCGGCGCCACCGACGCGCCGGTGCAGCTCTCGCTCGGCACCGGGGGCGGGGCCGACGGCCTGCTCGGCATCGTCAACGCGGGCCGCCGCACCACCACCCGCCTGCTCGACGCCGAATTCCCCAAGTTCCGCCAGTTGCTCCCCAAGGAGCACACCTCCATCGCCACGCTGCCCGTCGCCGCGCTGTCCGAGGCGATCAAGCGTGTCGCCCTGGTGGCCGAGCGCGGCGCCCAGGTGCGCCTGGAGTTCTCCACCGACGGCGTGCTGCTGTCCGCGGGTGGGGACGACGCAGGCCGCGCCGAGGAGTGGCTGGAAGCCGATTTCCGCGGTGAGCCGCTGACCATCGCGTTCAACCCCGGCTACCTGACCGAAGGCCTGTCGGCGCTGCACACCGACCGGGTCACCTTCGGCTTCACCACGCCCAGCCGTCCCGCCGTCCTGCTGCCCGCCTCCGACGAGGAGCCCAAGGTGCTGGAGTCCGGTGCGTTCGCGGCGCTGGAGAGCCAGTACATCTACCTGTTGATGCCGGTCCGGCTGCCCGGCTGAACCCCGCACGCGTAATCCGGCATGTTCATTCGTGCGCTGTCGGTCCGTGATTTCCGGTCGTGGGAACACGCCGAGCTCGAGTTGTCCCCAGGGCGCACGGTGCTGTTGGGGGCCAACGGCAACGGCAAGACCAACCTGCTCGAGGCGATCGGCTATCTGGCGACCCTCGGCTCGCACCGGGTCTCCGCCGACGCGCCGCTGATCCGGATGGGCGCGACGCAGGCCAGGATCGGCGCGACCGTGGTCAATCTGGGCCGCGAACTGCGCGTCGACGTCGAGCTCAAACAGGGCAGCGCCAATCGTGCCCAGATCAACCGTTCACCGGTGCGCCGGTCGCGGGAGATCCTGGGGATTCTGCAGACCGTGCTGTTCGCGCCGGAGGATCTGGCGCTGGTGCGCGGCGACCCGGGGGAGCGCAGACGGTTCCTCGACGAGTTGTGCACAGCCCGGCTGCCCAGGCTCGCCGGCGTGCGCGCCGACTACGACAAGGTGCTGCGGCAACGCTCTGCCCTGTTGAAAACCGCTGGGCGCCATGTGCGTTCGCGTGCCGATCTGAGCACACTCGACGTGTGGGACGGGCATCTGGCCGAGCACGCGTCGGTGCTGCTCGCGCAGCGATTACGGCTGGTCCACGACCTGTATCCGTATCTCGCACAGGCTTATCGGTCGATCGCGCCCGAATCACGTCCTGCGGCAATCGCTTACCGGTCGGGGTACCTGCCGCCGGAGCTGCTCGACCCGGCCAGGGAGCCTGCGGCCGACGATGCCGAGCAGCTGCACGAGATCGTGTTGCGTGAGTTGTCCACAGCCAGGAACAGGGAGTTGGAGCGCGGGGTGTGCCTGGTCGGCCCGCACCGCGACGACCTCGACCTGCTGCTCGGCAGCGCACCCGCCAAGGGGTTCGCCAGTCACGGCGAGTCCTGGTCGTTCGCGCTGGCGCTGCGGCTGGCCTCGTTCGAGCTGCTGCGCAGTGCGGGCACCGAGCCGGTGCTGCTGCTCGACGACGTGTTCGCCGAGCTGGATCGGCGCAGGCGTACCGCGCTGGCCGAGGTCGCCGCCGGGGCGGAGCAGGTGCTCATCACCGCCGCGGTGGCCGAGGACGTGCCCGCCGAACTCGCCGCCGAACCGCTGCGTGTGCAAACAACCGGCGAAGCCGACCGGCGTACCTCGATGATCGTCACCGAACCGGCCGAACAATCCGAAGATATGCACAGATAGCGATAGTTATCAACAGCGCCTGTGGAAAACCGGCAACATGCTGGACATATGCCGGATCGGTCTCGGCGGGACTGTCGGCGCCCCGGCGTAGACTCTCCTCCGCACTCGGCCAGTATCGACACCGGAAGGCGGAACCGAGGTGACCGAAGAGCCGGAACAGCAGCTGCGCGGGATCGACCTCGCCCGGCGCGCACTGGAGGAGGCACGGGCCGCGGCCAAGGCCAGCGGTAAGTCGGTCGGCCAGGGCCGGGCGTCGCCGGTGCGCAAGCTGCGCGCGGGCGGACGCAGGCGCACGGGCTGGTCCGGTGCGGGTCCCGATCCCCGTGATCCCCAGCTGTTGTCGGCGCTGACCGGCTCGATCGCGAAGAGTCGTGGCTGGTCGGGCAAGGTGGCCGAGGGCATGGTGTTCGGTCGCTGGGCGAGCGTGGTCGGTGAGGACATCGCCTCGCACGCCACGCCGGTGACGTTGGAGGGCGGTGTGCTCAAGATCGCCGCCGAGTCCACCGCGTGGGCGACCCAGCTGCGCATGCTCCAGGGGCAGATCCTCGCCAAGATCAATGCCGCGGTCGGCCAGGGCGTCGTCACCCAGTTGCGGATCACCGGCCCCGCCGCGCCGAGCTGGCGCAAGGGCGAGCGGCACGTCAAAGGACGCGGTCCACGCGATACCTACGGGTAGCCGGACGGTGACCAGGGCGAGTTGCCTTGCGGCGGCGCCGCTCTCAGGCCACGGAGTTTTGTACATGTGGACAAAACCTGTGGATAACTCGAACCGGAGGCGAAAGCCGTCGACCGCGTTTCACGTGGAACCGCCGAACGCAAGTCTCACGCCAGTTCTGGCGGGCGGAAATCTCCGGAAGGCGGACGCTTGTCGCGGTAGGCCGATTTCTCGCATTCACGGCGGCGTCAGGGGTGTCGTAGGTGCACTGTAAGTTGGGCTTACCAGTAGGATGGTGACGTAACCAGCGGCGAACCCTCGACGCGTGCTGTGCAGTCCGCGTGCTGCCCGATCGCTGCGACAGGGATCAGCAAGTAAGGAGAGCTACCGACAAGTGGCTGCCAACGACTCCAACGCATCGGGCAACAAGCAGGGCTACGGTGCCTCCTCCATCACGGTCCTCGAGGGCCTGGAAGCGGTGCGCAAGCGCCCTGGCATGTACATCGGTTCCACCGGTGAACGCGGTCTGCACCACCTCATCTGGGAGGTTGTGGACAACTCGGTCGACGAGGCGATGGCCGGCTACGCGACCCGGGTCGACGTCACGCTGCTGGAGGACGGCGGTGTCGAGGTCGTCGACGACGGTCGTGGCATCCCCACCGGCATGCACGCGCAGGGCATCCCGACCGTCGAGGTCGTCATGACGCAGCTGCACGCGGGCGGCAAGTTCGACTCCGACTCCTACGCTGTCTCCGGTGGTCTGCACGGCGTCGGTATCTCGGTGGTCAACGCGCTGTCGAGCAAGCTGGAAGCCGAGATCGACAACGACGGCTACCACTGGACCCAGGTGTACAAGGACGCGAAGCCGGGCAAGCTGATCCAGGGCGAGCCGACTCAGCGCACCGGCACGACGATCCGGTTCTGGGCCGACCCGGAGATCTTCGAAACCACCACCTACAACTTCGAGACGGTGGCGCGCCGCCTGCAGGAGATGGCCTTCCTCAACAAAGGCCTGACCATCACGCTGACCGACCAGCGGGTCACCGACTCCGACGTCATCGACGAGATCGTCAGCGATACCGCCGAGGCGCCCAAGCACGTCGAGGACGGTGTCCAGGCGCCGGTCGAGCACAAGGTCAAGACCCGCACCTACCACTATCCGGGCGGCCTGGTGGACTTCGTCCGCCACATCAACCGCACCAAGTCGGCCATCCACAACTCGGTCGTCGGCTTCACCGGCAAGGGCACCGGCCACGAGCTCGAGGTCGCGATGCAGTGGAACTCGGGCTACTCCGAGTCGGTCCACACCTTCGCCAACACGATCAACACCCATGAGGGCGGCACCCATGAAGAGGGCTTCCGCGCGGCGCTGACCACGGTGGTCAACAAGTACGCCAAGGAGAAGAAGCTCCTCAAGGAGAAGGACGGCAACCTCACCGGCGACGACATCCGCGAGGGCCTGGCCGCCATCGTGAGCGTCAAGGTCGGCGAGCCGCAGTTCGAGGGCCAGACCAAGACCAAGCTGGGCAACACCGAGGTCAAGTCGTTCGTGCAGCGCGCCTGCAACGAACACCTGCAGCACTGGTTCGAGGCCAACCCGGCCGACGCGAAGACCATCGTGCAGAAGGCGGTGTCCTCGGCGCAGGCACGCATGGCCGCCCGTAAGGCGCGTGAGCTGGTGCGCCGCAAGTCGGCCACCGATCTGGGCGGGCTGCCCGGCAAGCTGGCCGACTGCCGCTCCAAGGATCCGGGCAAGTGCGAGATCTACATCGTCGAGGGTGACTCCGCAGGCGGCTCGGCCAAGTCCGGCCGCGACTCGATGTACCAGGCGATCCTGCCGCTGCGCGGCAAGATCATCAACGTCGAGAAGGCCCGCATCGACCGCGTCCTCAAGAACAACGAGGTCCAGTCGATCATCACCGCGTTCGGCACCGGCATCCACGACGAGTTCGACATCGCGAAGCTGCGCTACCACAAGATCGTCCTGATGGCCGACGCCGACGTCGACGGCCAGCACATCGCGACGCTGCTGCTCACGCTGCTGTTCCGGTTCATGCGCCCGCTGGTCGAGCACGGTCACGTGTACCTGGCCCAGCCGCCGCTGTACAAGCTCAAGTGGATGCGTTCGGATCCCGAGTTCGCCTACTCCGACCGCGAGCGCGACGCGCTGATCGAGGCCGGCCTTGCCGCGGGCAAGAAGATCAACAAGGACGACGGCGTCCAGCGCTACAAGGGTCTGGGCGAGATGAACGCCAAGGAGCTGTGGGAAACCACCATGGATCCCTCGGTGCGGGTGCTTCGTCAGGTGACGCTCGACGACGCGGCCGCGGCCGACGAGCTGTTCTCCGTGCTCATGGGCGAAGACGTGGAGGCACGTCGCAGCTTCATCACCCGCAATGCCAAGGACGTCCGCTTCCTCGACGTGTAACCGGTGCAGCGCCGTAAGCGCGCGCCCGTGAAGCATGTCAGGCCCTCGAAGGAGATTTGATGACTGAGACCACGCTGCCGCCCTCCGGTGGTGCGGGCGACCGGATCGAACCGGTCGACATCCAGAACGAAATGCAGAGCAGCTACATCGATTACGCGATGAGCGTGATCGTCGGCCGCGCGCTGCCCGATGTGCGCGACGGCCTCAAGCCGGTGCACCGGCGCGTGCTCTACGCCATGTACGACAACGGCTACCGCCCCGACCGCGGTTACGTGAAGTCGGCCCGTCCGGTCGCCGAGACCATGGGTAACTACCACCCGCACGGCGACGCGTCGATCTACGACACCCTCGTGCGCATGGCCCAGCCCTGGTCGCTGCGCTATCCGCTCGTCGACGGCCAGGGCAACTTCGGCTCCCGCGGCAACGACGGCGCGGCCGCCATGCGATACACCGAGTGCCGCCTGACGCCGCTGGCGATGGAGATGCTGCGCGACATCGACAGCGAGACCGTCGATTTCGTCCCCAACTACGACGGTCGCTCGCAGGAGCCGACCGTGCTGCCCGCCCGCGTGCCCGCCCTGCTGATGAACGGCAGCAACGGCATCGCGGTCGGCATGGCGACCAACATCCCGCCGCACAACCTCAACGAGCTGGCCGAGGCCATCTACTGGGCGCTGGAGAACTACGACGCCGACGAGGAAACCACCCTCGCCGCGTGCATGGAACGGGTCAAGGGCCCGGACTTCCCGACGCACGGCCTGATCGTCGGCAGCCAGGGCATCCACGACGCCTACACCACCGGCCGCGGTTCGATCCGCATGCGCGGTGTGGTGGAGATCGAGGAGGGCAGCCGCGGTCAGACCCAGATCGTCATCACCGAGCTGCCGTACCAGGTCAACACCGACAACTTCATCAACTCGATCGCCGAGCAGGTCAAGGACGGCAAGATCGCGGGTATCTCCGATATCCACGACGAGTCCTCCGACCGTGTCGGCATGCGCATCGTGGTGACGGTCAAGCGCGACGCGGTCGCCAAGGTCGTGCTGAACAACCTGTACAAGCACACCCAGCTGCAGACCAGCTTCGGCGCGAACATGCTCTCGATCGTCGACGGCGTGCCGCGCACACTGCGCCTGGATCAGATGATCCGGTACTACGTCGACCACCAGCTGGAAGTCATCGTCCGGCGCACCCGCTACCTGCTGCGCAAGGCCGAGGAGCGGGCCCACATCCTGCGCGGCCTGGTCAAGGCGCTCGACCTGCTCGACGAGGTCATCGCGCTGATCCGCCGCTCGGCCAACACCGACACCGCGCGCACCGGCCTGATGCAGCTGCTCGACATCGACGAGATCCAGTCGACCGCGATCCTGGACATGCAGCTGCGCCGCCTCTCGGCACTGGAGCGTCAGCGCATCATCGACGATCTGGCCAAGATCGAGCTCGAGATCGCCGACTACAAGGACATCCTGGAGAAGCCGGAGCGCCAGCGCGCGATCGTGCGCGACGAGCTGGCCGAGATCGTCGAGAAGTACGGCGACGACCGCAGGACCAGGATCATCGCCAGCGACGGTGACGTCGCCGACGAGGACCTGATCGCCCGCGAGGACGTGGTCGTCACGATCACCGAGACCGGCTACGCCAAGCGCACCAAGACCGACCTGTACCGCTCGCAGAAGCGCGGCGGCAAGGGCGTGCAGGGCGCGGGCCTCAAGCAGGACGACATCGTCAAGCACTTCTTCGTGTCGTCGACCCACGACTGGCTGCTGTTCTTCACCAACAAGGGCCGGGTCTACCGGGCCAAGGCCTACGAGCTGCCCGAGGCCAACCGGACCGCGCGCGGCCAGCACGTGGCCAACCTGCTCGCGTTCCAGCCGGACGAGAAGATCGCCCAGATCATCCAGCTCAAGACCTACGAGGACGCGCCGTACCTGGTCCTCGCGACACGCGCGGGCCTGGTGAAGAAGTCCAAGCTCACCGATTTCGACTCCAACCGCTCCGGCGGCATCGTCGCGGTGAACCTGCGCGACGACGACGAACTGGTCGGCGCGGTGCTGTGCTCCTCCGACGACGATCTGCTGCTCGTCTCGGCGCACGGCCAGTCGATCCGGTTCTCCGCGACCGACGAGGCGCTGCGCCCGATGGGCCGCGCCACCTCCGGTGTGCAGGGCATGCGCTTCAACGCCGACGACGAACTGCTCTCGCTCAACGTGGTTCGCGAGGACACCTATCTGCTGGTGGCGACCGCGGGCGGCTACGCCAAGCGCACCGCCATCGAGGAGTACACCGCGCAGGGTCGTGGCGGAAAAGGCGTATTGACAATCCAGTACGACCCGAAGCGTGGCAGCCTGGTCGGTGCGCTCATCGTCGACGACGAGGACGAGTTGTACGCGATCACTTCCAGTGGTGGCGTCATCCGCACCGCAGCCAAGCAAGTTCGTAAAGCCGGACGCCAGACAAAGGGCGTGCGATTGATGAACCTCGCGGATGGCGATACCTTGCTAGCGATCGCGCGCAACGCCGACGAGCCCGATCCCGATCAGCTCACCGGCGACGCGGCTTCGGAGCAATAACCCAATCAGCGGCGGCAACGAACGGATCTGAGGATTCCATTGACCACACCGAATCAGTCGAATGACGATCGGAACCAGACCAACGGCGTCACCGAGCGGATTGCCTCGTCTCCGATCCAGCCGCGGCCGATCCCTCGCCAGGGCGGTCCGGCCGAGGGCGCGGCGCCGGAATCCGGTGCCGCGGGGGGCGAATCGTTCGACCAGTCGACCGTGCGGATGGGTACCGAACCCACGCCGCCCGCTGGTAACGGGCCTCCCGCGGGCAACGGGAAGGGCAAATCGTCGCCCTACCAGGACGGGTGGGCGCAGCTGCCGCAGCGCGAGCCGCAGTCGAACCTGTACCGGCCGGGCGAGGCGCCGAGCCAGGGCCGTCCGTCGACCGGGGCGCCCGCGCCGGCGGGTGGGCTGAAGGGCAGTGGCTCGTCCAACGCCCGCACCACGGCCGACCTGGCGGCCAAGGCGGCCCGCAAGGAAGCGGCGATGGTGAAGTCCGTCGGCATCGACGGGCCGACCCGCAGCATCGCCCGTCCGGAACTGGTCAAGGACATGCCCGATCTGTCCGAGGTGCGGCATCCGACGCCCGACGCGCCGCCTGCTCCGCCCGGCTTGCCGATGGCTCATATTCCGCCGCAGCCTGGTCCGGGTGCCAGGGCCGCCGCTCCCGCGTCGGTCTCGCCGGCGGTGCCGGTGGCCATCGCCGCGGCCGCGTCGGGTGAGCCGCTACGCGCGACGGTGCAGATCCGCCGGATCGATCCGTGGTCGACGTTGAAGATCACCCTGGTGATCAGCATCGCGCTGTTCTTCGTGTGGATGCTGGCCGTCGGCCTGCTCTACATCGTGCTCGCCGGCATGGGCGTGTGGGACAACCTGGACAGCTCGCTGGGCGAGATGTTCAACCAGGAGGGCGGCTCGACGAACCTGATCGACGCGGGCACGGTATTCGGCTACGCCGGCGTCATCGGCCTGATCAACGTGGTGCTGTTCACCGCGCTGGCGACCGTGGGTGTGTTCATCTACAACCAGTGCTGCGATCTGGTCGGTGGCATCCAGGTGACCCTGGCCGATCCGGACTAGAAATCGGTCCTGCCCCGACGGCCGGTCAGCCTCGCAAAAAGGGGTCTGACCGGCCGTTTTGGCTAACAGCGGCCGGGTAGGGTAACCTCGTTCCTCGTTGCGGTTCACTGCTCCGGCAGGGGGCCGAAAACGAGTACGGGCCTATAGCTCAGGCGGTTAGAGCGCTTCGCTGATAACGAAGAGGTCGGAGGTTCAAGTCCTCCTAGGCCCACTCCCGTACATCACAGTAGGGTGGGAATCATGAAGATTGTCCTCACGGTCGGTGTCGTGATCGCGGTTCTCATCGGTATCACCAAATTCCGCAAGCGCGATGACGCAGACCTCTGGCGCGAGGTCACCACCCGCTGATTCGGGTTGCCAACTGGTTTCACCAAGCCAGCAAGGGGCCTTAGCTCAATTGGCAGAGCACTGCCTTTGCAAGGCAGGGGTTAGGGGTTCGATTCCCCTAGGCTCCACTTCTGTGAATTCCTCGGTATTCGATTTTCTGCTCACCGCAGCTCCCGTCGAGTCGACCTCGACCGATATCGCCGCGATCGCGGCACAGCATCGCGCCCGCAGCGCCGCCTTCGCGAGTTCGATCGATCGCGCGGCCGTCGCCGGATTCGACAGTGCCGGAACAGGTACGGCCTTTCTCGGCGGCTATCAGGAAGCGCTGCACGCGCTGGTTCCCACGCTCGGTTTCGCGGGGCTGACCTCCATGTGCGCGACCGAGGCGAACGGCGCCAAGCCGTCGTCGATGACTACCACCGTGACCGCCGACGGCACTGTCACCGGCACCAAATCCTTCGCCACGCTCGGCGAGTTCGCCACCAGCTTCCTGGTGATCGCCCGTTCGGGCGAGCAGGCCGACGGCCGCGCCGAGTTGCGGGCGGTGCTCGTGCAGGCCGGACCCGGCACCGTGGTGACGCCGCTGCCCGCGCTGCCGTTCGCCCCGGAGATCCCGCACGCCACCGTCACTTTCGACGCCGCGCCCGGCGAGCTGCTGCCCGGTGACGGCTACGCCGACTACCTCAAGCCGTTCCGCACCGTCGAAGATCTGCATGTGGTCGCCGCTGTGCTCGGACAGCTCGTCCGGGTTGCCCGGCAAGCACCATGGCCCGCCGAGGCCGTAGAACAGCTGCTGGCCCTGTTTGCGGCCGTGCGTGGCGTGAGTACCGAGGATCCAGGTTCGGCAGGCGTGCACATCGCGCTGGGTGGCGTCTTCGAGCGGCTGACGCGACTGCGTGCCGAGCTCGCGCCGCTGTGGGAGCTGGTCGACCCCGAGACCAGGAGCCGGTGGGAGCGCGACGAACCCCTGCTCGGGGTCGCAGGCAAGGTCAGGGCGCTGCGGCTCGCCGCGGCGTGGCGCGCGGTCGAGGTCACCGGGTGAATTTCCCGAGGCCGTTCTCGTCGAAGTAGTCGAGGGTGAGCGTGCCGTTGTCGAAGATCGCCGAGGAGACGCTGCCGGGCGGTGCGTTCTCGCCGCTCAGCTCGAAGGCGAAGGTGTCGCCGTCCCAGTGCCGCAGCGGGTATCGGCGCTGGGCCGGGCCGAGGGTGAGGACCAGGGCGCCGTCGTCCTCGGCGATCGTCGCCGGGCCCCAGTACTCGTTGGCGTAGGTGCCCGCGTAGCTCGGTAGCGGCTTGGCCGCGGCCGGATTCGCCGGCGCGGACTTGCCGGACAGGTCGCCGACCGGATCGTTGATGGGAGCGATCGCGGCCTGGTAGATGCCGCGCCAGTCCTCGCGGATCTCGCCGAACTGCACGAGATCGCCGAACTCGGCGGTCAGCGCCTCCGGCACGCCGATCGGCGCGGCATTGGTGAGCGCGACGATCGCGACGTCGGCGGACGGGATCGCCAGGAAGTTCGTCGCGGCGCCGAGCGCGAACGCACCGGAGTGGCTGTAGGCCGTGCGGCCTGCGGACGACGTCGACGAGTTGAAGCCGAACCCGTAGAAGCCCGCCCGTGCTTCCGGCGATGACGCGGGGGAGGAGATCACCTGCGGGCTGATCGCGGGCAGCAGCGCGTCCGGCTCGGCGATGGTCGTGCCGTTCGACGCGCCGTTGCCGAGCACCATCGCCAGCCAGCGGGCCATGTCGTTCACCGAGGAGCTGACACCGCCCGCGGGAGACTGCGGGTCGGGGTTGCGGACCTGTCCGGCGACCCAGTTGCCGTCGACGTTCACGTGGCCGACGGCGCGGTTCGGGCGCGACTGGAAGTCGACGAAGCGGGAACTGGTGGCGGACATGCCGAGCGGGGTGTACAGGGTGTCGGCGCTGAGCCGGTCCCAGGCGGTGCCCGCCGCGGCGGCGACGGCCTCGGCGCCTGCCGTGAGACCGAAGTTGGTGTAGTGGTAGGTGATCCGGAACGGGTCGAGCGGCTCGAGGCGGAGCTTGTCGAGGATCGCGGCCTGGTCGTAGCCGAGGTCCTCCAGCCGGTCACCCGCGTGGTCGGGCAGGCCGCTGCGGTGCGCGAACAGGTCGCCGATGGTGAGCTGGGCGGTGGTGGCCGGGTCGGCCAGCGCGAACGACGACAGCTTCGACACCACGGGTGTTTCCCACTCGACCGTGCCCTTGCCGACCTGGTGGGCGACGACGGTGGCCGCCACCGATTTCGACACCGAGGCCAGCTGGAAGACGGTGTCGGCGTCGACCTTGTCCTGGCCGCCTGCCTCGCGGACGCCGAAGCCCTTGGCATACACGGTCTTCCCACCGTGCACGACGGCGACGGCCATGCCGGGGATGCGGCTGCTGTCCATGAGCGAGGTGGCCAGCTCGTCGAGCTTCGCCACCGCCTTGTCGACCGCGTCGTCGGGGAGCGCGACCGCGGCGACCTGGTTCGGTGGCAGCTGCTCGGTGGTGGTCGCGACGGTGTGCTCGTCGCCGGCCTCTCCGCTGCAGCCGACAACGACAGCCATCGAAACGACGAGCGCCGCGATCGCACCCTTGGCAGGCACCATGGGCAGACGATAGACCTGGTTGCGGGTTGATCGCGGGAACGTGGCTGGACTGTGACGATCTGCTACCGGGTGTACGCACCGGTAGCTCGAGCTGCACCTTGCCGGAAAATGGGGAGCGGGCCTCGGCGAAGGGGGGGAGTTAGCCGAGGCCCGCGTAGGGTCGGCCCGGGGGGGAGGGGCCGACGTGAACGATCCTACGCGATGCGAGCGGAATTCGTGTACGCGCAACGAACCAGTTTCCGAAAATTTTCGGCGACCATGGGCGGAGTGGGTGTCCGCATCAGGCGCTGGGGGCGGCGGTTCCGCTGGTCGAGCACCCGACAGTTGTCTTACGTCGCGTGGAAAAGGCTGGTACGCAACGTTTTACGAAAAAATGCCGGTGAACAGGTTCTCGTCGTACCTGTGTCCGTGCCCCGGATACCGGGGGCTTGCCTTTCACAGCACGGCCGGAAAATCCGTCCGATTCGTCGCGTGTCGCAACAGCTCGGCATGTCGAACAAATCTGTACATCGGGGTACCCGACGGCGGGCAAAAGGGGATGCGACTTGTCGGTGGGTACCGCAATACTGGGGCAACAGCGTTGAACCACGACATCAGGAGAATCATGCCCGACGCAATCGTCGCCGAGGGTCTGGTCAAACGGTACGGGCAGCTTGTCGCCCTGGACGGGCTGGATCTGGCCGTTCCGGAAGGTACCGTCACCGCACTTCTCGGCCCCAATGGCGCGGGAAAGACCACGACTGTCCGCGTTCTCACCACTTTGCTCATCCCCGACGAGGGCAGTGCCACCGTCGCGGGGATCGACGTGCTCCGCAATCCCCAGGCCCTGCGTTCCCGGATCGGCGCATCCGGGCAGTACGCAGCCGTCGACGAATACCTCACCGGATTCGAGAATCTCGAAATGGTGGGCAGGCTCTATCACCTCGGCACGCAGCGCAGTAAGGAACGCGCGCGCGAACTGCTCGACCGTTTCCGCCTCTCCGACGCCGCCGATCGGCCGGTGAAGGGCTATTCCGGCGGTATGCGCAGGCGCCTCGACCTGGCAGGCGCGCTGGTGGCCAACCCGCCGGTGCTGTTCCTCGACGAGCCGACCACCGGTCTGGACCCGCGTGCCCGGCTCGACCTGTGGGACGTCATCGAGGAGCTCGTGGCGGGCGGCACCACGCTGCTGCTCACCACCCAGTACATGGACGAGGCCGATCGGCTGGCCGACTCGATCGCCGTCATCGACCACGGCAAGGTGATCGCCCGCGGCACCGCCGACGAACTCAAGGCCATCGTCGGCGGCGACCGCATCGAACTCACCGTCGCCACCGCCGATCAGCTCGGGCCTGCCCAGCAGGCGCTGGCCGGGCTGGCCGACGGCGAGATCCACCTCGAACCGGGCCTGCGCCGGGTCACCGTCCCGGTGGCCAACGGCTCGCAGGACCTGGTCACCGCGATCGGCAGGCTCACCGAGCAGAAGGTGCAGATCAACGACGTCGCGCTGCGCAGACCGTCGCTCGACGACGTCTTCCTCACCCTCACCGGGCACGAGGCAGAGGAACTGGTCAACGGCGATGCCGCGGCGCAGACCGTCGGCGCCGAGGAAGGACTGAACCGATGAGCACCACGCTGAACAAGGCGGTGGACGTGCGGGGCCCCGGGCTCGGTGAACGGCTCTCGATGGTCGTCAGCGACAGCGTCACCATCGCCAAGCGCAATGTCATCAAGATCAAGCGCGTGCCCGACGTGCTGGTCTTCACGACGCTGTCGCCGATCATGTTCGTGCTGCTGTTCGCCTACATCTTCGGCTCGGCGATCCAGATCGAGGGCGTCGCGGGCGGCTATCGCGAATTCCTGATCGCGGGCATCTTCGCGCAGACCGTGGTCTTCGGCGCCACCTTCACGGGCGCGGGCCTGGCCGAGGACATGCAGAAGGGCATCATCGACCGGTTCCGGTCACTGCCGATGGCGCCGTCGGCGGTGCTGGTCGGCCGCACGATCAGCGACGTGGTGATCAATATCGTCAGCCTGGTCGTCATGTCGCTGACCGGCCTGATCGTCGGCTGGCGGATCCGCGGGTCGTTCCTGGACGCGGTGCTCGCCTACGCGCTGATGTTGCTGTTCGCCTACGCGCTGTCGTGGATCATGGCGGTCGTCGGACTGCTCGTGCGCGCGCCCGAGGTGTTCAACAACGCCAGCTTCATGGTGATCTTCCCGCTGACGTTCATCTCGAACGCGTTCGTGCCGCTGGAAAGCCTGCCGGGGCCGCTGCGCGTCTTCGCCGAATGGAACCCGGTCTCCGCGCTCACCCAGGCCGTGCGCGACCTGTTCGGCAATACCAACCCGTTGGGCCCGCCCTCGGATGCCTGGCCGATGCAGCACCCGGTGGCCACGACGCTGATGTGGATCGTGGTGATCCTGATCGTGTTCGTGCCGCTGGCTCAGGTGCAGTACAAGAAGTCCGTCAGCCGCTGACGGTTCAGTGCGCGCCGGTCTCCGCGATGGGGGCCGGCGCGGCACCGTTGCGGGAGTAGCCGAGGCGCGGCGGTTCGGCGGCGGGCTCGGGAAGTTGCGGACGCTTGCTGCGGGCCAGCAGGGCCAGGGCGCCTGCCCCGGCGATCGCGAGGGACGCGATGAGCGGGTTACGAAGCTTCATACGACCACTCTACGAGACGCTCCCATCAGGTTCCCGGCGTCACACTGGGCCCGTGGCACCATATTCGCGTGACCTCACCCCATCAGACGGCCGTGGCGACGCTGCACACGAACCACGGCGATATCAAGATCGCGCTTTTCGGTAACCACGCTCCGAAGACGGTGCGCAATTTCGTCGGTCTCGCCGACGGCAGCGCGCCCTACACCACCGAGAACGCCGGTGGTACCGAGGCTGGCCCGTTCTACGACGGCGCCGTCTTCCACCGGGTGATGCCGGGGTTCATGATCCAGGGCGGCGACCCGACCGGCACCGGCCGCGGTGGGCCCGGCTACGAATTCGGCGACGAGTTCCACCCCGAATTGCGCTTCGACCGCGGCTACCTGCTGGCCATGGCCAATGCGGGGCCGGGCACCAACGGTTCGCAGTTCTTCATCACCGTCAGCGCGCAGCCGCACCTGAATCGCAAGCACTCGATCTTCGGCGAGGTGGTCGATCCCGATTCGCGCAAGGTCGTCGACGCGATCGCCGCGGTGCAGACCGATCGCAACGATCACCCGGACGAGCCGGTCGTGATCTCCTCGGTCACCATCGGCTGATCGAGCCGTACACAGCAGAACTCCCCGCCGCGACAGTCGCGACGGGGAGTCCTTTGCTTCACGTGAAACGTTGCGGGCTCAGTCGGCCACCGCGGCGAAGCCGTTGACGACCAGCGCGTCGTAGACATCGTGCGGGTTGGTGCCGAGATCCCAGCGGCCGAAGATCAGCAGCCGCTCCGAGCCCTCGTGCTGGACGTCGATCTCGAGCATCGCCGACTTCCGGCCGAGGCGGCGGTAGGAGACCATCCGGATCCGGTCGATGCGGTCGAGCGGGTACTCCTTCGGCCCGGTGAGCGTGCCGACCACCAGGCGCGGCGCGGGGCCGGACACCATGGTCAACCGGGGGCGCTGCCGGAAACCGAGCACGGCCATCCCCAGGACGGCGACCGCGGCCAGGCCGACGAGCAGCCTGCTCGGTCCGTCCTGGGCGAGCACGGCGGCCACGACCAGGATCAGGCCACCGCCGGAGACGGCGACCAGACCAGCGGTGGGAGTTGTCCACGAGGTGCCGCCTGCGGAATCCACAGCGTTCACGCGGCCTCGTCCCCCATTGCTCCTCGAGTTGTCCACAGCTTCATCCACAGGTGTGCATGAATAACACCGGTGTAATCCGGCGCGTACCTGCTGGTCAGCGCCATCGCATGGTCATGATCAGGCCGATGACCATCAGGCCGAACCCGATCAGGAAGTTCCACGCGTTGAGATCGTTCATCCAGCCGATCTGCTCGGCGGCCAGGTAGTACACCAGCAGCCAGACGAGGCCTGCCAGCATGAAACCAAGCATGATCGCGACGTACCAAGCCGGCGACGGGCCCGCCTTCACCTTCACCGGGGTGCGGCTGGCAGGGCTCGGGGTGTAGTCGGCCTTCTTACGGACCTTGGACTTGGGCATGACGTCCTCGAATTCGGAATACAGGTAACTACTAGGCTATCCCACCAGGTATTGGATGCGACGACCTACGGGGTCGGCACGTACTCTCGACGCATGCGTGTTCTGGTCGTCGACAACTACGACAGCTTCGTGTTCAACCTGGTGCAGTACCTCGGCCAGCTTGGTGCCGAGGCCGTGGTCTGGCGCAACGACGACCAGCGCCTCGCCGACCTGGACACCCTGCTCACCCGCGGCGACGAGGGCGGGACCTTCGACGGCGTGCTCGTCAGCCCGGGGCCGGGCAGCCCCGACCGGGCTGGCGCCAGCATCCCGCTGGTGCACGCGGCGGCCAAGCATCAGGTGCCGTTGCTCGGCGTGTGCCTCGGGCACCAGGCCATCGGCGAGGCATTCGGCGGCACGGTCGATCGGGCGCCGGAGCTGCTGCACGGCAAGACCAGCCAGGTGTTCCACCTCGGCTCGGGCGTGTTGGCCGGCCTGCCCGACCCGTTCACCGCCACTCGCTACCACTCGCTGACCGTCCTGCCCGAGACGATCCCGGACGAGCTGGAGGTCGTCGGCCACACCGAAAGCGGGATCGTGATGGCCATGCGCCACCGCACCCTGCCGATCCACGGCGTGCAGTTCCATCCCGAGTCGGTGCTCACCCAGGGCGGGCACCGGATGCTGGCCAACTGGCTCGAGGTGTGTGGGCAGCGCCCCGCCGAGGCACTGGTGTCGGCGCTCGAAGCGGAGGTCGCCGCGCTGGTGACCCAGTGAGGCCATATGTACTGCTGTCGGTGGCTGCCAGCCTGGACGGCTACATCGACGACACGAGCGCCCAGCGGCTGCTGCTGTCCAACAGCGCGGATTTCGACCGGGTCGACCAGGTGCGGGCCGAGTCCGACGCGATTTTGATCGGCGCGCAGACGCTGCGTGCCGACAATCCCCGGCTGCTGGTCAACAGCGCCGAACGCCGCGCCGACCGGGTGTCGGCGGGTAAGCCGGAGTATCCGGTCAAGATCACCGTCACCGCCTCCGGTGAGCTCGATCCCGAGCTGCGCTTCTGGCATTCAGGCGGCGACAAGCTCGTCTACACCTCCGACGCGGGCGCGGCGACGCTGGGTGATCGGCTGGCTGGACTGGCCGAAGTCGTCGCGCTCGGCCCCGAACTCGCGCTGTCCGCGCTGCTCGACGATCTCGGCGAGCGCGGTATCCACAGGCTGATGGTCGAGGGCGGCACCGGGATGCACACCGGGTTCCTCGCCGCCGACCTGGTCGACGAGATCCGGCTCGCGATCGCGCCGATCCTGGTCGGCGACCCCGCAGCGCCGCGGTTCGTCGGCCCCGCCGAGTTCCCCGGCGGTGCACAACGCCGGCTGCGCTTGGCGGGTGTGGAACAACTTGGGGATGTCGCTGTGCTGAAGTACCTGGTCGGCGACGCGGACGAGTCAGTTCGCTAACCGGTCCTGTGTTCGAAATCATGGGACCGACCTGCGGAAATATCACTGTCCACAGTTTGTCGAACGAATCGCTGCACACCTGAACATGACCGACTCCACATCATGCGACAGTTGTGGATAACTCCCGACCAGCAGGGGAATTCGATGAGCGCAGACAGTGCCGAGAGCACCGACCACCGATTCATGCACAGGGCGATCGACCTGGCCAGGAACTGTCCGCCCAGTACAACGGCCTACTCGGTGGGCGCGGTGATCGTCGCCGACGGCGTGGAGATCGCGACCGGCTGGTCGCGCGAGACCGACGAGAAGGTGCACGCGGAGGAATCGGCGCTGAACAAGCTCGACCCCGACGACCCACGGCTGACCAGGGCGACGATCTACAGCACGCTCGAACCGTGCTCGACCCGCGCCACGGCGAGCCGACCGCCGTGTACCGACCGGATCCTGGCCGCCGGTATCCCGACCGTCGTCATCGCCTGGCGCGAGCCGAGCCTGTTCGTCGCCGCGTGCGAGGGTGTGGACAAACTCCGCAAGCACGGTGTGCGCGTAGTGGAACTCACCGACCTGGCCGAGGAGGCCATGTCGATGAACACGCACCTCGATCTGAGCTGAGGCTCAGGGCCGCCCGTAGATGGCGGTCACGAACTCGCCGAGCTGATTGTCGTCGAGGTGCCTGGCCAGATCGGCCTCGCTGATCATGCCGACCAGCCGCTTGTTCTCGATCACCGGCATCCGCTTGACCCGATGACTCTCCATCTGGTCGAGCACGTCTTCCACATCCGCGTCCGCGCTGACCCAGCGCGGAGTCGACTCGCACAGTTCGGCCGCGGTCGTCGTTTCGGGGGACAAACCGAGCGCGATGCACTTCACGACGATGTCGCGGTCGGTGATGATGCCGCACATGCGTTCGTCGTCATCGGCGACGACGAGCGATCCGACGCCGAGATCGGCCATCGCCGTCGCGGCGGTCGATACGGTGTCGCCGCGGGTGATCCACTGCGCACCGGGCTTCATGATGTCCCTGGCCGTGGTCATAGGGCTACCTCCTCGTTCAGCGTTGCTGGTTGGGATGAAGCAGCCTCATTCTGCGCCCGCCGCGCCGCGGCGGGTAGGTTCTCCACGCAATCGAGACCTCAGCGCGGAATCGGTGAAGCACCTACCTGCAGCACGACATTGCTGGTCATGGTGACCGAGGACCCCGCCGCCGGACTCTGCCCGACGACCTTGCCCGACGCACTGCCGTCGAGCGTGATCACCGTGGTCTGGCTGAGCTGACCCGTCCAGCCGACCGCGCGCAGCTGTTCCTGCGCCTGGGTCGGGGTGAGCCCGCTCAGATCGGGGACGATGATCCGGTCACCGGCCGAGACCTGCACGGTGATGGTCGACCCCTTCTCCGCGTTGCTGCCGCCGGCCGGGTTGGTGGAGAGCACCTGCCCCCTCGGCGCGGTCGACTTCACCTCCTGGATGTCGACCTTGAACCCCGCGCTGTCGACCAGATTCGGCTGGGCGACAGCGATGTCCTGGCCGACCACCGTCGGCACCCTGATCTGCTCCGGTCCCGAACCGATGGTGACGACGATCGGCTGATCGATGTCGACCCGCACCCCCGCGCTCGGCTCCTGCGAGATCACCTTGTCGGTCTCGGCGGTGCTCGACGCCTTGCGCGCCACGTTCGGGTTCAGCTGCAGCCCGATCGAATTCAGCTTCTGCTCGGCCTCGGCCTGCGTGAGACCGGCCAGCCGCGGCACCTGGACCTGCGAGGGACCGGTCGAGACCTGCAGGGTGACGGTGCTGCCCTCGTCGATCCGGGAACCGCCGAGCGGCTGGGTCGCGATGACATTGCCCGGCGTCACCTTGCCGTCCGGCTTCTGCAGCACGGCGACCTTGAACCCGGCGTTCTGCAACGCGGTCTGCGCCTGCTGGGAGGGCTGACCCGACACATCGGGCACCGCGACCTGGCCGGGCTTGCTACCCGGCCCGACCAGCACCCAGAACAATCCGAAGGCCACCGCGAGCGCGGCGGCGACACCGAGCGCGATCAGACCGGTGCGATTACGGCCCTCGGCGGGCGGCGCGAGCGCGGCCTGCTCGGAGGTGTCGTCGCGGCGATCACGGAACGTCCGCGGGGAAGGCTCGTCGTCGTAATCCATGATGGTGGTGCGATCTTCGTCGTTCATCACCATCGGCGCGATCGGCTTCTGCCCGCCGAGCACCCGGATCAGGTCGGCGCGCATCTCCGCGGCCGTCTGGTACCGGTTGGCCGGGTTCTTGGCCATCGCCTTGAGGATCACCGAATCCAGTTCGCGCGGCACGCCGGGATTGACCGACGACGGCAGCGGCGGATCCTCCTTGACGTGCTGATACGCGACCGCGACCGGCGAATCGCCGGTGAACGGCGGCTGCCCGGTGAGGATCTCGAACAGCACGCAGCCGACCGAGTACACATCGGATCGGGCGTCGACGGTCTCGCCGCGCGCCTGTTCCGGCGAGAGGTACTGGGCGGTGCCGATCACCGCGGCGGTCTGGGTCATCGGGTTGGAGCTGTCGGCGATCGCGCGGGCGATGCCGAAGTCCATCACCTTCACCGCACCGGCGCGGTTGATCATGATGTTGGCCGGCTTCATGTCGCGGTGCACGATCCCGGCCTTGTGACTGAAATCGAGCGCGGCGCACACGTCGGCCACGACTTCCATCGCCTTGCGCGGCGCCAGCGGGCCCTTGCCGCGGACGATGTCACGCAGGGTGTCGCCCTCGACGTACTCCATGACGATGTAGGGCAGCGGCCCGCCGTCGACGGTGGCCTCGCCGGTGTCGTACACCGCGACGATGGCCGGATGGTTCAGCGCGGCCGCGTTCTGCGCCTCCCGCTTGAACCGCAGGTAGAACGTGGGATCGCGGGCCAGATCGGCCCGCAGCACCTTGATCGCGACGTCGCGCGAGAGCCGCACGTCGCGTGCCCTGTGCACCTCCGACATGCCGCCGAACCCGATGATCTCGCCCAGCTCGTACCGCGAGGAGAGATTCTTCGGGGTGGTCATGGTTGTCCTTGTGACGGAGTGTTGTCGACGGTGATCTTCGGGCCGAGCGCGTTCGGCGCGTCGGGGAACGGCAGGTCGAGCGTGGGCAGCCGCGGACGTCCGTTGACCGTCGTCGTACCCTCCGCCGGCTTGGTGGTGGTCGGCTTGGTGGTCTTGGCCGTGGTGGTCGGCTCGGGCTTGGTCGTCTTGGTCGGCGGCTGCGTCGTCGTGACCGGCGGTTCCGTCGTGGTGGGCTGCGGCTCCTCGGTGGTGGTCGTCGGGCGCGGCGGCTGCGTGGTCGTCGGCGCCTCGCTGGGCGGCTCGATCACCGGCGGCAGCTGCTTGGTGGTGGTCACCGGCGGGGGCAGCGGTTTGGTGGTCTGCACCGTGGTGGTCGTCGTGCCGGTGCCGCGATTCGGCTCACCGCCGAACAGCAGCCACAGCACACCGCCACCGAGCACCAGCGCGCCGATGCCGAGCGCGATCAGCCACTTCTGGTTGTTGTTCCTGGTCTCGGGCGTGACGGCGGCCGCAGCCGCGGCCTGCGTCGCCGGGCCGGTGTAACCGCCGCCGGGCGTGATCGGCTGCGGCGCCTGGTGGCCGAAGCGCATGGTCGCGCCGTCGTAGTCCGCGGCGGCCGGGATCACCGTGGTCGGGCCGGGCGGCAGGACACGGGTCGCCCCGGTCATCGACGGGCCGACACCCGCGGGCGGGGGTGGCATGTGACCGGCCCGAACCGCCGCGACCGCGTCGGCGAACTCGCCGCCGCTGCTGTAGCGCTGGCTCGGATCCTTGGCCATCGTGATCGCGATCAGCTCGTGCACATTGGCCGGCAGATCGGCGGGCATCGGCGGCGGCGCGTCGCGCACGTGCTTCATCGCGACGGTGATGGCGCCGTCACCGGTGAACGGGCGCACTCCTGCCAGCGCCTCGTAGCCGACGATGCCGAGGGAGTACACGTCGCTGGCCGCGGTGGCGTCCTCGCCGACGGCCTGCTCGGGCGCGATGTACTGGGCGGTGCCCATCACCATGCCGGTCTTGGTCACCGGCGAGGCGTCGACCGCCTTGGCGATGCCGAAGTCGGTGATCTTCACCTGGCCGGTCGGAGTCACCAGGATGTTTCCCGGCTTCACGTCACGGTGCACGACGCCGGCGGCGTGCGCGACCTCGAGTGCGCGGCCGGTCTGCTCGAGCATGTCCAGACCCTGGACGACCGAGAGCCTGCCCATCCGGTTCAGCACCGCGTTGAGCGGTTCGCCCTGCACGAGCTCCATCACCAGGTAGGCGGTCTCGCCGCCGGACGGGTCGGTGGTCTCGCCGTAGTCGTAGATGCCCGCGATCCCGGGGTGGTTGAGCTGCGCGGTGGTGCGCGCCTCGGTCCGGAACCGCTGACGGAACGTCGGGTCGGCGGAGAACTCGGTCTTGAGGACCTTGACCGCGACCCGCCGGTCGAGACGGGTGTCCATCGCTTCCCACACCTGGCCCATACCGCCGGTGGCGATGAGCCGCTGCAGGCGGTAGCGGTCGGCGATCATGGCGCCGTTGTTCAGCATCGGGGCCCCCGTGTTGTCACTCGCACACTCATTTCGTTCAGCCCCCTGCCAGGCCGGCATCCAGCACCGACCTGGCGATCGGAGCGGCCACCGAACCACCGGTGGCCGCCAGCGCCCGGTCGCCGCCGTTCTCGACGATCACCGCGATGGCGATCTTCGGGTTCTGCGCGGGCGCGAACGCCATATACCACGCATGCGGCGGGGTGTTACGCGGATTGCTGCCATGTTCGGCCGTGCCGGTCTTGGAGGCGATCTGGTACGGCGACCGGCCACCGCCGGCGGTATTGGCCTCCGAGGCGACCATCAGATTCGTCAGGGTCGACGCTACCTGGGGGCTCACGGCTTGTCCGACCGAGACCGCCTTGGTCTTGCTGAGCTCGGACAGGTCCGGCGCCTGGGTCTGGTCTACCAGGTACGGCTGCATCCTGGTCCCACCGTTGGCGATGGTCGCGGCGACCACCGCGACGTCGAGCGGGGTGACCGCGACATCGCGCTGACCGATGCTCGACTGGCCGAGGGCGGCGTTGTCGGGAATCGGGCCGACGGTCGACTCGGCGACCGGAATCGGTACACCGCGGTGCGGGCCGATGCCGAACGCGGCGGCCTCGTCCTTGAGCGCGCTCGCGCCGACCTTCACGCCGAGTTCGACGAACGCGGTGTTGCAGGAGCGCCGGAACGCCTCGTAGAGGCTGGCGGTCGGCCCGTCACCACAGGTGCTGCCGTTGTAGTTCTCCAGCGTGGTGCTGGTGCCGGGCAGGGTGATGTTGGGCGCCGCGGTGAACTGGTCGTCGGGACCGGCGACGCCGTTGGAGAGCGCGGCCGCGGTCACGATGGTCTTGAAGGTCGACCCGGGCGGGTAGGTCTGCGAGACAGCGCGGTTGAGCATCGGCTGGCTCTGATCGGTGCTGAGCCGTTCCCACGCGGCCCGGCCCGCGGCGCCGTCGTGGCCCGACAGCTCGTTGGGGTCGTAGCTGGGGGTCGAGACCATCGTCAGGATCTTGCCGGTGCTCGGCTCGATCGCGACGACGGCGCCGGTGTAGCCCTTGGCGGTCATCTGCTCGTAGGCGACCTGCTGCATCATCGGGTTGATCGTGGTGAGCACGTTGGCGCCGCGCGGGTCACGGCCCGCGAACATGTCGATGAGCCTGCGGCCGAACAGGCTCGAGTCGTTGCCCGAGAGCAGCGGGTCCGCGGCCAGCTCGAGGCCGGTCTTGCCGTACTGCATCGAGTAGAAGCCGGTGACCGGCGCGAACGCGGGCGGGGTGCTCGGGTATTGGCGCAGGTACTTGTACCGGTCGTCGGTGGCGACCGAGCTCGCGAGCACGGTGCCGCCCGCGGAGATCTGACCGCGCTGGCGTGCGTACTCGTCGAGCAGCACGCGCACATTGCGCGGATCGCTGCGCAGATCGTCGGCCTTGACCACCTGCAGGTAGGTCGCGTTCACGAGCAGCGCGACCACCATCACCATCACGGCGACGGCGACGCGACGTAGCGGAGTGTTCATTCGCTCGCCCTGCCTTCCGACCTGCGGAACATCTCGGTCGGCGCCTCGGCGATCGGCGCCGGGCCGCGCTTGCGCGCCGGTGCGGGCGCGCGGGCGGCATCGGAGATCTTGATCAGCAGCCCGAGCAGCGCGTAGTTCGCCAGCAGCGACGAACCGCCGTAGGAGATGAACGGCGTGGTCAGGCCGGTGAGCGGGATCAGTTTGGTGACGCCGCCGACGACGACGAAGATCTGGATCGCGATGGTGAACGACAGGCCTGCCGCGAGCAGCTTGCCGAAGCTGTCGCGCACGGCCAGCGCGGTCCGCAGCCCACGCACGATGAAGATCAGGAACAGCATCAGCACCGCGGTGAGCCCGATCAGGCCGAGCTCCTCACCGATGGTGGTGACGATGAAGTCGGTCTTGGCGAAGGGCACCTGTTGCGGGCGTCCGCTGCCCAGCCCGGTGCCGGCCAGGCCGCCGGTCGCGAAACCGAACAGCGACTGCGAGATCTGGTACCCGGTGTTGTGGTAGTCGTCGAACGGATGCAGCCAGGTGTCCACGCGCACGCGCACGTGCCCGAAAAGCTGGTAGGCGAAGACGAATCCGAGCGCGAGCAGCCCGCCGCCGATGACCAGCCAGCCCACCCGCTCGGTGGCGATGTAGATCATCACCAGCACGGTGCCGAAGATGAGCAGCGAAGTGCCGAGGTCCTTTTCGAGGACCAGCACACCGATGCAGACGACCCACACGATCAGGATCGGGCCCATGTCACGCGGCCGCGGGAACTCCATGCCGAGGAAGTGCTTGCCCGCCGCGGTGAACAGATCACGCTTGGCAACGAGCACGCCCGCGAAGAAGACGATCAGCAGGATCTTGGCGAATTCGCCCGGCTGCACGCTGAATCCGGGCAGCCGGATCCAGATCTTGGCGCCGTTGACTTCGGAGAACCGGCTGGGCAGCAGTGCCGGAATCGCCAGCGCGACCAGGCCGACCAGGCCTAGGGTGTAGGTGTAGCGCGCGAGCGTGCGGTAGTCCCGCAAGACGATGAGCAGGGTGATGAACACCACGATGCCCAGGCCGGTCCACATGATCTGCTGGTTGGCGTCGGGGGAGGGGATCGGGCTCGAGTCGTACACGGCCTTCTGCGCGTCCGCGAGGTCGAGCCGGTGGATCAGCACCAGGCCCAAACCGTTGAGCAGCGCGATGATCGGCAGCAGCAGTGGGTCGGCGAACGGCGCGAACCGCCGCACGGCCAGGTGCGCGATCCCGAACAGCGCGAGGAACGCCAGCCCGTACTTGACGATGTCCCAGGTGACCGATTGTTCCTGGCTCGCCTCCACGATGAACAGCGCCACCGTCGTGATCCCCGCCGCCCCCGCCAGCAACAGCAACTCCTGGTTGCGTCGCGTCGACGGGGGTGGTGCTGGCGCGAATCCGCCAGGGGGGCTGGGGAAAGCCCCAGCCGACGGCGGTGCCGGTGCGGACATCAGTCCGTCACCCGGCAGTTCTCCCCTGAGATCTGCGGAGTTGTCGTGGGGACGGTTGTCGTCGGGGCCGGGGTGGTCGGGGTCGGCGTCGCGGGCTGATCAGGGCCGGGGGTCGGTGCGCCACCGGGGATCGCAGGCGGCTGCTCGGTAGGCAGCACGCCCGGCTGCGGCACCGATTCCTTCTTCGGGCAGGGCGGCAGCAGTTCGTTGCGCGCCAGCATCTTCATGCTGTCGCGCGCCTTGTCCAGCGAGTCCGGCGGCAGGCCCTTCTGGACCTGGTCGCGGCCGGTCTGCTTGAGGTCGCTGACCATCAGCTTCTTGCAGCCGGCCGGCGCCGTCTTGTCCGCCTCGATCAGCGTCAGCTCGCCCTTGCTGTTGACGCAGCCGGTGAGCTCGACATCGTGGATCGAGTAGCCGAGGATCGAACCGGGCAGCCCGCGCATCACGACGACCCCGTCGTTGTCGGCGCCCACGTAGTAGTTGCTGCGAATCATCTTGTAGCCGACCACGAGTCCGACCACGACCGCGGCGATCAGCGCCAGCGAGAGCAGCAGCCAGCGCAGCTTGTGCGACTTGGGCTCCGGCGGCGGCGGTGCGGCGGCGGCCCGGCGCGGTTGCGCGCGCGGCGGGCGCATCGCGGCGGCCCGGCCGGCCGCGGTGTTCGGCGGCGGGGAATCTTCCTCCTCCTCGGTGGAGGCGGCGCCCGCGACGATCGGGTGGCTCTGGCCGTAGTCGAGATCGATCACGTCGGCGACGACGACGGTGACGTTGTCGGGCCCGCCGCTGCGCAGCGCCAGCTCGATGAGGCGGTCGGCGCACTCGTCGGTGTTGCCCTCGCGCATGGTGTTGCCGATGGTCTCGTCGCTCACCACGTCCGAAAGGCCGTCGGAGCACAGCAGATACCGGTCACCGGCGCGTGCTTCGCGCATGATCAGCGTCGGCTCGATCTCGTTGCCGGTGAGGGCGCGCATGATCAGCGACCGCTGCGGATGGGTGTGCGCCTGCTCCGGCGTGATCCGGCCCTCGTCGACCAGCGACTGCACGAACGTGTCGTCGCGGGTGATCTGGGCGAGTTCGCCGTCGCGCAGCAGGTAGGCGCGCGAGTCGCCGATGTGCACCATGCCGAGCTTGCCGCCGGCGAACAGGATGGCGGTGAGCGTGGTGCCCATGCCGTCGAGTTCGGGTTCGGCCTCGACGTGATCGGCGATGGCGGCGTTGCCGGAGCGGGTCGCCCGGTCGAGCTTGCCGAGGATGTCCTGGCCCGGCTCGTCGTCGTCCAGATGCGCCAGCGCGGCGATCATCAACTGGGAGGCGACTTCTCCGGCGGCGTGGCCACCCATGCCGTCGGCGAGGGCCAGCAGGCGCGCGCCCGCGTAGACCGAATCCTCGTTGTTGCCTCGGACGAGGCCCCGGTCGCTTCGCGCGGTGTAGCGCAGAACAAGTGTCACGATCGCAGCTCGATCACAGTTTTGCCGACCCGGACAGGAGTACCGAGCGGAACGCGGACGGCGGTGGTGACTTTCGCGCGGTCTAGATAAGTGCCGTTGGTGGAGCCGAGGTCCTCCACGTACCAGTCGTCACCACGCTGAGAGAGTCGCGCGTGCCTGGTCGAGGCATAGTCGTCGGTGAGTACCAGCGTCGAATCGTCGGCGCGGCCGATGAGGACCGGCTGCGTGCCGAGGGTGATTCGAGTGCCGGCGAGTGAACCATGAGTCACCACTAGATACTTGGCGCCCTTCTGGCCTCGGCTGAAGGAAGGCAGCACCGCGGAACCGCGTGCGGCCCTGGGCTGTATCCGGATGCCGGATGCCGCGTAGATATCGCTGCGCAAGGTCCGCAGGACGGCCCAGACGAACAACCAGAGCAGCAGCAGGAACCCCGCGCGGGTCAATTGCAGGATCAATCCCTGCACGGCGTTCCACCTCCTGTTCGCCCGGGTACGTCGGTACGGCAGGTGCGGGGCGAATTACCCCCACCAGCGTGCTGGCTTGCGGGCCCCGAGGTCGGGGCCGTGCGTGTGATGGCAGCATCATAGGGCCGACAGCGTCGACTCGTGACGTGCACCGCGCAGCTTACGGGATCAGACGATCCGGATCAGGATCTCGGAATGTCCGGCCCGGATGACGTCGCCGTCGGCGAGCTGCCAATCCTGCACGGGCGAGCCGTTGACCAGGGTTCCGTTGGTGGAGCCCAGGTCGGAGAGCATCGCGGTCTGACCGTCCCAGCGCACCTCGATGTGGCGGCGCGACACACCGGTGTCGGGCAGCCGGAAGTGCGCGTCCTGGCCGCGGCCGATGATGTTGCTGCCTTCGCGGAGCTGGTAGGTGCGGCCGCTGCCGTCGTCGAGCTGCAGCGTGGCCGAGTAGCTGGACTGCGCGGCGCCGTACCCGGCACCGGCGGCCGCGGCCTGACCGTAGCCCTGCTGGGCGCCGTAGCCACCCTGCTGGCCGTAGCCCGCCTGCTCCTCCTGGCCGTAGCCCGGCTCGGCGTAGCCCTGCTGTCCGTAACCGGCCTGCTGGCCGTAACCCTGGTCGGCGTAGCCGCTCTGGCCGTAGCCGCTCTGCTGGTCGTAGCCGGGTTCGGCGTAGCCCTGCTGTCCGTAACCAGCCTGCTGGCCGTAACCCTGCTGCTGCTCGGCGTAACCCTGCTGGCCGTAGCCGCCCTGCTGGTCGTAGCCGGGTTCGGCGTAGCCCTGCTGGCCGCCGTAGCCACCACCCTGCTGGCTGTAGGCCTGCTGTCCGTAGCCACCCTGCTGGTCGTAACCCTGCTCGCCGTAGCCGGGCTGGGCGCCGTAGCCGCCCTGCTGGCCGTAGCCGGGCTGCGCGCCGCCCTGCTGGTCGTACCCGTTCTGGTATTCGCCACCCTGCTGGCCGTACGCGGCATCGCCATAGCCGGGCTGGGCGCCGTAGCCGCCCTGCTGGCCGTACTCGTCGGGGTAGGCGCCGGGAGCGGCACCACGTCCGGCGGGCGGCGGTGCGTACCCGCGGTTGCGTGGATCGGACTCCGCGGGCTCTCGGCTTGGCTCGTAGCCTGAGTTGTGCGTCATGGGGCCAGCTCCTGGTTGCGGGTGTGCGGGTCGTTGTGGCGGTTCGGGGCGAGGTGGGGCGGTCCCGCGTCCGGCGTCGGGGTCGACGCGGCCGCTCGCTCTGAACATTCCGGTGTGCAGCGTAGGTGATGCCTCGAACGCCACGTGTACTTCGCCGTAGGTCTGCCAGCCCTGCTCGCGGATGTAATCCTGCAGATGTTTGGCGAACGCCTTCGTCGTGAGGTCGTGATCGGCGTCGAGCTTTCCGTGATCGGATTCGTTGATCGTGATCACGTAACTGTTCGGCGCGAGCTTGTGCCCGCCGCCGAGATCTTGCACCTGATCTGCGGCTTCGCGCTGCAGCGCGGCCTCCACCTCCTGGGGAACGACACTGCCGCCGAACACCCTCGCGAACACGTCACCGACAGCGCCCTGCAGGCGTCGCTCGAATCTCGACACGATGCCCATCACAGCCCTCCCTTCGGTGCGCGTGTCCGACCAGGTCGACACGCTGGTTACGGCGTGTCCGGACCCGACCACGTTCCTTGCATGATATCCACGATCCTCCAACCCTGTAACTCCCGGCGAAGCGCCCCGGTTCCCGAGCCGAATCCGCTCGCATCACCGCAGGTCAGAGACCCGATTTTATTTTCGGCCGCGGGGCATGTTAGATTTTTCCAGTCGCTCGGGCGAGTGGCGGAATGGCAGACGCGCTGGCTTCAGGTGCCAGTGTCCGTAAGGACGTGGGGGTTCAAGTCCCCCTTCGCCCACAAAGACTAGAGGCTCGATCCATCCGGATCGAGCCTCTAGTCGTTTCTGGGTCAGCACTTACGGGCGATCAGCAGGTGGTGCGGGATCGGCGGGTTCGCCAGCGTGCGCTGCTCGACGGTCAGGCCGGCGCCGGACAGGGCCGCGATCACGTCCTCGGCCGGACGCAAGGTGAAGCCATAAGGAGTGAACGGCATCTTCGCCATCGCCTCGGGGTCGCCGATGCCGATCACCGCGGTGCCGCCCTGGCGCAGGACGCGAGCCAGCTCGGCGCAGGCGGCGGGCAGGTCGTCGAGGAAGTAGATGGTGTTGACGGTGATCGCCGCGTCCAGGCTCGCGTCGGGGAGCGGGAGCGCGGTCAGGGTGCCGTCGGCAAGGACGACGCGACCGGCCGCGACCTCCATGGCGAAACCGGAGCGAGCGCGCGCGAGCATGTCGGGCGATGGTTCGACGCCGTGCACCAGGCCGGCGGGACCGACTCGGTCGAGCAGCAGCGTCAACCCGACACCGCCACCGAAGCCGATGTCGGCGACCGTCGCGCCCGCGCTCGGCGCCGCCGCGTCGACCGCCGCGGCGATGGCACGCCTGTTACCGCGATTGAGAACGAAAGCCACTGCCTTGCCGAGCATTCCGTGCGGATTACCGAGCTGATCGGCGATGGTCGTGAGCAGGCGATCCTTGACCCCGGGCATGCGGCAATCGTAGGCGGTCCCCGATCGGCGCAAGGCACTGTGACCTGGGTCATCCATATCGGCTGACCTACCCGTCGCAGGCGCTCGAAAGTCGCTGGTGAGGTGAAGATCACACCGCGCGGTACGGGCTGTATTCCGGGCGTTCCGCTGCCGATTTCGAGCCGTTCGGCGGACGGTTCGCAACCAGTAACTCGGCCCAATGAAGGCCTCGTGACAGGTGCTACGGCCCGATTGCTAGGTGCTGATCTTGTTTGCAGCGTTGTAAACAAACTTGAAGTCTCTTTTAGGGCGTTTAAAGTTCGGCAAACCGAAATTCTGTTGCCGAATCCGCAGGTGACCGGCTATGTGCGGGGTCCCGTTCACCTTCGGGCAATCAGCGGGATCATTCCCGCGCGAGCTCGCCGGCGCTCGGGTGACTCGTTGTCGAAGGTTTGCCGCAGGTGAATTTCCGGTGTCGGCGAGGACCCGTCGAGCGAGCCGCCGGAAGTTAGCTGTGGCGGTGAAAATCGGTGGATCGACAGATGTTTGCCGGTTCGCAATCAGTACGCCGGACCTGCGCGTTGGGGGTTGCATGGGCATAACGATTGTGTACAGTTGACGGTAACGCTGGCCGCAGCTCGAGCCCGACTCGCTGCGGCCAGCGGAACTCAAATGGGGGAGTTCGAAACCTTCTCGTTACCTCGCGTAGCTGCCGATTGTCCGGAGCTGTCTCGGCGAGGGTGTGCTCGGAGTTGCCTGCTGCGCAAATGCACTTGCATCTGCGAGTTCAGGCCCGGTCCAGCGACTTTTGCGCGGAAGGCAGCCAGCGATCCGCCGGGTCCGGCAGGGCCGCGGGCGTGGCGGCCGTGGCGTCCTGCTCCTCGGCCACCCGGCGGCCGAGGCCGAAAACGTAGAAGAGGAACAACGTCTCGGCGGCGAACCCGACAGCGATGCGCACCGGGGCCGGTAACGGACTCGGGGTCACGAAACCTTCGATCAGACCGCACACCAGCAGAACAACGACCAGGCCGAGCGCCACCGTGGCGGTCACCCTGCCCTGGCGGGCGACGGCGGACGCCCTGCTGCGCCGACCCGGGTCCACCAGCGTCCAGCCCAGTTTCAGCCCAACCCCGCCCGCGACGAACAGTGCCGTCAGCTCCAGCGTGCCGTGCGGCAGGATGAAGCCGAAGAACGACTCCAGCCGTCCCGCGTCGGACATCAATCCACCGGTTATCCCCAGATTCAGCGCGTTCATGAACAGCGCATACACAGCGGGCAGGATCAGCACACCGGTGAACAGTGCGATCGCCGACACCCACGAGTTGTGTGTCCACACCTGGGCGGCGAAGGCGTCGTTGGGGTGCTCCGAGTAGTAGGTCTCGAACGCGCCACCCGGTCCGGTGATGATCGAGGTGTCACCCTCGGGTATCCCCAATGCTTTTCGCGTCGCCGCCGAGTTGTCCACAAGGACGGCGATCACGGTGGACACGGCGAGGAAGATCGCGGTCACCGCGACCCACCACGGCCAGGCGCGATACACCGCCGCGGGGAAGTGCCGGGTGAAGAACCGGCCGGCTTCGCGCCACGGCTGCGAGCGCGCGGCCAGCACCCGTCCCCGTGCCCTGGCCAGCAGGGCACTGAGCCCGGACACCAGCTCCGGATCGGGGTGGTGGCCTTGCAGCTTCGCCAGCTGCTGCGACGCGGCCCGGTACAGCCGGACCAGTTCGTCGGTCTCGGCCCCGGAGAGTTTGCGCTGGCGGACCAGCTGATCCAACCGATACCACGACCGTTGATGCGCCCAGCTGTAGGCATCGGTGTCCATATCGGGAATGCTAGCCACATGGCCGAATTCACCACCGGCGAAGCGGTGGCGCTCGAACTCCCGATCGCGCGCATCCCCAGCCGTGCGGGCGCCTTTCTGCTCGACCTGCTCATCCAGCTGGGGCTGGCGGCCACCCTCGCCTACGGCGGGCTGATGCTGTTGCTCGCGGCCGAGGCCGATTCGGCGTGGTGGAGTGTCACCTCCGTGGTCACGCTGGTGACCGTGCTTGTCGCGTACCCGGTGACCAGCGAAACCGTCTCGCGCGGGCGCTCGCTGGGGAAGCTGGCGTTCGGGCTGCGCGTCGTGCGCGCGGATGCCGGGCCGATCGACTTCCGGCACGCGCTCACCCGCGGGCTGGCAGGCGCGATTGTGGATTTCTGGATGCTCGGCGCGTTCGGCGCGGTCGCGGTGATCAGCTCGCTGTGCTCACGCGACGGCAAGCGGGTGGGTGACGTGCTCGCCGGGACCGTGGTTGTGCACACCCGGCAGAGCCTGCCGATGCCCGCGCTGGCCGTCGCGCCACCGTGGCTGACCGGCTGGGCCGCCGAGCTCGATCCGAGCGGGATGTCCGACGAGCTGGCCGGGGCGGTGCGTCAGTATCTGACCAGGTTGCGCACGTTGACACCGGCCGCGCAGCACCACCTCGGTACCCAGCTCGTTGCGGCGGTGTGTGCCGCTGTGGGCCGCCCGGCGCCGACGGAGTACCCGCCGTACCACGTCCTCGGTGCGGTTCTGGCTCGGCGACAGCAGCTTTCGCGCGGCTGAGCCCTGTGGATGAACTCGCCCTGTGCACAACATGTTGGCGAGGCGGTGGATGGACTGTGAGTGACGGTGGACAACTTCGGCTGTCCATCACTCACAGGGAACCCGACTGCTTCAATTCCAGGTACTCGTCGGCCAGAGCCTCCGGCAGCTGGTCCGGCGCGGCGGCGACCACCTGCACCCCACGTCGACGCAGTGATTCCTGCACCAGAGCCCGCTCGGCCAGCACGGTCTCGGCCGCCGCCGCGGTGTAGACCGCGTCGGCGGTAGACCGGTCACGGGCGGCCGCGGCGATATCCGGGTCGGTGACCGAGACGATCAACACCCGGTGCCGCCGGGTGAGCGTCGGCAACGCGGGGAGCAGATGCTCGGTGACCGTCGGCCCGTCCAGGCTGGTGAACCAGACGATGAGCGCACGCCTGCGCACCCGGGAGATCACGGTCCGGACCAGCCCAGTCGTGTCGGTATCCACAAGCTGTGGCGTCACGCCGGCGAGGGTGTGCATAAGTTTGAGAGGGAGCTGATGTCCGCTCGCGCCGGTCGCCTCGGCGCGCACGCGGCGGTCGTAGGCCAGCAGGTCGACGGTGTCGCCCGCGGCCGCGGCCAGCCCACCGAGCAGCAGGGCCGCTTCGATCGAGGAATCCAGCCGGGTGCCTTCGCCGACCCGTCCCGCGCTGGCCCGCCCGGTGTCGAGCACCATCAGCACGTGCCGGTTGCGTTCCGGCCGCCAGGTGCGCACGAGGACGTCGGCGGCACGGGCGGTGGCCCGCCAGTCGATGCTGCGGACGTCGTCGCCCGCCACGTACTCGCGGAACGAATCGAACTCGGTGCCCTGCCCGCGGGTGTTCGCGACATTGCGGCCCTCGAGATGATGCAGCCGCTTCACCTTCGACCGCAGCAGCCGTTCGCTGCGGAACGCGGGCAGTGCCCGCACCCTGGCCGGAACGTCGACGCGGGTCTGGCGACCGGCCAGCCCCAGCGGCCCGAGCAGCCGCACCGTCACCGGGCCCGCGACCCGGTCGCCGCGATAGGTGGGGGTGAGGCTTGTGCGCAACCGGATCCGGGTGCGTGGCGCCAGCGCGAGGTGATGCGTGCGGTGATCGGCGCGTGCGCTGTCGGGCCAGGCGTCCCACAGCATCCCGCGCACCATCGCCGTGCCGGTGTTGGTCACCACGAGTTCGATCTCGGTGTTCCGGCCCAGCCGCACGACGGTCAGCGGGTCGCGGGTCAGGGTGAGCGAGTCGGCCCGCGCGGTGAGCGCGACATCGAACAGCCCGACCGCCAGCAGCGCGACACACGCGCCGAGCACGCCGACCCATGACGGCGCGAGAAACATCACCAGCGCCGCCGCGATCGTGGCGAACAGCGCGAACCGGCCTGTGACGACCACGCCGCTACACCGGAACCGGCACCGAGACCAGCAACGACGAGAGCACACCCTCGGTGCTCACCCCGTCCAGCTCGGCCTCCGGCCGCAGTTGCAGCCGGTGCCGCAGCACGGCCACGGCCACGGTCTTCACGTCGTCGGGCGTCACGTAGGCGCGCCCGTTCAGCCAGGCGAAGGCGCGCGCGGCCGCCAGCAGCGCGGTCGCGCCACGGGTCGACGCGCCGTGCGCGACGGCGGGCGAGCTGCGCGTGGCGCGGCACAGGTCGACGATGTAGGCGAGGACCTCGGGACTCATCGTCACCTGCGCGATCGCGGCGCGGGCGGCGGCGATGTGCTCGGGACCGGCCACCGGACGCAGCCCGGCGGCGCCGAGATCACGCGGATCGAATCCGTTCGCGTGCCGTTGCAGGATGCGGAACTCGTCGTCGCGGTCGGGCAGCCGGATGTCGACCTTGAACAGGAACCGGTCGAGCTGGGCCTCCGGCAGCGGGTAGGTGCCCTCCTGCTCGATCGGATTCTGGGTGGCGACGACGACGAACGGATCGGGCAGCGGCTTGGGCTGACCGTCCACCGAGACCTGGCGCTCCTCCATCGACTCCAGCAGCGAGGACTGCGTCTTGGGCGGGGTGCGGTTGATCTCGTCGGCCAGCAGCAGGTTGGTGAACACCGGGCCGTGGCGGAAGGTGAACTCGGCCGAATGCGGGTCGTAGATCTGCGAACCGGTGATGTCGCCGGGCATCAGATCGGGCGTGAACTGCACCCGGGCGTGGTCGAGCGCCAGCGAGGTGGCCAGCGCGCGGACCAGCAGCGTCTTCGCCACGCCCGGCACGCCCTCGAGCAGCACGTGGCCGCGGCACAGCAGCGCGAGCACCAGATACAGCACGGCCTGATCGTTGCCGACCACGGCCTTGCCGATCTCGGTGCGCAGGGCGGCCAGTGCCGCACCCGCCTCCGCGGCGCTCGGCGTTTTCTGCAGGACAGTGTTGTCGTTCATCAGAGTTCCGTCTCGATCCATTCGAGGTGTGCGGCGACGTAATACAGGGTCGTCTCGTCCGGCACCGGGCCGAACAGGACGGTGCCGATCTGCTGGGCGGGCACGCCGAGGCGGGTGGCGGCGGTTTCGACGAGCTGATCGTCGGTGAGTTCGCGCGCGCCGAGGCGCGGGCGGATCCGGCGCAGGGTCGCCGTGCGCAGGGCCTGCGCGACGTGGGCGACGTCGCCGGAGCGACGGTACAGACCCGCCTGGCCCGCGAGTAGTTCGTTCGCGGCGACTTCGACCGGTCGCGGTTCGCCGACGAGCGCGCCGCGTCTGCGCCCGCGCCACCACATCAGCGCGACGAAGGCGATCAGGAACTGCAGGCCGCCGAAGGCCAGCCAGCCGGGGAGCCGGGTGAAGATCGAGTCCTTGCCCTCGCCGAAATCGGGGTCGAAGTCGTCCTCTGGTCGATCGGGCGGGTCCGGCGGTGCGGGCGGGTCTGGCGCGTCGGGCGCACCGCACGACTGCAAGGTGGCGTACAGGAGCAGGGCCAGTACCAGTCCGGCGGCCAGCGCCGCCCAGAAGCGGGGATTGCGGAGCAGCCCTGGCAGCGGCGGAAGTTGCCTGCGGCGCTTGGGTTCCCGTTCGACGATCTCGAGTTCGACCGGCTCGTCGACCGGTGGGGGCGCCGACTGCGAGTACCGGTCGGCGTATTCGAGCCTGCGGTATTCGTCCTCGGTCGCGGCGCGGCCGCCGTAGACAACCTCGTCGAAACTGCGTGCCGCCGGGTGCAATTCGGTGGACTGTTCCAGCGGCAGGGCCGTGGTCGCGTCGTCGGCGGTCTCCTGCGCGGTGCGGGATCGGCGGACCGGGAGGGTGCCGCCCTGTTCGAGGGCGCGCAGGACGGCGCGGAAGCGTTCGCGCAGTGCGCGGTCGTAGTCGCGGCGGCCCGCGGCCTGTTCTGCGGCGGCGCGGTGGTCGGCGGCGGCGCCTAGGCGCGGTTGTGGTGGGGCGCTGGTTTGGGGCGCTTCGAGGTGTGGCCGCAGCGGGTCGTTGGTGTGCGGCACTTCGAGGTGTGGCCGCAGTGGGTTGTCGGTGTGCGGCGCTTCGAGGTGGGGTTGCGGTGGAGCGTCGGCGTGCGGTGCGTTGACGCGGGGCGGCGGCGGTCCGGCATCGCGTTCGGGGCGGGAAAAGTTGTTGTCGGTCACCGGTTCTCACCTGGTATCCGGATGTCCATGCCCTCGCGTGCGCACCGGCGGTCGATGTAACAGAGGACGCGGCTGACGGCCTCGACGATCTCGCCGACCGTCACCACCAGCAGCAGCCCGCCGACCAGCAGCGTGATGAAGGCCCAGCGGTGCGTGCCGGAGAAGTCGGACAGGAAGAAGGGAATGCCGAACGCGGGCACCGCGAGTACCGCGAAGATGACTCGCTGGGTGAGCCACAGACCCGCGACGGACCAGTCCGCGCCCTGCACCAGCTCCTTCGAGCGGGCAACGGCGAGACCGTAACCCGCCTGCTCACCGAGGATCGCCGGTTCGACGACGAACCGGCGCGCCCGCACATACGACAGCCAGATCAACGCCAGGGGATAGGTGACGATCAGCAGGCTGCCGACCAGCAGCACCCCGATTCCGGTGAGCGTGAACATGATCTGCGCGAGAACCAGCGGTCCCGCCCGTCGCCCGGCAGCCCGCAACCCGGCGCGCGCGCCGCAGCGGACTCCGCCGAAGTCGGCGAGCGCGATGGCGACGGTCGTGCCACGCAGCACGAGCCGCAGCAGCCACACCCCGGCCGCGGTCGCCAGGATCGCGGCCCACGCGGTGCCGTCGTCGGAGCCGTCGGTCAGGTGCGAGACCAATCCGGTGACGCCGAGCACGCCGAGCAGCGTCAGCACCAGCGCGGCGCCACCGAGCGCCGCGAAGGCCCGGATATGGGCCTGGATCAGGGCGAACGGCTCGTCGAGCAATTCGCGGAAACGCAGGGGCCTGATCGGAACCGTCGGCGGAATTGACGGCGTCGGCGCAGGCGCTCGAGCCGGATCGGTTCCCACCCCGACGGCGCCGACCGTGTCGACGGCGGGACGCACGCGGCCGAGTCTAGCTGTGTTGTTGGAGCGCTGGCGCGCTCGAGGTCGCGGCCCCTTGTGTCCCGCCGATCAGCGGCAGTTGCTTGCTCCTTCGTCGCC
>NZ_JBSGVQ010000012.1:0-168272 GCF_053608525.1 Nocardia sp. NPDC055029
GGGCGCGCGCGCCCCGCCCCCCCCCCCCCCGCGCCCCCAAAACGCCCCGCCGCGGCCGCCCCCACCTCTCGGCCCCCCCCCACGCCGCGCTTTCCTGGACGGCTGATCGGGATCGTGCGCGGCACCGCCGCCACGTCCAGCCCGGGTCGCTCAGCCCGATCGATCAGGGCATTGCGGCGCAGTCGAGCGCTCCCGAGCGGACGTCGACAGCGACTCACCGACGGCAGACCGACCCGGCCGTCCACGGATCCGCCACACTGACCTCGTGACGAACCGTGAGATCGCCGCGATCGTGTGCGCCCTCGTCGCCGCGCTCCTGTTCGCGGTGGCCTCGGTAGCGCAGCAACACGCGGCCGCGGCCGTCCCGGAGGGATCGGCGCTGATGCGGTCTCTGCTCCGGAGCAAGCGGTGGTGGGCCGCGATCGTCGGTGACGCCGGCGGGTACGGCATGCAGGTGCTCGCCCTCAGCCTCGGCGCGGTACTCGTCGTGCAACCGATTCTGGTGAGCTCGCTGGTCTTCGCGCTGCCACTGGCGGCGCGGTTGAACCATCAGCGGATCACCGGGCGGGCCGCGGCGACCGCACTGGTCCTCGTCGCAGCCCTTGTCGTGTTCCTGATCGTCGGCAACCCGACCGCGGGCGAGGAGACCGCGCCGCTACGAGAGTGGCTGGTGCCCTTGGCGATTCTGCTGAGCATCGTCGCCCTCGCGACCCTGGCCGGGTTCCTCGTCCCCAACCGGTCGGAGCGGGCGCTGGCCCTCGGTCTCGCCGGTGGCGCGCTGTTCGGCCTGGCCGCCGCGCTCACCGACCGCGTGGTCACCCTGTTCGGCGACGGACCGGGCGCCCTGCTCACCGGCTGGCAGACCTGGGCGCTGGTCGCGGCCGGCCTCCTCGGCTTCTACCTGCAACAGCGGGCCTACCACGCCGGACCGCTGGCCGCGTCGCTGCCCGCCGCGGCGGTCGCCGAACCGCTGGCCGCCGCGTTCCTCGGTCTCACCGCCCTCGACGAGCAGCTGCGCACCGACGGCGCCGGTCTGATCGTCGTCGCCGCCAGTGTCGTGGTGATGTGTGTGGCCACGGTCGCGCTGTGCCGGACCCAGGCGGCGCCGCTGTCCGAGACGGGCGAACCCGGGCACTGAGGTCTCGCACACGCCGACCCTCACAGGGCTATCATCGGCCAAGTGCGCTTTCTTCCGGGACCCCAGCCGCCGTATGACCTGACCTACGACGACATCTTCCTCGTCCCGAACCGGACGGATGTCGCGTCCCGGTTCGATGTGGACCTGGCCAGCGTCGACGGATCCGGCACCACCATCCCCCTCGTGGTCGCGAACATGACCGCCGTCGCGGGCAAGCGGATGGCCGAGACCGTCGCCCGGCGCGGCGGCATCGTTGTCCTGCCCCAGGATCTGCCGATCCCGGCGGCCGCCGACACCATCGCGTTCGTGAAGAGCCGCTCGCTCACCGCCGACACCCCCGTCACCCTCGATCCCGATCGGTCGGTGTCCGACGCGATGGCGCTGATGCACAAGCGCGCGCACGGCGCTGTGGTCGTCGTCGAGGACGGCAAGCCGGTCGGTGTGGTCACCGAGGCCGCCTGCGCCGATGTCGACCGGTTCGCGCGCCTGCGTGAGGTGGCGCTCACCGATTTCGTCCAGGCCCCGGTAGATCTGTCCCCGCGCGAGATCTTCGACCGGCTCGCCGAGGACCACGCCAAGCTCGCCGTGCTCACACACACCGACGGAACCCTCGCGGGCGTGATAACCCGCACCGGCGCGATCCGCGCAGGCATCTACACCCCCGCGGTCGACGACAAGGGGCAGCTGCGCGTCGCTGCCGCCGTCGGCATCAACGGTGACGTGGCAGCCAAGGCCAAGGCGCTGGCCGAGGCGGGCGCCGACGTGCTCGTCCTCGACACGGCGCACGGCCACCAGGCCAAGATGCTCGAATCCTTGCGTACCGTCGCCGATCTCGGGCTCGGACTGCCGCTGGTCGCGGGCAATGTGGTCTCGGCCGAAGGCACCCGCGATCTGGCCGAGGCGGGCGCGACGATCATCAAGGTCGGGGTCGGCCCCGGCGCCATGTGCACCACCCGCATGATGACCGGCGTCGGCCGCCCGCAGTTCTCCGCGGTGGCCGAATGTGCCACGGCGGCCAAGGAACTCGGCGTGCACGTCTGGGCCGACGGCGGCGTGCGGCATCCGCGCGATGTCGCGCTGGCACTGGCGGCGGGCGCGTCGAACGTGATGATCGGCTCGTGGTTCGCAGGCACCTACGAATCCCCGGGCGATCTGCGCGTCGACCGGGACGGCAACGCCTACAAGGAAAGTTTCGGCATGGCTTCCAAGCGTGCCGTCGCCGCGCGTACCGCCGCCGACAGCGGCTTCGACCGGGCCCGCAAGGCACTGTTCGAGGAGGGCATCTCCAGCTCGCGCATGCGTCTGGACCCCGAGCGTCCCGGCGTCGAGGATCTCATCGACCACATCTGCTCGGGCGTGCGCAGCTCCTGCACCTACGCCGGAGCCCGCACGCTGCCCGAATTCCACGAGCGCGCGATCCTGGGTGTGCAGTCCGCGGCCGGTTTCGCCGAGGGCCGCCCGCTGCCCAGCGGCTGGTGATCGCTGCCTGACCGTGGCCGATCGGAACTCGTGTTCCGCTCGGCCACAGTCGTGCTCGACGCGCACCAGAGCGCCCGCGGGTGAGCTGACCGCGCCGCTGACACATCATCGGTGGGGAACGATTACTATGGAGTTGCCGATCTCGGCAGCGCTTTTTCCCACCGCGAAAGGATCCAGTTGTCACCCGCGTCCAAGGGCGCCACACAGGAGGGTTCCTCTACGGAGCCGGGTGACCAACCCGGCGTCCTCCTTTTCGCAGCGTCCGTTCGATCTCTCGATTTCCCCGCCGCACCGCCCGGGTGGTGCTGAGGATGTCCATCGTTCTGACCGTGCTCAGCCTGATCGGTTTCGTGGCTCTCACGCTCGGCACCGCACTGTTCGTCGCCGCCGAATTCTCCCTCACCGCGCTGGAACGCAGCACCGTCGAAGCGGCGGCCCGCGCCGGTGACGTCCGGTCCCGGCTGGTCAAGCAGGCCCATCACACCCTGTCGTTCCAGCTCTCGGGCGCCCAGCTGGGCATCACCATCACCACGCTCGTCACCGGCTTCATCGCCGAACCCGTGCTGGCCCGGCTGCTCGACCCGCTGCTGGAGGCGGCCGGGCTGAGCCCGAGCGCCGCGCACGGTGTCGCCCTGGTGGTCGCCTTGATCCTGGCGACCTCGCTGTCGATGATCTACGGCGAGCTGGTGCCCAAGAACATCGCCATCGCCAAGCCGATGGCGACGGCCCGGCTCACCGCGGGCCCGATGATCGGGTTCTCGGTCATGTTCAAATGGCTGATCCGTTTCCTCAACGGCGCCGCCAACTGGATCGTGCGCAGGCTGGGCATCGAGCCCGCCGAGGAACTGCGCTCGGCCCGCTCACCGCAGGAGCTCGGTTCGCTGGTGCGCACCTCCGCCCTGCGCGGGGCCATGGATCAACGCACCGCGCAGGTGATGGACCGCTCGCTGGAGTTCGGTGAGCGCAGCGCCGAGGACCTGATGACACCGCGCGTGAAGGTCGAGTCGCTCGATCGCGACGACACCATCGCCGACCTCATCGCCGCCTCCGCCCGCACCGGATACTCCCGGTTCCCGGTCATCGACGGCGATCTCGACAACGCGCTCGGCGTCGTGCACGTCAAGCAGGCGTTCACCCATCCCGCGCATCTGCGCAAGCAGATCCCGTTGAGCAAGCTGGCCGTCGCTGTGCCGATCGTGCCGGCGAGCCTCGACGGCGACGACGTCATGGAGCGGGTCCGCGCCGACGGCATGCAGGTGGCGCTCGTCGTCGACGAGTACGGCGGCACCGCGGGCCTGGTGACCATGGAGGACCTCATCGAGGAGATCCTCGGCGACGTACGCGACGAGCACGACGAGGAGGAACGCGATGTGCGCCGGGTCTCCGACGGCTGGGACTGCTCGGGCCTGATGCGCATCGACGAGGTGTCGCGGGCGACCGGATACGAAGCGCCGGAAGGTGAATACGAGACACTGGGTGGTTTGGTGCTGACCCAGCTCGGCCGGATTCCGGCCACCGGCGACGAGGTGGTGCTGCCCGCATCCCGCGGTTCCGGCGGCGGCTGGATCGCCAGGGTGGAACGAATGGACGGGCGGCGCATCGACCGGGTGCGGTTGATCCCCGTCGACGCGGCGTACCTGGCGGCACGGGAGCACAATCATGGGTGATTTGTTCGGCATCGTGCTGACCTTCGTGCTGCTGGCGGGCAACGCGTTCTTCGTCGCCGCCGAGTTCGCGCTGATCTCCGCCCGCCGTGACCGGCTGGAAGCCCTTGTCGCCCAGGGCAAGAAGAACGCGAAGACCGTCATCGAGGCGGGCGAGAACCTGTCGATCATGCTGGCGGCGGCCCAGCTCGGCATCACCATCTGCTCGATCCTGCTCGGCCGGGTCGGTGAGCCCGCGGTGGCGCATCTGCTCGAGCGGCCGTTCGACCTGGCGGGCCTGCCCGATCAGCTGCTGCATCCGGTGGCGTTCACTCTCGCGCTCACAGTGGTGGTGATCCTGCACATCCTGCTGGGCGAGATGGTGCCGAAGAACATCGCGCTGGCCGGTCCGGAACGCTCGGCGCTGCTGCTGGTGCCGATCCACCTGGTCTGGTTGCGGATCGCACGCCCGCTCATCGCGCTCTACAACTTCCTGGCCAACGTCTCGCTGCGGGCGATGCGGGTCGAGCCGAAGGACGAGCTCGACGCCACGGTGTCGACGGTGGAACTGGCCGAGATGATCGGCGAGTCGCGCTCGGAGGGACTGCTCGACGAGGAGGAACACCGCAGGCTCACCCAGGCGCTCGGCACCTCGGAGCGGATCGTCGGCGATGTGATGGTGCCGTTGGCGCAGGCGCGTTCGGTGCCGTTGCGCGGCAACGGAACCACGCTCGGCGACATCGAGGCCGCGGTCGGCGAGACCGGCTTCTCCCGGTATCCGGTGCGCGCCACCGACGGGTCGCTGGTCGGCTACCTGCACGTCAAGGATGTCCTCGACAAGGTCGCCGACGACACCGCGGGCCCGGAGACGCAGATCCCCCGCACCGATATCCGGCCGCTGCCGACGGTGAGCACGGGCACCACCCTCTACGAGGCGCTCGCCCGGCTGCGCCGCACCAACAGTCACCTCGGCAGGGTGGTGGACAGCCGCGGCAACACCGTCGGTGTGGTGGCGATGGAGGACCTGATCGAGGAGTTCGTCGGCACCGTGCGCGACGGAACCCATCGCCTCATCGAGTAGGCGTCGCGCGGGCGGTCGCCGAGGTGTTACCCGGTGACCGCTCCGTGCGCGGCCGAGCTGACGAGTTTGCGGTACTTGGCCAGGACGCCGGAGGTGTACTTGGGCGGCAGCGGCTCCCAGCCGACCTTGCGCCGAGCGAGTTCGGTCTCGTCGATCTCGACGTCGAGGATCCGGTTGGCGACGTCGAGGACGATCGGGTCACCGTCTCGGACGAAGGCGATCGGCCCGCCGTCCACGGCTTCGGGAGCGACATGGCCGACGCACAAACCGGTCGTGCCGCCGGAGAATCGGCCGTCGGTGAGCAGCAGGACGTCCTTGCCGAGACCCGCACCCTTGATCGCGCCGGTGATGGCGAGCATCTCGCGCATCCCGGGGCCGCCCTTGGGTCCCTCGTTGCGGATGACGACCACGTCACCGGCCACGATCGTGCCGTTCTCGAGCGCGTCCATCGCGGCGCGCTCCCCGTCGAACACCCGTGCCGTCCCGCGGAAGACGTCGGAGTCGAAGCCCGCGCTCTTCACCACCGCGCCTTCGGGCGCCAGTGAGCCGTGCAGGATGGTGAGCCCGCCCGACTTGTGGATCGGCCGATCGAGCCGCCGGATGACCTCGCCGTCGAGGCCCAGCTCGAGGTGGGCGAGGTTCTCGGCCATGGTCTTGCCGGTGACGGTCATGACCTCGCCGTGCATGAGGCCCGCGTCGAGCAGGGCCTTCATCACGACGGGGATGCCACCGACGCGGTCGACGTCGTTCATGACGTAGCGGCCGAACGGCTTGAGGTCGCCCAGGTGCGGCACCTTGTCACCGACCCGGTTGAAGTCGGCGAGGGTGAGGTCGACCCCGGCCTCGCGGGCGATGGCGAGCAGATGCAATACGGCATTGGTGGATCCGCCCAGTGCCATGACGACCGTGATGGCGTTTTCGAACGCCTCCAAGGTCAGGATGTCGCGCGCGGTGATGCCCCGGCGCAGCAACTCGACGACGGCCGCACCGGACTTGCGGGCGTAGTCGTCACGGCGACGGTCGGGAGCGGGCGGGGCGGCCGATCCGGGCAGGCTCATGCCGAGTGCCTCGGCGGCCGAGGCCATGGTGTTGGCCGTGTACATCCCGCCGCAGGCGCCTTCGCCGGGACAGATCGCCCGCTCGATGCGGTCGACCTCGTCCCGGGTGATCAGGCCCTTGATGCAGGCGCCGACGGCCTCGAACGCGTCGATGATGGTGACGTCCTTGCCGTCGACATTGCCCGGCAGGGTCGAGCCCGCGTAGAGGAAGACGCTGGCCAGGTCCAGCCGCGCGGCGGCCATCAGCATGCCGGGCAGGCTCTTGTCGCACCCGGCGAGCAGCACCGACCCGTCGAGGCGCTCGGCCATCATGACGGTCTCGACGGAGTCGGCGATGATCTCGCGGCTGACCAGCGAGAAATGCATGCCCTCGTGGCCCATCGAGATCCCGTCGGACACCGAGATCGTGCCGAACTCGAGCGGATAACCACCCGCCGCGTGGACACCCTCCTTCACCGCGTCGGCCAGACGGTCGAGCGAGAGATTGCAGGGGGTGATTTCGTTCCAGCTGGACGCGACACCGATCTGCGGTTTGGCCCAGTCCTCGTCGCCCATGCCGACAGCGCGCAGCATGCCACGGGCAGCGGTCTTCTCGAGTCCGTCGGTGACATCACGGGAGCGCGGCTTGATGTCGATCGACGGGTCGGTATCGGATGCCATGGGACAAGCCTACGACCCACGAAACGCCGACCGACGCCCCACACGCAGGGCGTGTCCTCTCCCAGGCGAACAAATGTGGAGAGATTGTGGACGGTTTCCAGGGATCTGGGTGATGAACAGCGACGGCAGCGATCCCCGGCGCCTGAGCGATCCGGCGATCTCCGCACGCGCGGCCAGTTGGGGCGCGCGAACGGAGTCGTGACGGCCGTCATCCGCAGTGCGCCGCGGGAACCTGAAGGTCCAGCCGATGCCAGTCCCGCAGGTCACGCCCCAATTGCCGGTCGTGGGTGGCCACGACGACGGCGGCCGTGGTGGCCCGCAAGGCCTCCGTGAGCTCGTCGACCAGCGTGCCGGACAGGTGGTTGGTCGGCTCGTCGAGGAGCAGGAGGTGCGGGCGGGCGGCGAGGGCGCAGGCGAGATCGAGGCGGCGTTGCTGGCCCATCGACAGGTCGCCGATCGGCTTGTTCGCCTCGTGCGAGGACAGCAAGCCCAGCGAGCTCAGCGCGACCCGCTCACTCTCGGCGAGTAGCCCTGCGGTGACCAGCCCGGCGGTGTGCGCGTCGTAGACCTCGCGGGCCCTGCGACGCAGCGGCCATCGAGATTCCTGCTCCAGCAAGCGGATTCGCGCTGTGCGCGCCCGGTGCAGCTGCCCGGTGGTCGGGGTGAGCGATCCGCTCAGCACACTCAGCAGGGTGGACTTGCCCGCCCCGTTGGCGCCGCTGATCACCAGCCGGTCCCCGGAGTCCAGCGACAGCTCGACCGGTGCGGTCAATCGTCCCGCGACCGTCACCTGCTCGGCGCGCACCAGCGTGACCCCGGCCCGGACAGGCAGTTCGGGCATGGCGAACCGCTGCGGCGGCACCGGTGCGGTGATGCGGTGCCGTTCCAGTTCGTCCTGGCGACGGTGCACAGCGCGCGCCACCGAGCCCGCCCGCGTCGCCCGTTGGTGTTTGCCGGTGCCCTTGTCCGGTCGCCAGCCGGTGACCAGGCGGTTCTGGGCCGCCGACAGATCCTGCGCCAGCCGGGACCGTTCGTCGCGCTGCTGCTCGTACTCCTCGGCCCAGCGTTCCCGCTCGGCCCGGCGCCCGTCGCGGTATCCCGCGTAGCCACCGCCGTAGACGCGCGGACGGCCGTCGCGGGTGGGATCGAGATCGAGGAAGGTCTGCGCCACATCCGAGAGCAGGGCCCGGTCGTGGCTCACCACGACAATGCCACCCGGGAATGCCCGTAACCGGGCGGTCAGGAAGTCGAGCGCGGCTCGGTCGAGATGGTTGGTCGGCTCGTCCAGCAGCAGGAAGTCGTCCCCGGCGGCGAGCAGCACCGCCAACCGCACCCGGTAGCGCTGCCCCACCGACAGCGTGGACAGCGGACGGTCGCGGTCGGTGACGGCGCCGAGCCCGACCAGGGCGATGTCGACGCGTCGGTCGGCGTCCCAGGCGTCGAGCAGCTGCGCGAGGTCGAGCGCCTCGCTGTAGTCCTGGTCGGCCCCGGGACGGCCCGCGGCCATGGCCTCGGTCGCCTCGTCGAGGCGCTGCATCGCGACGCGGGCGGCGGCCAGGTGCTCGTCGATGACGGCGCCGACGGTGCGTTCGTCGTGGTCGGGCATCTCCTGCGTGGCCAGCGCCAGCGTGCCGACGCGCTGCACCGCGCCGTCGTCGGGGGAGAGCAGCCCGGCGAGGACGTGCAGCAGCGTGGATTTGCCGCGTCCGTTCTCCCCGACGATCCCCCACGGTGATCCCGGTGACACCGTCATGTCGACGCCGTCCAGCACGGTGCGCTCACCGCGCTGGACACGAATGTTCTGGCAGGTCAGTTGTGCCCGCGCACGGGCAGGCCGAATTCGGTTGGTCATGTCTTCCTCCGGGCACGCGTCACCCCACTGCCGGGGTACGGGATGTGCCGTGGTCGATGAACGCGCACAGCGGGCGCGAAGAAACATCGATGGCGGGGCCGTCAGCTGTCCGTCGGTGCGGACGCGGGCCCGAAGCTCTCAGAGGAAGTACACATGCACGGTGTCGACGATAACAAGGTCGCGGACACGCGTCGATTGTGTTTCTCGCCGCCAGGCCGTGGACCGCCGGTTCCGCTAGTGTCCGAGCAGATCCGCCTCGCATGGCGCCGGTCGGAAGGAAGCCGATGTCGCTCTCACGTCGACAGTTGATCACCGCGGCCGCGGTCGGCGGATCGCTCGCCGCGCTCGGAATTCCGGTCGGCCACGCGCAGGCTCCTGTTCTCGGTACGGGCGAGTTCGCCGCGCTCGCCGCGCGCGGCTACAACCGGCGGTTCCAGGCTCGACCGGCGAAGATCTACGCGCCCACCAGTACCGAGGAGGTGCGTAGCGCGGTCGCCAGGGCGGTCGCCGAGGACTCGAGGATCGCGGCGCGCTCGGGCGGGCACTGCTTCGACGACTTCGTCGACAACGCGCGGACCCGATCGATCATCGACCTCGGCCGGCTCGACGCGGTGTATTGGGACGAGCACCACCGCGCCTTCTCGGTCGACGCGGGCGCCGATATCGGCACCGTGTACAACGCCTTGCACCGCTGGGACGTCACGGTGCCGGGTGGGATCTGCCTCGGCGTCGGGATGGGCGGTCATCTCTGCGGTGGCGGCTATGGTCCGCTGTCGCGGCGATACGGGCTCGTCGCCGACCATCTGGCCGGGGTGGAGGTCGTCACGGTCGACGACGACGGCGACGCGAAAGTCGTTGTCGCGACCAGGAATGGACCCGACCACGACCTGTGGTGGGCGCACACCGGTGGTGGGGGCGGCAATTTCGGCGTGGTGACCCGGTTCCTGCTCCGATCCCCCGAATCCGACGGCTCCGACCCGGCGAACGCGCTGCCGAAACCCCCGGGCGCCATGCTCAACGCGCGGTTGATCCTGCCCATCACCACGGAGGATTCGTTCGTCCGCTTCCTCGGCAACTACCTCGGCTTCTTCGAACGTCACAGCGCACCCGGCAATGAATTCGCCGGCCTCTACGCGCCACTGATGATCAGGACGACCGGCACCGGCGCGGCCGAGATGCTGATCTTGTTCGATGCCGAAACCCCGGATGCGCGAATCCATTTCGACGATTTCGTCGCCACGGTGAGCGACGGCGTATTTCCCCCGCCCTTCCGCACCCCGGTCACCGAACTCTCCTACCCGGACACCGTGAACCAGGTGTACTACGCGAAGAGCCCGAACACCACGCGCGTCAAAGTAAAAGCCGCGTACCTGCGCAAGTCCTACTCCCCCGACCAACTCCGAATCTTCTACCGCTACCTCACCGACCTCCGCTTCCTCGGCGAATCCCAGCTCGAATTCCTCCCGTTCGGCGGCGCGGTCAATGCCGTCCCCGCCGATGCGACAGCCATGCCCGCGCGGAATTCGTTCATGACAATGCTGATTCACGCATCCTGGCGTTTCCCCTTCGACGACGATCGGTACGTGCGCTGGGCCCGCGAGATGTACCGCGACGTCCATGCCGAAACCGGCGGCGTTCCGGTACCGAACGACACCTACGGCGGCAGCTACATCAACTATCCCGACCCCGATCTGGCCGACGCCGCCTGGAACACCTCCGGCCTGCCGTGGCACGCCTTCTACTACGGCGGCAACTACCCGCGACTGCTCCGGATCAAGCAGGCCGCCGACCCGAAAAATGTCTTCCAGCACAGTCTCTCGATCGGCCGACCGGACTGGTGACTGTCACTCGGGTGCTCTCGGGTTCGGCTCGACGGTGTTTTCCGCGGCTTCGATCGGTGACACCGGTCAGGTGAGGGCGAGCACCCGGCACGGCCCGCCGGTACCGCCCGCGTGTTTCGGCGCGCCGACGATGACCGTCGCACCCGCCACCGGTACCGCGGCGAGGTTGGCGAGCATCTCCACGCCGTAGCGACCGGCGCCGAGAATGGCTGTGTGCGCACCGAATTCGGAGTCGGCTCCGGAATCCAGGCTGAGCGTATCGACGCCGACACCGACGATTCCGCAGTGCGCGACGAGGTAGTCCGCGGCTTCGGCGGAGAATCCCGGCGCGTGCGGCCGCCCTCGCTCGTCGAGATTGAGGAAGGTCGACGGTCGGGCGATGCGGCCTTCCCAGCCGGAATACATCGCGACGAAGGCGCGCTCCGGGATTTCCCCGTGCTGCGAGCGCCACCTGTCGATGTCGGCCACAGTCACCATCGCGTCGGCGTCGACGGCGGCCCTGGCACTGATGTCGATGACGACGAGCGGCGCGACGAGATCGTCGACGGCGAGGGCGTCCGTCGTGGTGGCGCCGGGTATCCGATGTGCCGGTGCGTCGACATGGGTGCCGGTGTGCTCCCAGTACCCCAGCGCGAACTGGCCGAACCCACCCGACGCGTGCCAGGCCACCGGGATCTTGACCATCGGCGGATTTCCCGGCCAGACCGGCAGCTCGGGAGTCAACGTGTGCGTGAGATCGACGACGCCACCGGAGCGGGGCGCGGCGACGGCGGGCGCGGGCGCCACCGCGGCCAGCGCGGTCAGACCCGCGAGGCCGAGCAGGGCTCGCCGGCTGGGCCGTGGCGCACCGTCGTGGGCGAGACGAACGATCTCGGGCGTGCACATCGGACTCAAGATAGTCGAACAAGCCTGGTCCGGCGCCTGATCAGGGCCGCCGTGTCACATCACCCCGAGCAGGTCTTCGAGACGGATCGGCAGGTCACGGATGCGCACACCGGTGGCGTGATAGACCGCGTTGCCCACCGCCGCGGCCGAGCCGACGATGCCGATCTCGCCGATTCCCTTGGAGCCCATGGGATTGACGTGGGGATCGTGTTCGTCGATCCAGCTCACGTCGATGTCGCCGACATCGGCGTTGGTCGGCAGGTGGTAGCCGGCGAGGTCGTGGTTGACCACCTGCCCGAAACGCTCGTCGAATTGGCTCTGTTCGAGCAACGCCATCGACACCCCCATGGTGATGCCGCCGATGAATTGCGAACGCGCCGTCAGCGGATTGATGATGCGGCCCGCGGCGAACACGCTGACCACGCGCGGCACCCGGATCTCGGCGGTGTCGATGTCCACCCGGACCTCGACGAAGTGTGCGCCGAACGCGTGTGTCGAATAGTCCTCGCGCGCAGGGTTTTCGGGAGCTGCCGTGGTGATCTCGGCACCGTCGGCGGGTTCTGGCCCGTATCGATCCCGGAAGGCCTTCGCCGCCGCCACCACGGCAGAGCCCCAGGACGCCATGCCGCTCGAGCCACCCGCGACTGATCCGGCGGGCAGGCGGGAATCGCCGATGCGCAGATCGATCCGGCGCTGGTCGACACCGAGAGCGTCGGCGGCGATCTGACCGAGGGTCGTCCAGGTGCCGGTACCGATGTCCACGGCGTCGATGGCGACTTCGTATCGATCGCCGGTCCACCGCACCCGGGCACTGTTGCCTCCGGCCACATCGGCCGGATAGGTCGCCGCCGCAACCCCGGACCCGATCAGCCATCGCCCCGCACGCCGCGCCCTCGGTGCCGGATCGCGATCCGCCCACCCGAAGCGCTCGGCTCCCGTACGGAGGCACTCGACCAGCCCGCGACTGGAGAACGGCCGCCCCGACTCCGGGTCGACCTCGGGTTCGTTGTGGATGCGCACCGCGATCGGGTCCATCCCGAGGGCGACCGCGAGCTCGTCGATCGCCGTCTCGGCGGCAAACATGCCAGGACAGTGGCCCGGCGCGCGCATCCACGACGTGACGGGCACATCCAATGCCGCGAGGCGATGGGAGGTCGAACGATTGGTCGCCGAATACATCATCCGGGAGGCGACGGCCGACTGCTCGGCGAATTCCTTGACCGTGGAGGTCTGTTCGACCACATCGTGGGCGATCGCGGTCAGGGTGCCGTCCCGATGCGCGCCGAGCCGGACCCGCTGGATGGTCGGCGTGCGGTAGCCGGTGAGCGAGAACAACTGCTGCCTGGTCAACGGCAGCTTCACCGGTCGGCCGTCGGCCAGTTTCGCCGCCATCGCCGCGAGCACGATGTGGGCGTGCGGTACGCCCTTGGACCCGAAGCCGCCGCCGACGTAGGGCGCGATGACCTCGACCTGCTCGGGCGCCAGCCCGAACAACGACGCGATCGTGGACCGCACGACATGCGGGCCCTGGGTGGAGTCGAACAGGACCAACGCGTCGCCGGTCCACTGCGCGACGGTGGCGTGTGGCTCCATCGCATTGTTGTGGATTATCGAGGTCGTATAGGTGTGGTCGATCGTCACCGGTGCGAGGTCGAGCGCGGTGTCCACATCGCCGATGGCGGTATCGGTGGCGAAGCCTCCGCTGACGTCGTCGGGCGCGTAGAGGTCGTCCCGGTCCGCGCTCAGGATGACATCGGCGGGGCTCTCGTCGTAGGTCACCCGCACCTGAGCCGCCGCTTCACGGGCGACCTCGGGGCTGGTCGCGACGACCGCGCCGATCAGCTGACCGCGGAAGGCCACGTCGTCGTTCTGCAGGATGAACAGTTCGTTGTCGTCGTCGCAAGCCAACCGCGCGGCATTGTGCCGGGTGAGTACGGCGACGACGCCGTCGATCCGCTCGGCCGCGCTCGTGTCGATCTCCCGCACCCGGCCACGGATGATGGCCGCCTGGATCGGATAACCGTGCAGCGGGTCCCGCTGTGGATGTTCCATCGCGTAGGGCGCGCGACCGCGCAGCTTCGCCGGGCCGTCGATCCGGGTGGGCGAAGTGCCCATCGCCCGTGGATGAATCGAGGAGCTCATCGCGCCTCCTGCTCGGTCAGTGCGCGCAGCGTCGCGACGACGACATTGCGCGCCAACGGGATCTTGAACGCGTTCTGGCGCTGTGGTCGCGCGGCGGCGAGCTCGGCGTCCGCCGCGGCGGCGAAGTTCTGCTCGGTGGCGGCGGTGCCGCGCAGCGCGTCCTCGGCGGCGCGGGCTCGCCACGGCTTGTGCGCGACCCCGCCGAACGCGATCCGCGCGTCGCGCACGACACCGTCGGCGATATCGAGCGCCGCCGCCACCGACACCAGCGCGAACGCGAAGGACGCGCGATCGCGCACCTTGCGGTAGGTGGACCTGGTGGCCCAGTCCAGCGCGGGCACGTCGACAGCGGTGATCAGGTCGCCGTGTTCGAGCACGGTATCGCGCTCGGGTTCGGCACCCGGCAGCCGATGCAGGTCGACGACGGGAATCTCACGCTCGCCGTTCGCGCCGAGCACCCGCACCACCGCGTCCAACGCGGCCAGCGCCACCGCCATGTCCGACGGATGGGTGGCGATGCAGTCGCTGGACGCGCCGAGGATGGCATGGTCCCGATCGAATCCGCCGATCGCCGAGCAACCACTGCCCGGTTCCCGTTTGTTGCACGGCGTTGTCGGATCCTGGAAGTAGGGACACCGGGTGCGTTGCAGCAGGTTGCCGCCGGTGGTGGCCAGGTTGCGCAGTTGCGCCGACGCGCCGGCCAGCAGTGCCGACGACAGCATCGGATAGCGCGCCCGGATGATCGGGTGGGCGGCCAGATCGGCATTGCGCACGGCCGCGCCGATGCGCACGCCGCCTCCTGGACGCTCGGTCACCTCGTCGAACGGCAGCCTGCTGACATCGACCAGCCGACCGGGAGCGATGATCCCGAGCTTGAGATGATCGACGAGATTAGTTCCCGCGCCGAGGAATACGGCATCGGGCTGGGCGAGAACCGCGGCGACCGCACCCGCCGCGTCGTCGGCGCGCTCGTAGACGAACTCCCTCATCGCCCAACCTCCAGGATCGCCGCGACGATGTTCGGATAGGCACCGCACCGGCACAGATTGCCGCTCATCCGCTCGCTGACTTCCTCGGCGCTCAGTGCGATCTCGGCGGTCGCGTCCGCGGTCACCAGGCTCGGCGCGCCCGCCTTCATCTCGTCGAGCATGCCGACCGCCGAGCAGATCTGGCCCGGCGTGCAGTACCCGCACTGGAAGCCGTCGTGCGCGAGGAATGCCTGCTGGACCGGATGCAGCTCGTCACCGTCGGTGAGCCCGTCGGCGGTGACGATCGTCGCGCCCTCGTTGGCCACGGCCAATGCCAGGCAGAGGGTGGCCCGGCGCCCGTCCAGCAGGACGGTGCACGACCCGCACTGCCCGTGATCACACCCCTTCTTCGGGGTCGTCACGCCCAGCTGTTCACGCAGGACGTCCAGCAGTGTGGCTCGGGTGTCGACGGTGACCGTCCGGTCCTGTCCGTCGACGGTCAAACTGATCTGCGCGCGCATCGAAGATGCCTCTCGCCGGGGGGACACCGATTCCGCATCGACCAACGCAGCTGAGCTTTTCGGCTCGCTACCAGTTTCTGTCCATCCTTGTGCTCACACGCCCGTCCGCCACGCTACCAATGCGCGGTCGGCGAACCAGTGCGCCGCCGAGGCACTCGTTTGCGCTGTGCGGCGCCGGGTATGGGCCGCACTGTACGAGAAACCGAATCCAGCCCGTGGCGGCGACGCCGTCGGGCTGGGGAAGGAGTACCAGTGAGCACGGTAGCCGCAACTGTCGATGTGGATGTCCCGATCCGGACGGCCTACAACCAGTGGACCCAGTTCGAGACATTTCCGCAGTTCATGGAGGGAGTCGAGCAGGTCAGCCAGCTCGACGACCGGCACACGCACTGGCGCATCCACGTCGGCCCGTCGACGCGCGAGTTCGACGCCACCATCACCGAGCAGCACCCGGACGAGCGCGTCGCCTGGAAATCCGACAGTGGACCCGAGCACGCCGGAGTCATCACCTTTCACCGCCTCGACGACACCCACACCCGGATCACCGCGCAGATGGAGGTCGACCCGGAAGGGTTCGTCGAAACCGCCGCCGACAAGCTCGGCGTGCTGAAGCACCGCGTGCACGGTGACATGACCCGCTTCAAGCACTTCATCGAGAGCGAGGGCCTCGAGACCGGCGCTTGGCGCGGCGACATCCCGCGCCCCGACGCGGGATTCTGACCGCAGATCTCGACGCACAGACGGTGGCGACCGGACTCCCCGGTCGCCACCACTGTGCCGGTGTGCGCCGCGATAACATTGATCATGCTTCGGAGTTCGCCTCGGAGTGACGTGCGATGACCGAACCGGCTGAGGACGCCACAGCTGCTGTCGATCCGCGCTCGATCGCGTCGGTCGCCGGCGAGGAGCTCGAACCCGGGGACCGGATCGACGACTTCGACTTGCTGCTCGAGCTGGGCCACGGCGCGTTCGCCAGGGTGTTCCTGGCGCGGCAACGCTCCATGCAGCGACTGGTGGCGGTGAAGATCTCCGCCGATCATGGCACCGAGCCCCAGACCCTCGCCCGGTTGGAACACGAGTACATCGTTCGGGTCTACGACCAGCGTCTGCTCCCCGACCACGCGCTGAGGCTGCTGTACATGCAGTACCTGCCGGGCGGAACGCTGGCATCGGTGCTGGAACGGGTCCGCGAGACCGCTCCGGAACAACGCGGCGGACAACTACTGCTCGACGCCGTCGACGAGGCGCTGGCGGACAAGGGCGAGATCCGTACCTCGGACGCCCGGGTGCGTGACGAGATCGCCGCCCTGTCGTGGCCGGAGACGGTGGCCTGGCTGGGACGTCGACTCGCCGAGGCGGTGGACTATGCCGAGAATCGCGGTGTGCTGCACCGTGACATCAAGCCGGCCAATGTGCTGCTCTCCGCCGACGGTGTGCCGAAGCTGGCCGATTTCAACATCAGCTTCAGCGATCATCTCGCGGGCAGCAATCCGGTGGCGTACTTCGGCGGATCCCTGGCCTACATGTCCCCCGAACACCTCGAGGCGAGCCACCCGGCGCTGCCCGGCACGGTCGACGACCTGGATACGCGCAGCGACATCTACGCCCTCGGTGTCATGTTGTGGGAACTGCTGACCGGGCGGCGACCCTTTCCCCGGATCGAGGCGAAGGATTCGCAGGCGGCGGTCGAGCAGCTGCTGGAGTTGCGTCGCCGTCCGATCGCGCAAGAGTTCCTGGACGACCTCCCCGCCGACTGCCCGGCTTCGCTGCGCCGAGTATTGCTGACATGTATGTCGCCGAAACGGGAGGATCGGTGGGCCCATGGTGCGGAGCTGGCTCAGCAATTCGAGCTGTGCCTTGACCCTCGTGCCCGGGATCTGGTCGACCCGCCGCAGCGCAGCCACCGGCCGACCGGGCCACTGTGGCCGATACCGATCCTGGTGATCGCGATCGGTGTGCCGAACGTCGTGGCGGCCGGGTACAACTACTACTACAACAAAACCCTCATCGTCAGTACGCTCACGACCGAGGCCCAGTATTCGTTCAACTATGTCGCCGCGATTCTGTATCCACTCGCCATCGCGGTCGCCACGGTCTTGATTCTCTACGTCGCGCGCCGCCTCATTCTGGTACTCATCGGCTTGCACATAGGACGAAAATTCTCCGAGCAGACGCTCACCCGGGCACGGATCGATGCGCTACGCCTCGGCAACCGGGTGGCGGGGATAGCTTTTGCCTTCTGGGCTCTCGGCGGCATCACCTTTCCGTTGCTGCTGAATCTGATCGCCGGCGGGGTTCCGGGTGGCACCTACGCCCATTTCATTCTGTCGGTGGTCGTGTGCGGCGCGATCGCGGTGGCCTATCCCAACTTCGCGATCACCTGGTATGTGGTGCGGTGCCTGTACCCCGTCTTCCTGGTGCATGGACGGTCCGACGCCGCCGATGTCGAACACCTGCGCCGGCTCGGTGCGCGCACCGGCTTCTATCTCACCGTGGCGGCCGCGGTACCGATGCTGGGCGTCACCGGTATCACGTTCCTGCCCGGGACCGCGATCGATTCCATAATCTGGGCGGTCCGCATCCTGTGTGTCGGCGGCATCATCTGCTTCGTCTTCGCCTATGTGCTGTTCGGCGTCATCAAGGAGGATCTCGCGGCGCTCGAACGCGTAGCGACCGCATCGAACATCGCCTCGACCACCCAGTCGCACGCCGCCGGCGATTAGCTAGACGATCGATGCGGGAATCTTCGGCAGGGCGCTCGGGTGGTGCCGGCCGAGCCAGTCCAGGAGTTCCTCGCGGACCGCGCACCGCAGATCCCACGCGTCGTCGGCATTCGACGTCGACATCGCCGCCCGCACCACGATGTTGGTCGGCGTGCAGTCGGTGACCAGAAGGTTCGCGCTGCGCCCGTCCCACTCCGATCGGCCGCGCAGGAAGTCGCGCAAGTGCTCTCGCAGCAGCGGCACCGGTGTGCTGTGGTCGAGGTGCAGCAACACTGTGCCGGTGACCTGCGGGCCGCCCCTCGACCAGTTCTCGTACGGCTTGCTGTTGAAGTAGGAGACCGGCATGGTCAGCCTGCGGTCGTCCCAGATCCGCACCGTCAAGAAGGCGAGGGTGATTTCTTCCACGGTCCCCCATTCGCCCTCCACCACCACGGTGTCGCCGATTTTCACCGAATCGCCGAAAGCGATCTGCAACCCCGCCACGAGATTGCTCAGCGTCGACTGCGCTGCGACACCCGCGATGATGCCGATCACTCCCGCGGAGGCCAACAGCGAGGTTCCCAGCGTGCGCAAACTCGGGAACAACAACAGGATGGCCGCCGCCGCGGTCGTCACCACCAGCACAGAGGTGACGACACGGCGCACGAGTCCCAGCTGCGTGCGCAACTGCCGCACCCGCGAAATCTCGCTGGTGCGCTCGGCATAACGGCGCAGAAGGTTCTCGGCGACCGCGTCAGCGGCACGCGCGACCAACCACGCCGCCGCCAAGATCGCCGCCGAGGCAAGGATGTTGCGTATCACGGCATCGTGGCGTAGTTCCAGCTCCGCCAGCGGATAGGTGGCGTGCAGTGCCACCGCACCGAGCAGCACCTGAAGCGGCAGTTGCACACGACGCAACAGCAGCGGCAGATGGGTACCGGACCGACGCCGCGCGCTGTAGCGCAGCAGCCTGTCGAACAGCAGACCCGCCGACACCGTGATCGCCATCGTCGCGAACACGACTGTCACCGGCCGAAGAATCTCCTCCACGAGATCGAACTCCTCTCGTCGCCACCCCGGACCCGCTGTGCCGCCGCGTGTTTCGACGACGGACGACCGCGGCCCGATGCACTCGCTTGTCCCACACACCCACTCGGTCAGTGTGTCGCTGCCGGGCGCTTACCCACCTGCCCGCGAGGCCCACATGAAGATCCCGTTGCCCGTCGATCAGGCCGGTTCGTGGACGTGGTCGGCCGGGTCCTCGGCGTACAGTTCGGCGATCTCGGCTGCGTACTTCGCGGCGATCGCCTTTCGCTTGAGCTTCATGGTCAGTGTGACCTCGTCGCCACCGGCTTCCCAGAACGCCGGGAGGATCCGGAAGCGCTTGACCTGTTCGACTCGCGAGAGTTTCGCGTTGCCCGCGGCGATGCCCGCCGCGATCTGCTCGAGCACCTCGGGGTTCGAGGCCAGCGCCGCGGCCGAGGCGTCGGGCAGATTGTGCTGGGCCGCGTACGGTTCGGCGCTTTCGGCGTCGAGCACGATCAGGGCGGTGTTGTAGGGCAGGGCGTCGCCGATCGTGGCCATGGCGCCGATCAGCGGGGTCGCTGCCTTGATGGCGTGTTCGATCGTTGTCGGCGACATGTTCTTGCCCGCCGCGTTGATGATGAGTTCCTTCTTGCGGTCGACCACCCGCAGGTAGCCGTCGTCGTCGACGGTCACCACGTCGCCGGTGCTCAACCAGCCTTCCGCGTCGACGGCTTCGGCGGTCTTGTCCGGCTCGCCGCGGTAGCCCTTCATCACCAGCGGGCCCTTGACCAGCAGTTCACCGTCCTCGGCGATCCGCGACTCCATGCCGGCCAGCAGCCGCCCGACCGTGCCGAGGCGGGTGTCGCTCGGGTGGCTGACGCTGCAGATGCACGACAGTTCCGACATGCCCCAGATCTCGGAGATCGGCACACCGAGCCCGGCGAAGAAGCCGAGTGTCTGTGGCGGGATCGGCGCGGCGCCCGACAGCGCGAAGCGCAGGCGGTCGAAACCGAGCTTGGCCCGCAGCTTCGACAGCACCAGTTCGTCGGCCCTGGCCCATTCGGCGGCAACCTCGCCGGGGATCGGCTGCCCGGCCAGCTGGTATTCACTGCGCTTGGCGCCGACCGACAGCGCCCACCGCATGCCCTGCCTGCGCGTCTCGTCGGGTTCGTTCGCGACGACGAATTCGATGGCGGCCTTCAGCTTCTCCCATACCCGCGGCACCGCGCCCCAGATGGTCGGCCGCAGGTCCGCCAGCGCGGCGGCGATCAGCTTCGGATCCGGCACCGCGGTGACCTGCGTGCCGAACACTTCCTGGAGGTAGAGCGCGGTGAGCCGGTCGGCGATGTGCGCGCTCGGCATGAACGAGGTGATCGAATCGCCGAATTCGAAGCCGAGCACATCGCCGAGGCCGTAGGCCTGGAACATCAGATTCGCATGGGTCGTTTCCACGCCCTTGGGGTTTCCGGTGGTGCCCGAGGTGTAGATCAGGGTCGCCACATCGCCCGGTCCGACCGCACGCCAGGCGGCGTCGAAGTCGAAATCGGGTGCGCCGCCGGCGATCATCTCCGCCACCGGCACGGTCGCATCGACGGCATCGTCGATGCAGACGATGTGATCCAGCGGGACTCCGCTGTCACGCAGCCGCTGCACATACTGCGCCTCGCAGATCACCACGCGCGCACCAGCATTGCCCAGCACATGGGCTAGCTGCTCGGCGGAGAGTGTGTTGTAGACGGAGAACGACGTCGCGCCCACGTGCTGAGCACCCACCTCGAGTGGGTAGAACTCGACGCGGTTGCTCATCATCAACGCGACGGTGTCGCCGCGCCGCACCCCGAGTGCCGCGAGACCGGCCGCGGCGTCGCGCACGCCGGCGGCGTATTCGCGCCAGGTCAGGGTTTGCCCGTCACCCGGAGTGCGCAACGCGACCGCGTCGGGATCGATGGTGGCGTTGTACTGGAATGCGGCACAGAGGGTTTCGAAGCGGGGTGTCGACATAGTGTGGTGTCTTCCGTGTTCAGACCGCGGTGGCGGCTTCGGTGTCGAGGAGAGAAGTGATGAATCGGCCGGCTGCGCCGAAGGCGAACCGTGCCTCGGGCGCGAGGGCGGGCATCACCTGGAATACGTGCATCTGATCCGGCCACACCTGCAGTTCGCACTCCGCGCCCGCCTGGCGCAGGCGGTCCGCCAGTTCGATCGCGTCGGCGGCGAAATACTCCGTGCTACCGGCCTGGATCAGGGTGGGAGGCAACTCCATGCCGGGCTCCGGCCGCAGTTCGAGGTGCTCGCTCGTGAAGTGGGCGACCGCTTTGGCCGACAGCGTGTAGGAGATCACCCCGTCACGGTTCCGGTTCCCGGTGTGCGCGATCCGCAACCCGAGGTCGGCCATCGGCGAGAACAGCACCAGCGCGCCCGGTCCGGGAATCCGCATGCGGGCGTTGGCGAAAGCGAGGTCGGCGGCGAGGAATCCCCCGGCCGAATCGCCGGCGACCACGATCCGGTCCGGCGAGTACCCGCGCCGCAGCAGCCACCGATACGCGCGCGCCACATCCAGCTGGGCGCACGGGCTCGGATGTTCCGGCGCCAGGCGATAGCCGACGACGAACACCCGGGTGCGAGTCGCCGTCGAAAGCCGCGATGCCACACCGCGATACGCCGCGACCGACCCGGCAACGAACCCGCCACCGTGCACGTACAGGATCACCGCGTCGGCGCGGGTGGCTTTCGGCCCGGTGACGAACTCACCGTGGACCGCGCCGTCGTCGACCCGATCCACCGCGGTCCCGGCCAGGCTCGGCCCGACGGCCCGCATCGCGATGTCGATCGCCAAGCGGGCCATCGGCAGCGTCGCGGTGGTGACCGGGATCGCGGCCGCCAACGGCCGCACCGTCCGCTCCGCCACCAGCCGAGCGGCCCTGGTCCGCAGCGAACCCCGTGCGCCCGGCGTCACCCGATGGTCCGTTGCTCGACCCGCTCGAGCAGGTCCTTGACCTTCGCACTGCCCGCGAGCTGCGCGTCAAGGACCACATTGACCGCGCCCCGCAGCAGCGCGTACGGCTCCCACCCGCTGGGTGCGATGGTCCGGGCCGCACGCCGCCCGATGCCGTCGGCGATCACGGTCGCGGCCCGCGCGGCGGTGATCCGGACATTCAGCGGCCAGGGCAGCATCTGGTCCAGTTCCCGGCCGAGGTCGTCCTGATCGAGCATGGCGTGCGTCATCTCGGTCTCGACGACGCCGAAGTAGGCCACGCCCGCGCTCGCGCCCGCTGCGGCGAGTTCCACGCGCAGCGCACGCCCGAACTGCTCGACGGCGGCCTTGCTCATCATGTACGGCGACCCGGCCATACCCGGTGCGAACGACGCGCACGACGACACGACCACCACGTGACCACGCGCCACGACGATGTGGTCCAGGGCCGGATGCACGGTGTTGAAACACCCTTCGAGGTTGATCGCCATCACCCGGTCGAAATCGCGCGGGTCCATCGTGCGCACCGTCGCGGGTTTCGGCGTGACCCCGGCATTGGCGACCACGATGTCGAGATGACCGAAGGTGTCCACGGCGAGCTCGGTGGCGGCCACCATCGCCGCGCGGTCCCGGACGTCGGCCGCGATCGCCAGCGCACGTGACCCGAGACCCGCGGCGGCCGCCTCCGCGGCACTCTCGTCGACGTCGACAACGACCACGAAAGCACCACGGGAGTACAGGATCTCGGCCAGCTCGCGGCCGATCCCCTGGCCCGCGCCGGTGATCAGTGCCACCTTGTCGCCGACGTCGTAGGACCGCCGGGCGAACAGGCCGACAGGATTGAGGGCGGTGAAGTCCATCAGGCACTCACCTCATAGGACTCGGCGTCGAAGGCACTGGTGCGCTTGCGGTACTCGAAACTCCAGTTCGGATAGAGACCGGCGTTGTGCCCGTCCGGCGTCGTGTAGTAGCTGTCGCAGCCACCGGTGAGCCACACGGTGGACGCGCTGCGCCGATGCATCTCCTCGATGAACTCGTCCTGGGTCTGCTGCCGGACCTCCACCCGGTGAGCTCCCTTGTCGCGCAGGGTCTTCAGCGCGTCGACGATGTAGGCGACCTGGGATTCGATCATGAAGACCGCCGACTGGTTGCCCGCCGCGCCGAACGGCCCCAGGGTGAGGAAGAAATTCGGGAACCCGGCGACAGCGGTTCCCAGGTAGGTCCGGCGGTGCTGACGCATGAGGTCACCCACCGATACCTCGCTGCCGACGATCCGGTCGTAGACCGACGGCGCCGGGTCGAACCCGGTGCCGTAGATGATCGTGTCGACCGGGATCTCGGCTCCGGCTCGGGTGACGACGGAATGCGGGCGTACCTCGGCGATGCCGTCGGTCACCACGTCGACGTTGTCCTGGTCGAGGGCGGGCAGGTAGGCGTCGGAGAAGATCGCCCGCTTGCAGCCGATCATGTAGTCCGGCGTCAGTGTCTTGCGCAGCTCCGGATCGCGCACCTGGCGGCGCAGCTGCCAGCGGCCGAGCAGCTCGTACGGGTGCCGGAAGCGGTTGTCGACGAACCCGACCAGCCCGAAGCCTTCGATCGCCGCGTACCACGCGCCGCGCACAGCCTTGCCCGCCAGGGGAAGCTTGCGCAGCACGAAGCGCTCCGCACCCAGGGTCGGCCGATCCATGCGCGGGATGATCCACGGCGCGGAACGCTGGAAGACGGTGAGCGCGGCCACCTTCGGCTGGATCTCCGGCACGAACTGCACCGCCGAGGCACCGGTGCCGATCACCGCCACCCGTTCACCGGTGAGGTCGTGTTCGTGGTCCCAGTGCAGGGAGTGGAATGTCTTGCCCGCGAAGGTGTCCAGGCCGGGCAGCGACGGGTACTTCGCCTCGGCGAAGACTCCGGCCGCCGAGATCAGGTAGTCCGCGGTGAGCGCACCCCGCGAGGTCTCGATGTGCCACAGCGAGCGTCCCTCGTCCCAGCGGGCCTCGCGCAGTTCCGTCTTCAGCCGGATGTGCCGGACCACATCGAATGTCGTTGCCACCGAACGGATATAGGCCAGGATCTCCGACTGCTTGCCGTAGGTCCGTGACCAGTCGGGATTGGGCGCGAACGAGTAGCTGTAGAGCTGCGACGGCACATCACACGCGCACCCCGGGTACGTGTTGGCCTGCCAGGTCCCGCCCAGATCCGCGGCACGTTCGAGAATGACGAGATCGTCGAATCCGGCCTCGCGCAGTTTGATCGCGAGTCCGATGCCGCCGAATCCGGCACCGATCACGACGATGTGACGGTGTTCGGTCATGGTTACCTGTTCCTTCCGTGCAGCTGGGTGACCAGGCGATCCACGACGGTGTCGGTGGTCTTGCTGCGAGTGAACGTGGTCAGCGCCAACGGCAACGAGAAGCGCTGCCGCGTGGTCGCCTTGGCGTAGGTGAATTCCTTGAGTCCGTCCGCCCCGTGCACGCGGCCGAAGCCGGAGTCACCGACCCCGCCCAGCGGCAGGCTCGTGATGGTGGCATGGGCGACATAGGCATTGATGGACGTGCCGCCCGCGCGGATCCGGTCGGCGATCCGCCTGCCGTTGTGACGCGAGAAGACGGTGCTGCCCAGCCCATAGGACCCGGCGTTCACCCGCTCGATCGCCTCGTCCATGTCCCGGACCCGCGCCACGGTGAGGGTCGGGCCGAAGGTCTCCTCGGTGACGGCCGCGGCGTCCTCGGGAACATCGACCAGAATGGTCGGCTGAACGTACTGCCCCTCGATCGCGTCGGCGCCCCCCAGCAGCGCCCGCGCTCCGCGCGAGAGCGCGTCCTCGATGTGGTGACGGATGATCGCGATCTGCTTGGGCATGGTGATCGGCCCGATCTTCGCCGCACCGGTACCCGCACGCAGATCCTGCGCGCAAGCAACGAGTTTCGTCAGGAACTCGTCGTAGACGTCGGTGTGCACATACACCCGTTCGACGCCGAGGCAGGTCTGGCCCGCGTTCGACATCCCGCCCCACACCGCGGCGTCGGCGGCGGCGTCCAGGTCCGCGTCGGCATCGACGATCAACGCGTCTTTGCCGCCGAGCTCCATCAGCACCGGTGTCAGGGTCTCCGCGCAGGCGGCCATGACCCGCTTACCGGTGGCGGTCGACCCGGTGAAGCCGATCTTGCCGACACCGGACCGGCACAGCGCGGCACCGGTCTCCCCCATGCCCGTGACCACCTGGAACACCGGCTGTTCCGGAACGACCTCGGCGAACCGCTCCGCCAGCCACAGTCCGACGCCCGGCGTGAATTCGCTCGGTTTGAACACCACCGCGTTGCCCGCGGCGAGGGCGAACGACACCGACCCCAGCGGCGTGAACACCGGATAGTTCCACGGTCCGATCACGCCGACCACCCCGAACGGGCGGTACTCCAGCGTGCATTCCTGGTTCACGGCGAGCAGGCCGGGCCGGACCGGACGTGGGCCGAGTACCTGCCGGGCGTTGCTCGCCGCCCAGGCCAGATGTTCGAGCGCCATGGCGATCTCGAGCCGGGCGTCCGAGAGCGGCTTGCCCATCTCTTGATTAATGATCCGGGCGAGTTCGGCTCGCCCACCGGTGATCTCGCTCCGCCAAGCATCCAGCCGCCGGGCCCGCTCGGCGAATCCCAGCCCCGCCCACCAGTCCGCTGCCCGGCGCGCGTCGGTCACGGTTGCCTCGACCTCGGCCGGGGAGAAGATCGGATAGCTCCCGACCACGGCGCCGGTCGCCGGCGAGATGACGTCGAACGTCGACGGAAGTGTTGTTCGTCCCATGGACGACCTTTCTCGTTCGTGCCCTACTCAGAGATCGAGTACGAGGGATTCGCCCGCTGCGCGCGACACGCAGGTCAGCATGTGACTGCCGCGCTCGGCGTCGATGAGCTTGCGGTCGCGGTGATCCACCGCGCCGGACAGGACCCCGACCTTGCAGGTGCCGCAGAAGCCCTGTCGGCACGAGTACACGGCGTCGGGTTTCACCCGCGCGATGGCGGCCAGCGCGGTTTCGTCCGCGCCAACCCGGACGGTGGTGCCCGAACGGGCCAGTGTCACATCGAATTCCCTGCCGTCGACCACCGGCAGCGCCGAGAAACGCTCGGTGTGCAGCGAACCCGTCGGATTGACGGCGAAGGCATGGCGTTGCGCGGCCGCGAGCACCGGCGGCGGACCGCAGACATAGATCGCCGCACCCGGCTCTGCGCGACCGATCAGCGCACCCACATCAGGGGTACCGAACTCGTCGTCCGGGCGAATGTCTACCCCGCTGCCGCCGAGGGTGACCAGTTCGCCGAGGAACGGCATGGTCTCCCGCGAGCGGCCCAGGTAGATCAACTGCCAACGCGCCCGCGCGCGGACCGCCGCCCGGACCATGGGCAGGATCGGCGTGATCCCGATCCCCGCCGCGACGAACAGGTACGACGGTGCGGCGATGAAGTCGAACGCGTTGCGCGGTCCGCGAATCCGCATCGCGTCGCCCACTGCCAATTGGTCGTGGACTTCGATTGATCCGCCCTCGCCGTCGGCGATGCGGCGCACCGCGATCCGGTAGCGGTGACGGTCCCCGGGATCACCGCACAGCGAGTACTGGCGCTGTTTACCGGTGGGCAGCACGATGTCGAGGTGCGAGCCGGGCCGCCACGGCGGCAGGAGCGCACGGGTCGGCGATGTCAGCGTCAGACAGACAACATCCACAGCCACCGGATCGATCCGGGTGATCGTCAGCGGAATCTCGAAATCGCTGTGCCGCACCGGGTTCGGCCGCGATATCAAAGCCGCCGCGCGACCCTCCACGAACAGATGCCGGTAGCCGTCGGCGACGGCACCCAGCGCGCGCAGGGCGGCCGGTGGCGTGTACTGCTCCACCATCGCCGCCGTCACTGCTCGGCCGCACGTGCCGCGGGCGAATGCGCGAGATAGCGCAACGCGCGATCCATCGGCCCCAACTGCGACGGGTGGAAACCCGGCCGCAGGTACCGGGGGATCTCGCTGACGAACAAGCCGAAGTTCGGCACGATGCCACGGGCAGTAGCCCGCGCCAGCTGCACCGGCCAGAACGGACCCTTCCGCGGGGCAGGGTCTTTGGCATAGAGGTAGGCCGACGACACGAGGAAGGTCGCCAGCAGCGCCGCACTGGCGGCCACCGCCGTGCGCGCTTTACGCACGTAGCCGCCGTCGACATACATGTATGCGTCGTAGACCACGCTGCGGTGTTCGACTTCCTCGGCGCCGTGCCAGCGGATCAGATCCAGCATGGTCGGATCCATGCCCAGGTCCTCGAACTTGTCGTTCTCCAGCAACCATTCGCCGATGACCGCGGTGTAGTGCTCCATCCCGGCGAACAGCGCCAGGCGTTCCTTGAGCCATTCCTCCTTCGCCCGGCCGGTCAGGCCGTGGTCACCGAGGATGCGATCGACGAACCAGGCGAAGGTCTTGACCATCGAATCGACATCGAGGCCGATGGCCTGCAGGTGATCGCGCGCGCCGGCGTGGCTGCCGGCGTGCATCGTCTCCTGACCGACGAACCCCTGCACCTCCTCCCGGAGTCGCTGGTCGTCGATGTAGGGCAACGCCTCGGCGAGCGCTTGCGCCATCGCGCGCTCGCCTTCCGGCAGCACCAGGTGCATGACATTGATGACGTGGGTCGCGAAGACCTCGCCCGGGATGTAGTGCATCGGCACATCACCGAAATCGAAGTGCACGTCGCGTGCGTGGATCGCGTGCGCTTCCTCGCGGTGATGACGCCTCGTTGCGTCAGCGGAGTGAGCCATGCCTCAACCGTACGATGCAACACAAATGATTGCAATGTTGCAGCGACAAATAGTGTGGATCTGTTGCACCAACCCGGTGGTTGATACCGTGGTCTGCATGATCGCCCCGTCTGTCACCTCGACGAACACACCGGAAACCGACGATTCCGCGGCGGCGCGCATCCTCGATGCCGCGCTGATCCAGTTCGAGCAGGTGGGCGTCAAGAAGACGACGATCGAGGACATCGCCCGCCAGGCCGGCGTCGACCGGGCCACCGTGTATCGCCGGGTCGGTTCCCGCGACGACGTGGTCACCGCCGTGTTCGCCCGCGAAGTCGCCCGGGTACTGACCGACCTGCAGAGCCTGCCCGGCAAGCACGACAACCTCGACGACCTCGTCGCGGACATCCTCGTGACCGTCGTCGGCCGGTGGCGCGCGCACCCGCTCGTTCAGCGCCTGCTGGTGCTCGAACCCGACCGTGTGATGCCGCACCTCACCACCGACAGCGCACCGACCATCGCGACGTCGATCCTGACCACCGAGTCCATGCTCCGCGAAGCGATCGCCGCCGGAATGCTGGCCGAGCCACCGGACCTCCTGGCCCGCGCCGAAGTCCTGTGCCGCATCGTGCACTCGATGATCCTGGCGCCGTCAGGCCTGCTCCCGCTCCACACCGACGAAGAACTGGACGCTTTCGCCCGCGCCTACCTCGTCCCGGTCATCACCCGCTGACCCACCGCGCGGACATGGCCGGGCCGTACAGGCCCGCAATTTCAACCGAATCCAGCCCGTGGCGGCGTCGAACTCGGGCTGGGAAGGAGTATCTGCCGCCCGGAGCCGAGAATCGCCGCTGTCATCCCACCGTGAAGGTGAGCCGGTCCGGGCGAATGTAGTCGTGCGGATCGGACAGGAACCGGAGTTCGGGGCGACTGCCCGTGGGAATGCGATCCAGTTCAGTGCGCAAGGTCTCCGCGTAGGTTGCTCCACGGGCCGTGAATCCGGGCAGCCAATTGTCGTGATGGCTGGGGACGAAGACCTTCGGCCTGACCGCCTCGACGTACTGGCGGACATCACGCAATCCGTTGACCGGCTGATTGAAACCCTGAATCGCGCCCACCTGTACATCTGAAGCGGGCAGACCACGGAACACGTCATAGACGTGCGGCGCGGCTTCGGCCAACGGTCCGGTGGAGTCGTGCCAGGTCAACACGAAGCCCCCGACCCGGAACTGGTAGAACAGGACACCGCCCTCCTGATCGCCCAACTTCGATCCCAGGTCCACGATGTCGCACAGGTCAGGCGGATTCGCGATCGCGTCCTGCAGGTCGGGGACGGGAAAGAACGGCGCCGAGCCCTGCTCGCTGCGATCGGGAGGCTTCGGGCCAGAGTGCGCATGCCTGACCGCGACCACCTCGACCGCGCCCACGGTGTGCCGATACACCTCCCCTACCGCCGACCCGGCATGACCGAGTTCGGCACTGCCGAACGTCAGGGACGTGACGTGGCCGCGCGCCTGCGCGCAGTGCTCGGCAGTACCGAACAGCACGGCATCGGCCGCCTGGGCCAGGAAACCCGCGTCTCCGGCATGATCGAAATGGCCGTGTCCGAGGAAGATCGCCGCCGGCCGAAGATCACCGACCTCCGCGACCGTCGTGGGCACGTAGCCGGAATGCACTCCGCGCGGGACCCAGGCGTCGAGCAAGACGACAGTTCCGCCCAGCGCGGCCGCGAAGCTGGTACATCCGAACCAGGACAACACGACTCGGTCGCGGCGGACAGCACCGGTGGCTGGATCGACGCTATCGGCACCGAAGAACCGAGTACGTGCGGCGATCATGCGCTCACCGGCATCAGCCGCCGACATCCCACGCCCGGCTGCAACGGCGATTCCGGCGCCGATCGCGCCCCCGAGGAGGGTGCGCCGGGTGAGTCCGGAAGGCATGAACGGAGATATTACCCGGCCACGCCCCGCACCCCGATCGTCCCCGACGGGATGCGCCTGGCGGGAATCGCGCCGGGTCGATCCCTGAAGTGACCTAGGCCGCGTGGGTGAGTCGCGCGGCGGCCGCGCCGACGGTCGGTCCCGCACTGACCAGCGTGCGCATGAACCGATCCTGTTCCCGCGCACCGCGAGTCGCCGCGCGGTCGAGGCCGCCGGGAAGCAGGCGGGTGGCCGAGCGCACCACGTTGGCGGGGATGCGCAGCGCCGGATACCACGGCACGATCACCGTCGGCAGCCCGAGCGCACGCATCGCGTGACGGCCGAGGAAGGTCCCCGTCACCGACAGATGCTGGGCGTAGGCGAGGCGACGGCGGATCGCGGGCAGCCGATCGTAGTTCCACGACAACGGGTCTCGTGACATCGGCACCGCGAGTTGACGGGTCGACTCGTCGGGGTCGGCCAGGGCGGACAGCGTGTGCACCAGTACGCGCACGCCGTCACGGAAGGAGTGCGGCAGCCACTGCTCCTCGACGCCGAGCAGCCAGCCGACATAGCGGACCAGGTGCGCGATCGCGTCGGTTTCGGCGGGCGTGAGCAGCAGGCCGAGGCCCATCCCGCCGATCGCCGGTGCGATGAAGGCACCGACCAGGGTGGCCGCCATGTCGGTCTGGTTGATGGGCAGGCCCCAGTCGTCGGCCTGCCAGTCCGGCATGGCGGCCACGTGCCTGCGGACGAACGCGTGGATGAGCCGCACCCGGATCGTGGACTGGTACCCCAGACCCAGCGGCGACAATCCGTCCTCGGACAGGACATCCATCGCCCACTGCATCGTCTCGGCCCATCGCTGATTGGAGCCCTTTTCCAGCGCTCCCGTGCGCAACAGCGTCTTGTTGAAGCCGGAGAACTGGTAGCCGCCGAGCATGGCGACATCGCGCGCGATGTACATGCCGTCGGATCCGCCGGTGAGCATGACCTTGGCCCCGCGCACGAGTGTGTCGTGATCGACCCAGGCCGGAACGGTCTCGACCGCGGCGAAGAACTCGCGCAGCGGTGCGGGCGCCTCCGGAACCTCGGCGATGCCGTGGGTGAGCGCTCGATCGAACAGCGGGCGCATCTGCTTCGTGCCGGTGGTGACCATCCAGTCGACCAGCCGGTCCATCGGGTCGTCGCCGACGAGCAGGCCCTCGCCGAGCCGCTGCCATTGCACCGGGTCGGGGCCCCCGATTCCCAGCATCGCCGCGAAGCCGCCGACGACTGCCGGGGTGCGGTGGGGCCGATCGGGATGACGGGTGGGAACGGTGGCCATCGACACTCCTCGTTGAGCGACGCAAACTGGATAACGACTGATATCCAAAGTAGGTCGGCTGCTAAAGTCCTGTCAATGGCGCGTGCAGAGGTCGTCCGGTCCTACCGGGGAATCAGCGCGGCGAATCGACGCGACGAACGCCGCGATAAGCTCCTCGCCGCGGGCCGGGAGATCTGGGGCGAGGCGGGCCTGACCGAAGTCACCGTGCGCCGCGTGTGCGCCGCGTCGGGGTTGACGCCGCGCTACTTCTACGAGCACTTCGCCACCAGGGACGCGCTGATCCTCGCCGTCGCCGAGCAGGCACACGAGGAGCTGTTCACGACCATGGTCGAGGCCAGCCAGGCCGAGCCGGGTGGACTCAGACGCAAGCTGCAACGGGCACTGACGACCTACCTCGACGCGATCGCCGACGACCCGAGCGTGCACCGCATCCTCACCAGCGACGCGCACGGCGTCGCCGGGCTCGAGGAACTCCGCGCCCGCGCCGTCGGCATCGTCACCGATCTCGTGGTGCGGTACAGCGCGGAGTTCCTCGACGCTCCCGCGAATCCGGAGATCCGGCGCAGGGAAGCGCTTTTCGTCGTCGGCGGGGTCAACCAGCTCGTCGATACCTGGCTGCGCGATCCCTGCCAGTCGACCACCGAAGTCGCCACCCTCTGCACCGAGCTGGCCCTCGCCGTGGTGAACAGATCCGCCTGACCCAGGTCTGCCGGTTCCACCATCCCCACCGAGGCGATCCGGCGCCGCCTACGTGTGGCGAACAACCCACACCACATTCACCACAGAAGTAAAAGTTCGATCCGCCACCCCGCAGTCACGGCAGCGCCCGAAAGCGGAGCAGACGCCGAGCATAATTGCCCGAATGAGGCGTTGACATACCGTCAACCGTGACGCTATGTTAACGCTCATTCTCGCCTATCGCTTGACGGGTGGGAACAGCGCGACCCCGTTCGGAGTCGTTCCACCGGCGGCGCCGCACCGCGCGCCACGAGGACCGCTCCGCGCCCAGTGGCCTGACCCCAGTTCGAGGAGAGCATGTCCGAGACAGACGAGATCGAAACCGATGCCGTTCTCGCACAAGCAGATCTGACAGCGCTGGCGACCTGGATGGATGCCCACGGTCTCGGATCGGGGCCGTTGCTGTCGGTCGAGCCGGTGACCGGCGGAACCCAGAACGTCATGGTCCGCTTCGAACGTGCGGGGCGCGGCTACATTCTGCGTCGTGGTCCGCGCCATCTCCGTCCGCGAAGCAACGACGTCATCCGGCGCGAATTCAAGATCCTGAACGCCCTCGCGACATCGGATGTGCCGCACGCCGACCTCATCGCCGCGTGCGGCGACGAGTCGGTGCTCGGCGGCGCGGTCTTCTATCTCATGGAACCGGTAGCCGGTTTCAACGCGGGCGTCGAACTTCCCGAACTCCACGAGCGCGAAGTCGCCGTTCGACAAGACATGTGCCGCAGCCTGATCGACGCACTGGCCCGGCTCGGCGCCGTCGACCACACCGCGGTAGGGCTCGGGAATCTCGGCAGGCCGGACGGGTTCCTCGAACGTCAGGTGCCCCGCTGGCTGAGCGAACTCGACTCCTACGCGGCCTTCCCCGAGTATCCGGGCCCCGCGATCGGCCCGGTCACCGAGGTCGCGCGATGGCTCGACGAACACCGCCCCACCTCGTTCTCCCCGGGTGTGATGCACGGCGATTACCACGCGTCCAACGTGATGTTCTCCTACTCGGCGCCCGAGGTGGTGGCCGTCGTCGACTGGGAGATGTGCACGATCGGCGACCCACTGCTCGACCTCGGCTGGCTGCTGGCGACCTGGCAGTTGCCGGGATCGCCGCACGAGTTCGCGGGCCGATTGACCCGAGCGGGCGGGCTGCTAACCTCCCGAGAGCTCGTCGCCCGCTATGCCGAGCAGTCGAATCGCGATGTCGCGGCGATCGATTGGTACACCGTGCTGGCCTGCTTCAAACTCGGCATCGTGCTCGAGGGGAGCTACGCGCGGGCGCTCGCGGGCATCGCGCCGATGAGTATCGGTGAGCGACTACACCACACGACATTGCGCCTGTTCGAACGCGCGCAAACCCTGATGAGTGGAGAGTGATGATCGACTTCGAGATCCCCGCCGACGTCGCCGAACTGCGTGACCGGGTACGAGAGTTCGTCGACACGGAAATCGTGCCGTACGAGAAGGACCCCCGCGTCACCGCGCACGGCCCGACCGACGAGCTTCGCCGCGAGCTGACAGCGAAGGCGAAAGCGGCAGGCCTGCTGTCTGTCCAGCAGCGTCCCGAGGGCATGTCACACCTCGAGCAGGCAGTGATCTTCGAAGCCGCCGGTTGGTCGACGCTGGGTCCGGTCGCCATGAATTGCGCCGCGCCGGATGAGGGCAACATGTTCCTGCTGTCGAAGGTCGCCGACGCCGATCAAGCCGCCGAGTACCTGGACCCTGTCGTAGCGGGCACCGCGCGTTCGGTGTTCGCCATGACCGAGCCCGACGGTGCGGGTTCCGATCCCAGCCAGTTGTCGACGACCGCGGTCCGCGACGGCGGCACCTTCGTGATCAACGGACGCAAGTGGCTGATCACCGGCGCCGTCGGCGCCGACACGTGGATCATCATGGCCGATGTTCCCGGCGAAGGCGCGACGCTGTTCCTCTGTCACGGGAACACACCCGGCATCGTCATCGAACGGGTCATGAACACGATGGACCGCAACTACGTCGAAGGACACTGCGTCGTCCGGTTCGAAGACCTGACCCTGCCGGAATCGTCCGTCCTCGGCTCGGTCGGACAGGCATTCCGCTACGCGCAGCTGCGACTGGCGCCGGCTCGCCTCACGCACTGCATGCGCTGGCTCGGCGCCGCATCCCGTGCCCAGTCGATCGCCATCGAGCACGCGAAAACCCGGACGTCGTTCGGCAAACCGATCGGCAGGCATCAGGGCGTCGGCTTCCTGCTGGCCGAGAACGAGATCGCGCTGCAGCAATGCCGGCTGATGATCTGGTGGGCGTGCTGGCACCTGGACAAGGGCGGCAAGGCGCGACACGAGTCATCGATGGTCAAGGCGATGGTCTCCGAGGAGCTGTTCAAGGTGGCCGACCGATGCGTGCAGGTCCTCGGCGGCATCGGGATCAGTGACGAGACACCGGTCGCGGCGATCTTCACCGACATGCGAGCGTTCAGGCTCTACGACGGGCCGACCGAAGTGCACAAGTACGCCATCTCCCGCCAACTGTTGCGGGATGCGTCCGAGTAGCGAGACCTGCATCCAGACCACAGGGTCTTGCCAAGGTAGTGACGACCTCCTAGCCTGTACTGCCATACGAATATTCGAAGGTTGACTTTCGAATATTCGTGGCCAGGTGGAGTTCCCAGGTTGGGTGGCACGCCGGCATCACACCCCAGGGAGTCGCCCGTGTTCGAGAGAATGGGTCGCGCCGCCGCGACCGCCGCACTCAGCATGACAGCGTTGCTGATCGTCAGCACCGGCACCGCAACGGCAGGCTTCGGTCCGCTACCACCCGCGAATCCCCACCTCGGCCCACCCGGCACCGCGACCATGCACGGTGACGCCGAATCCTCCGACGCCACACCGTTCGCCGGTCCCGGCACGGGGCGTGTCGACAGCGACTTCCGCGAGCTCGCGGCGGCCTGCCCGACCATTCTCCAGGGTGCCGACGGTATGCCGCAGGCCCTGTGCACGAAGATCATCGACCGCGCGCCGAAGGTGTTCCTGCTCGATCCCGCCAACGGTCAGCCGCTCGCCTCCCTCGATCTGAGCAAGGGCAGCCTCCTCGGTGGCGTGTACGCCTACCTCGACAGCAGCGACCGCATGGTCACCGTCGACGGCAGCGGAAAACTGCTGCGCATCGGTCACCGCCGCGACGGCGGCGACTGGACCGTCTTCGTCGAATCGGCCACCGACATCGCCCAGGCGGTCACCGGCCACTGCGGCGGCGGGGACTGTGACGCCGTCAGCTCGGTCATGCCCGATTTCGACGGCAGGGTGTGGTTCGCGACCGACAACGCCGTGGCCGGCTTCTCCGACCCGGCGACCGGCGTGGCCCGCTCGATCGTGCTCGGCCCCGGCGAGAAGGTCGCCAACAGTATTTCCACCGCGCCGCAGGGCGTCGCCGTCGCCACCACGCACGCGCTGTACCTGGTCGACGTCGACGGCTCCGGCAACCCCCGGGTGGTGTGGCGCCAGGCCTACGATCGCGGCCCGGCACGCAAGCCCGGTCAGCTGTCCTGGGGTACCGGCGCCACCCCCACCTTCCTCGGACCCGGCAGCGGCACCGAATATCTGGCGATCACCGACAACGCGGTGCCGAAGGAGAATCTGCTGGTCTTCGACACCGAGACCGGCAACCAGATCTGCTCGGTGCCGACGGTCGACGGCACCGAGAACTCCCCGATCGGCGCGGGCAACAGCCTGTTCGTCGCAGGCACCTACGGATATCCCTACCCCGCCGTTCCGGAGGGCGCTGGAACGAGTGAACCGGCGAGCGCGCAGTTCACCGGCGGCATGGTGCGGGTCGACCTCACCGGCGCCGGGTGCCGGGTGGTGTGGACGAACAAGGCGCTGTCGGCGGCGGTTCCACGGCTCTCGGTGGCCGACGGCATGATCTACACCGTCACCCGGCACACCGTCATCCCGACCGGCAGTGTCGGATTGACCGACAACTTCCGCTACACCGTGATCGATGCCGCCAGCGGGCGCATCGAGACGGAGAAGCTGATCGGGGCCACCGCTGTGCACAACACGCTCCAGATGGTCGGCACCATCTCCCCCGACCGCACCCTCTATCAGGGCACGATGAGCGGGCTGTTCCGCATCGCACCGCGCTGAGCACCGCATGCGATCCGATTCGTCTCGCCCCCAGGATGATTCACCGCCGACCAGCCGGGTCGTCGCCGTGGTCGAGCTGCTCGCGACCCGCGGCACCGCGCTCTCGGCGGCCGAGATCGCGCAATCGCTCGACCTGAGCCGGTCGACGGTGGGCGCCATCCTGTCCACCCTCGACCGGCACGGATGGGTCCGGCGGCACACCGACCTGACCTACCAGCTGGGTCCCGGGCTCGCCCGGGTCGGGCTCCTCGCGCCCGCGGTGGTCGCCGACGGTGCGGCAATCGGTGCGGAACTCGAGCACCTGGCCACCCGGGTCGGATGCGGCGCCGCCCTCACCGCACTGAGCGGAGACGACCTCGTCTTCGTGACGGTCGTCGGTGGACACGGCCTCATCCCCGCCGGTATCGAGAACGGAACCCGCATCCCGCTGCTCCCGCCCGCGGGCGCGACCCTCATCGCCCATGCTCCCGCCACCACCCAGAACAGCTGGCTCGATCGCGGTGATCCCGCACGCCGCGCCGAGTTCCGTGAGGTCCTTGCGACGATTCGCACCACCGGCTGCTGCGCCTGGAGCCTGCGCCCCGGCGCACTCACCGCGCTGCGTGTCCTCGCCGATGTCGTCGATCTGCTTTCCGGCCGACCCACCGCCGACGAACTTCGCGGGCGGGTCCTGAGTCTGCTCGGCGACATCACCGGCAGCGCCCACACCGAAGCCGACCTGAACTCCTCGGCGTCGCTGTCGCTGGGATACCTCAGCGCCCCCGTCCTCGCCGCCGACGGCCGCGCGCTCTTCGAAGTCCAGATCGGCCCGCTCCGCGCCGAAGTCACCGCCGATGCGCGCCGGCGCTACATCGACGAACTGCTCGCCACCGCGCGCCGCGTCGAGCGCATCGCCGCCGCGGGTGCCGAACCCGACTAGCCGACGTCGCGCGACATTCCGGGCAGGCGTGCCAGACTGGCTGCGTGAGCGGGCCGGTGAAAGAACCCAGTGAGGCACAACCGAACGGAAAGTCGTGGCGTGATCGCGGGGACGTGATCGGAAGCGGGATCCTGTGGGTGGCCAAATGGTCACTGTGCATCGTCGCGATCGCGGCGGGAGCGTGGGTACTCGGTTCGATCACCGCCCGGCTGTGGGTGGTGCTCCTGCCCGTCGCGCTGGCGATCGTGGTGGCCACGATCCTGTGGCCGCCGACCCGCTGGCTGACCCAGCACAAGGTGGCGCCCGCGCTGGCCGCGACGATCTCCCTGGTGGGATTCCTCGCGATTCTGTCCGGGGTCATCGCGCTGATCGTGCCCTCGGTGGCCGATCAGGCACCCGAACTCGCCGACAAGGCCACCGCAGGCGTCAACCAGGTCCGCGACTGGATCCAGGGACCGCCGCTGCGCATCCGCGACGAGCAACTCGATTCCGCGGTCGAGGCGATCGTCGGGCGGCTGCAGTCCAGCGGCGCGCAGATCGCCAGCGGCGTGTTCACCGGCGTGAGTACCGCGACATCGGTCCTGATCACCATTTTCCTGGTGGTGGTGCTGGTCTTCTTCTTCCTCAAGGACGGCGTTCGCCTGCTGCCCTGGCTGCACACGGTGTTCGGCAGCCGCAGCGGCCGCCACGTCGAAGCCGTCCTGGAACGGGTCTGGGCGACCCTCGGCGGATTCATCCGTACCCAGGCGATCGTCAGCCTGGTCGACGCGGTCTGCATCGGCGCGGCACTGTTCATCCTCGATGTTCCACTGGCGCTGGTGCTGACGGTGATCACCTTCATCGGCGGATTCATCCCGATGGTCGGCGCTTTCGTCGCCGGTGCGCTCGCCGTCCTCGTCGCGCTGGTCGGCAACGGGTTCACCACCGCGCTGATCGTGCTCGGCGTCGTCATCGCGGTGCAGCAGCTGGAAGGCAATGTGCTGCAACCGGTCCTGCAGAGCCGCAGCATGGAACTGCACGCCGTCATCGTGCTGCTCGCCGTCACCGCGGGCGGCTCGCTCTACGGCATCACCGGCGCGTTCCTCGCGGTGCCGGTCGTCGCGATGATCGCGGTGGTCATCCGCTATATCGGCGAACAGATCGACGCGGCCACCGGACCACCACGACCCGAGGCCGACGAGCCGGACGGTGGCGAGGTCGTGGTGCCCCCGCCGTCACCCGAGCCCGCCACATGACCCTGATCGACCTGACCCTGCCGATCCACACCGGGATGCCGGTGTTCCCTGGCGACCCGGAAGTCCTGCTGGAACAGGCACTTCGCGTCGCGACCGACGGGGTGAACGTGCTCGGTGTTCACCTCGGATCGCAAACAGGGACCCATGTCGACGCGCCCGCCCATCTCGACGACAGTCTGCCGACGCTCGACGAGCTGCCCCTCGAACGCTTCACCGGGCCCGCGCAGATCGTGGACGCGCGATCTGTTCCGGCGCGAGGTGTGATCGGAGTCGAGATGTTCGACATTGATCTCGCCCCCGGTTCGGTCGTGCTGATCGCCACCGGATGGTCCTCCCGCTGGGGTACCGACGACTATCTCGCCCACCCGTGCCTGAGCCCGGCCGCCGCACAGCTGGTGGTGGACGCGGGAATCCGGACCATCGGCATCGATGCGCCCAGCATCGACCCGTCCGAAGCCGAGAGTCTCGATCTGCCCGCGCACCGGATCCTGTGCGGCGCGCACGCGGTGATCGCCGAGAACCTCACCAACCTCGACCGGCTGCTGGCCGCCCAGTCGGCAGGCGAGTCGATCGAGGTTTCCCTGTTCCCGCTCCGGCTCAGTGGAGCGGACGGAGCTCCGATCAGAGCGGTGGCACGAGTCTCGAGCGCCTGACGCAGCTCCGAACGTGGCCGCCGGAGACGAGCGGGTAGCCACAGGTACCGTTGCGCGGTGAACCCAGCTGATGCGCGACGCCTCAAAGACGGTGACCTCGAGACCCGCGAGGAAAATCTGCGGCTGCTGCTCGCGCGGGCTGAAGAAGGCGACGCGTCAGCCAAGGCAGCACTGTGCGCGCTCGTCCGCGACTATCCCGACTACCACCGGTCGCTGTACAGCCGGGCGCTGAACCGGGCCGCGGTCTTCGGCGACGACACCCTGAAGGCGCCGCTGCTCGCGTCGCTGGCCGACACCCGGTACAACTGCCAGGCCTGGGCGGCGATGGGCTGCGCGGCGCTCGGCGTCCGCGACGCGGTTCCCGGCTTGCTCGCCCTGCTCGACCACCCACAACAGATGGCCCGCGAGCAAGCGGTGATCGCGCTGGGCACCCTCGGCGACGAATCGGCCGTCCCGGCGCTCACGCCCGTGCTGCGCGACCCGATCCCCGGAATGCGCGAACGTGCCGCCGAGGCCCTCGGCCGCATCGGCGGCGACGCCGCCCTGGCCGCACTCTGGGACGAATTCGAGAACCGCCGCTATTTCCGCATCGGCTATATCGCCAGCGCGCTGGCCACCTTCACCCCGGACATCATCCCGAGGCTGTGCGAGGCGGCCGACGGCGACGATCCGGACCGACGGTACTGGGCGGCAGTCGCTCTCGGTTCGACCGGCGACGATCGTGCCGTGCCGACGCTGGAACGGCTGATGGCGCACGACCGCGGCTCGACAGTCTTCGACGGCATGGTGAGCGTGGCCGCGAAGAAGGGCCTGCGCACCCTACGCCGAATCCAAGCCGCGATCGCTGCCCGCGAATCCTGAAATCAGCCGACGGCGTGCCGACGATCTTGGTTGTCACCCGAACTGCCCTGGGATCGGTTGAATCCCAGGGCAGTTGCGTTCGTCGAGCGCGACTGACTACCAGGGCAGCGGACCGTCGTCACCGAAGAATCCGCCGGTCGGTCCGTCCTCGGCGACCGTGGCCCAGCGGACGAGCACCGCGGCGCCCTGCGCGGGCGTCAGGAATCCGGTGTGGTTGTTGCTGTCGGTGTCGACGTACCCGGGCGCGACGGCGTTGACGAGGATGCCGTCCTTGCGGAGCTCGTTGGCGTACTGCACGGTCAACGCGCTGAGGGCGGACTTGGACGGCGTGTACGCCGCCGACGGCAGCAACCCGGCGAAGGGACCGTCCGGGTCGCTGAGGAGGGTCATCGAGGCAGCGTGCGAGCTGACGTTGACGATGCGCGCCGCCGGGGACCGGCGCAACAGCGGCAGCAGCGCATTGGTCACCGCGATCACGCCGAAGACGTTGGTCTCGAACACCGCCCTGACCATGTCCAACTCGACGGTGCTGGGGATCTGATCGTGCGCCTGGTCGGGCGAGACCTGGCCCGATCCGGTGATGCCCGCGTTGTTGATCAGGATGTCGAGCCTGCCGAAACGTTCGTCGATCTCCTTCGCCGACTCCGCGACGGTGGCCGGGTCGGTGACGTCCAGTGTCAGCGCGTGCACATCACCGCCTGCCCCGCGCAGTTCCTCGGCCGCCTGCTCGCCGCGCCGCGAGTCTCGAGCGCCGACCAGCACCGTCATGCCCAGAGCTGCCAGTTGTTCGGCGGCCGCACGGCCGATTCCCTTGTTCGCACCGGTGACCAGTGCAACCTTCTTGTGTGCGTTCATGTCTCGCTCTCCCTGCCGGGTAGATGTGATCAACGCACACAAGACGCCGGCGCCCGCGCTCTTGTGACGGGACGCCGACGTGTCCTGTGCCACTGGGCGGCCAGCGATCTCGGGGAAGCTGACCTACGAAGATAGCTCCTACGCCAGCTACTTGGGCATCGTCTACGGCTCGTTGTTCCCGCATCGACCTGCAGATTCCCGAACCGGACACTACGTGCACCACCGGACAGACGCCCTTCGCAGAATGACCCGTTCGGGCTCCCCAGCTCAGCGTCTTCAGTGCCGCCGCGTCGTCCGGCAATCGGTTCTGACCGCTGGCGCATGCGCGGTTCACGTGGGCGTCGGCACCGGCAGCCCTACGAGTTGAAACAGCATGGACAACAGCACCGCCGGAACACCCGTGACAGCGAAAGATCCCAGCACACCGAGCCCGAACCACCGCGTCATGCGCCACCGCGCGAGCACACCACCGACACCGATCGGTATGAGGAGAATAGCCAGCCACATCGACCAGTAGCCGACCGACCCGACACCCACAACTCGGGCGCCGCCCAACCCCGTCCACATCCCATCGCCGAATGGCAACACCCGAACACCCAGTGCAAGACCTACGACCACACCGACGCACGCTTGGCCCGCGGCAACAATCAACCTCGTCCAACCCGGTCGCATCCCACGTCCCCCCGAATTCCGCCATCCACGATCCGTCAGATCAGGCGGCCTCACAGTAGTGAACACTGCCGGTAACGCCGGTGAGAGCCAGACAACCAAGCCTTCGGCGCTCAGCCGGACTCGTCGTGGCGAAGCTGTCGTTTCGCGAGGACACTGAGGGCGTAGCGCCCACCTCGTCCTCAGGAGGACATGCGATGGCAACCAACGGGCCTTTCGGCATCGATCCGGAAGATTTCGAACGTGCACTACGTGAGGCAGGAAACGAGCTGCGCGACCTTGTCGGGAAGGCCGGTGGATACCTGGATCGGGTCGATCAGGTCGGTGTCGGTTCGCTGACATCGCTGCTCGGGCAGCTTGTTCAACCGCAACGTCCCCCGGAAGCCGAGCCGCCGACGGCCGGGGAGACCGGTAGCGGGGTGTGGGCGATCTACACCCTCGATGACGACGGCCAGGCCAGGGTCGATCAGGTCTTTCCGAACGAGCTCGAGGCCTTGCGCGCGCATCGCGACAACACCGACGATCGGCGTCGGGTGCGGTTCCTCCCTTACGGGGTTCCGGCGAGCGTGCTGGATACGCCCTGATCGCGGCTGACGGTCACGGTAGCGTCCAGAACACCCGCGTCACCAGGTAGAACAACACCGCGGCGAGCGTCAGGAACCCCACCGAGCAGGCGAGGCCGATCACGTCGGTGCGGGGATCGCGGCCCGGTCGCATCCAGAATCCCAGCGCGCGGGTGACGACCGGCATCACCACCCAGGTCAGCAGGCTGACCGACAGGATGTTCCCGATCAGCAAGCTGATCCACAGCTGCCCGCCCGGCCAGATCTCGGTGATGATCAGGGTGAGGATCACCACCGTCGGATACAGGCCCACCAGGACCGACAGTGCCGTCTTCCACGACGCGGGACCGTCTTCCTCGCCGGTCTTGCTCGGCGGAAACCACGACCCGTAGGGGTTGGCGATGCGGTGCACCTCGAAATCCCTGAAGTCCGGGGCTTCCGCGAGCAGCGCCTTGCGCTGGGGCGATTCGAGCCATCGGTTGAGATCCCCGGCCGACGCGAACGAATAGATGATCGTCCACTCGTTCTGAACACCGGGAATCGGCCGGTGCAGTTCGGATCCGCGAAAGCCTCGAAATGTCCGCTCGACCTCGGTCACGCGGTCCTGCCAGGCGATGAACTCCGATTCCCGGCCGGCCGCCACCGGATGCGAGACGACGACGGTCACTCCCGCGTCGTCCGGCTCGTCGACCAGCACATGCTGCGTCGACGGCCGTTCGAAGAACCCGGTTCCGCTCGCGAGCAGCTCGGCCCGCGTCTCGCTACCGAGCCAGCGCTTCAGGTTGACGATGTCGTCGAACCGGTACACGACCGACCACTCGGACTGCGCGTCGCCCGGTGGTGTGACGTCGGCGCCGAGGAACCCGGGGAATTCCGCCGCGGCATCGTTCACCGCCGTCTGCCACCGCCGGAACTCGGCCTCGCGGCCGGGGCGAAGCTGTTGGGTGATGACCACCGTCGCCGGGGCAGGCCGCGGCGATCCCGCTTTCGCGGCCGACATGTCAGTACGGGTGCTGATCGGGTTTTTCGGCCCAGGTCTTGTACGCTTCGGCGCCCAGATCCCTGCGGAACTGTTCGATTTTCACCCGCCGCTCGGACAGCGGCCTCGTGAAGTCCTCGTATTGAAACGCGTCGTCGAAGCCGATTTCGCTGGTGTCCGCCAAATCGCTCGCGAAATGCACGGCGTCCAGACGCGCCCAATAGATCGCGCTCATGCACATGGGACAGGGGGCGCCGCTGATGAAGATCTCCATCCCCATCAACATTTTCGCCCGCTCCGGTAGCTTGTCGGCGGATCCCGCAGGCCGCGGGACCAATTCGAGCGTCGACTCGTTCTGGTGTTCTTTGGCAATACTCGGGGCCTCACCATTGACTACTTGAGTCGCCTTGCGGATGCATTCGACTTCGGCGTGCGCAGTGGCATCGCCGGTGAGCAGCACCCGATTCTGTCCCCGCGCGACGATCACTCCGTCCTTCGCGATGACGGCGCCGAACGGTCCGCCCCAATCATTGTCGACCGACTCTATTGCCAGTCTGCAAGCCTCTTCCATGAGTTCATCCGGTGTCATCGGAAATTACACCTCGCAAGAGTATGGACGTGATTTCTTGGACACACGGAATGCTCTCCCGGTGTCTCGCACAACGGCTATTTCGCGCCGTCGCGGCCACGGCCACACGAGCAACTCGGCCTCCGCCGCACATTGAATCTACCTCCGGCCCGACCGGCGCGAAATAGTGTGCGGAGTGGCCGATGCACGAAAGCAACTGTCCGGGCCTGAATCCGTCCGCGCAGACCGGTGCGGGAGAATGGCCTGGTGAGCGCGCACTACGACCTGGACCATGCTCTCGACCTGCGGGTATTGCCTGCGGTCGAGTGGCAGGCGCGTGCGCTGGCGCATCGGGAGAGGCTCGATCGGCTGGTCGGGCCGTATCTGGAGCGTCGGGCGGCGGGTACCACGCATCCGGTGATCGATTTCCTGTTCACCTACTACGGCAACAAGCCGTCGCAGTTGCGGCGCTGGCATCCCGGGTTCGGTGTCGGGTTGGACGATGCGCGGGACTACGACGGTGCGCGCGGTTATCACCAGGTAGAGGGCGAGGTGTTCACCGCCGATCCGGCTTATCTGGTGAAGCGGCGGGACACCGTCGAGTTCGTGGGCAGGCTGCTGGGCGCGACGGCGCGGCGCCCGGCGCAGTTGTCGTGTTTCGGGCTGCACGAGTGGGCGATGGTCTATCGGACCGATGACGTCCGGCATCAGCAGGTGCCGTTGCGGCTCGGGCATGCGGGGACCGATGCGGTGGTCGAGTCGATGTCGTTGCGTTGCACGCACTTCGACGCGTTTCGCTTCTTCACTCCCGATGCGGTCGGACGGAATGCCGAACCGCTGACCCGGGCCGATCAGGTGCTGCGGGAACAGCCGGGCTGTCTACACGCGAATATGGATCTCTACAAGTGGGGATTCAAGCTCGCGCCGCTGATCTCCTCGGATCTGCTGCTCGATTGCTTCGAACTCGCCTGCACCGCACGCGAACTCGACATGCGGGCCAGTCCGTATGATCTGCGCGAGTTGGGCTATGCGCCGGTCCGCATCGAAACGCCCAGCGGGCGAGCCGATTACGTGCGAGCGCAGGCCGCGATCGCCGAGTCGGCCGACGCGCTGCGGGGTCGTCTGCGGCAGGCCTGTGCCGATCTCTCGGCAGTGCTGGAGCGGGTCGAGACAGCGGGCTAGCCGCGGTCGGGTTGTTCCTCGACCTCGTCGTCGGTGGGTTCGGTGACCAGCGCGAAGTCGCCTTCGTGGAGTTCGGTGCCCTTGTCGACGGCGACCTCGACCAGCTCGATGCCGCGGTCGGCGCGCAGGATGAGCGGGTCCTCGCGCAGATCCTTGTACAGCGAGACGCACATGGCCGCCATCACCACCAGGAACGGCAGCGATACCACCGTCGTCAGTGCCTGCAGGCCGGTCAGCGCGCCACCGAGATCGTCGGAGTCGGCGATCACCAGCATGATCGCGGCGACCGCGCCGGTGGCCGCGCCCCAGAAGATGACGATCAGGCGGGACGGTTCGATGCTGCCGCGTTCGGAGAGGGTGCCCATCACGATGGAGGCCGCGTCGGCGCCGGAGACGAAGAAGATGCCGACCAGGATCATCACCAGCACCGTGGTGACCGAGGTGATCGGGTACTGGTCGAGCAGGTGGAACAGGGCGAAGTTCGAGTCGACGGAGCCGTCGGCCTCGGTGAGCGCGCCGTCTGCGGCCTGCTCGGCGATGCCTGCCCCGCCGAAGACCGCGAACCACAGCAGGCTCACCGCGCTGGGCACGAGCAGCACGCCGGTGACGAACTGGCGGATGGTGCGGCCGCGGCTGATCCGGGCGATGAACATGCCGACGAACGGCGTCCACGAGATCCACCAGGCCCAGTAGAAGATCGTCCAGCTCGACAGCCACCTCTGCATCACCTCGTCACCGGCGCCGGTGCGGGAAGCCATCGTCGGCAGCAACTCCACATAGTCACCGATCGAGGTCGGGACCATATTGAGCACGAACAGGGTCGGCCCGGCGACGAAGACGAACGCCGCGATCGCCAGCGCCAGCACCATATTGATGTTCGACAACCACTGGATACCGCGCTCCACCCCGGACACCGCCGACAGCACGAAGGCGACCGTCAAACCCGAGATGATGGCCACCAGGCCGATCTTGCCGATGCCGTCGATCCAGCCGTTGAACTCCATGCCCGCGCCGATCTGCAAGGCGCCGAGGCCGAGGGAGGCCGCCGAACCGAACAGCGTCGCGAAGATCGCCATCATGTCGATGGCGCGGCCGCCGATGCCCTCGGCGTGCCGGCCGAGCAGCGGCTGGAACACCGCGGAGATCAACTGCGAGCGGCCTTTCCGGAAGGTGCCGTACGCGATGGCCAGACCGGCGACGGCGTAGATCGCCCACGGGTGCAGGGTCCAGTGGAACAGCGTGGTCGCCATCGCGACCTCGGCGGCGGCTGGCGTGCCGGGCTCGGCGGTGTGCGGTGGCGGACTCACGTAGTGCGACAACGGTTCCGCGACGCCCCAGAACATCAGCCCGATACCCATGCCCGCGCTGAACATCATCGCGATCCAGGAGACGGTGCGGAATTCGGGCTTCTCGTCGTCGGCGCCGAGCGGGATCCGCCCGTATCTACTGACCGCCAGCCAGATCACGTAGACGACGAACGCCGTCGCCACCAGGACGAACAACCAGCCGGTGTTGGTGATGACCCACTTCTGCGCGGTTCCGGCGGCCGAGGCGAGGCTCTCGTCGTCGAGGACACCCCAGGCGACGAAGGTCAGTGCGCCGATCGCGGTGGCGCTGAAGACGAATCGGTCCAGCCGGTATCTTCCTGGCGACTGTCCCGCAACCATCTTTCCGGTCGCGTCCGGACCATCGGACCCGCCTGCGACATCGTTCGACATGGAATCCGAGTCCTCTCCGGTCGCGGAACCGTCCCGCCGGCTGCACCTGCCGTAACTCAGGCAACCGTACAGCGTTCCGTCATCGGGGTGGGGGATTCGACCCGCCGGACGAGCGGCCGGTTCGGCGAAACCACCCGCGCGGACGCACCACTCGATTTACCATCCACAACAACGGACGGCTGTCTGGGTCAGTGGGGCTGGTAATGGTCGGGAGGCAACGGATGCGCGGACGTTCGGGTAGGGCGGTCTTGCGGTACACGGCACTGGCGGCCGTCACCGCACTGGTCGGCATCGGGTTGCCCGCAGGGTCGGCGGCGGATCCGTTCGCCGAGCTCAGCGGTGCGGTGCAGGAATTCTTCGACGTCGGGCGGACCGCCGTCCCGCGGGCGGACTGCGGGCCGGGATCGCTTCCGGAAACCGGGTTACAGGGCGATGTGCCCGCCGGTGACCGAGACAGTGGCCGCAGCACGCAGGGTTATCGCTGCAATGTGTCGATGGTGGGCAACTATCAGGGCCGCGGTGCCGGCATCACGTCCACGAGTTTCGAGCACTGCGCCTATGTCGGCACGTTCTTTCCTGGCAATATGCTCAGCGAACACCAGGGCGTCCAGGTACTCGATGTGTCCGATCCCGCGAACCCCCGGCTGACGGCGACACTCGTCGAGCCCGCGATGCTGGCGGGAACCTGGGAGACGTTGAAGGTCAACACCACTCGCAAACTGCTCGTAGGAACGGGTGTCCCAGCCGCTCTCGGCGCGGGATATCTCTCGGTGTACGACATCTCCGATTGCGCGCACCCGCGTCTGCTCAACCCAGGCACCGGCTCGAATCTACTGATGCCGCTGCCGATCACGACCCATGAGGGCGGCTTCTCCCCCGACGGCCGCACGTACTGGGCTTCGGGTCTGGTGCCCGGCTTCCTCAGTGCCGTCGACCTCACCGATCCGGCGCAGCCGCGTGTCGTCTGGCAGGGGCTGACCGGGATCGAGGCGCACGGGCTCGGCGTGAGCCCGGACGGGAACCGGCTCTACATCTCCGCGCTCGGCGGTTTCACCGTGCTCGATGTGAGCGCGGTGCAGCGGCGCGACCCGAATCCGCAGGTGCCGCATCTGGGCCGGACGTTCTGGACCGACGGGTGGGCCACCCAGCACAGCGTGCCGGTCACCTACGACGGCGTGCCGCACATCTTCACGGTCGACGAAGGTGGTTCCGGCGGTGTGAAACTCATCGATGTCTCCGACGACAGCGCGCCGCGGATCGCCGCGAAGATCAAACTGGAGATCAATCTGCCGGACAATATCGATGCCAATGTCGGGTCGTCGATGGGTGGTTCGGCGTTCTCCTACGAATCGCACTACTGCGCGGCCGATCGCCCCGACAATCCGACGGCGCTGGCGTGCGGCTGGATCTCCTCCGGGGTACGGGTGTTCGACGTGCGCGATCCGGACGCCATCCGCGAGATCGCCTACTTCAATCCGCCGGCGCGGACCGGGCGCAATCTGGAGATCTGGAACTCACCGCACGCGCTGGTCTCGATCATCGGCGTTCCGTTCATGAGCGCGCCCGCCGCGCTGCGGGCGATGGCGGAGGGGCTGTTCGATCCCGCGCAGGTATTGACTTCCCGCGCAGGCGATATCGCGTTCGGTGACATGTCGAGCGACTGGTGTTTCTCGCCGCCGGAGTGGCGTGGCGATCAGCTCTACGTCGCCTGTTCCGACAACGGGTTCATGGTGCTACAGCTCGACAACGAGGTGTATACGCCGCCCGCGGATCAGCAATCCACGGTCGGGTCGTGAGGATGAGCCGTGTCATCCGGGTGGCCGCGCTGTGTGCCGCCGCCACGTTCCTGCTGGTGCTCGGCGCGGCACTGCGTCCGCTGCTGATTCCCGAAACCACCACGCCCGCACCGGTACTCACCGCTGTCGAGCTCGGCTTCGCCCAGGACATGACCGCACACCACCAGCAGGCGCTGATCCTCACCGAACGCCTCGACCCCGCTGCCGATCCGACCGTGCGCAGGCTGGCCGACCAGATCGCCGACACCCAGCGGGTGGAGATCGGGACGCTCCTCGGCTGGACCCAGCTGGCCCGCGCCGCGCCGACCGCCGCGCAGCCGATGACGTGGATGGCGGCATCGGCTGGGCACCACCATGATTCGGCCTCAACGATGCCGGGGATGGCGGCCACCGCCGACCTCGACGCCCTGTCCGCCGCGCGGGGCGCCGAGGCCGAAACCCTGTTCCTGCAATTGATGTACCGCCACCACTCGGGTGGTGTCACCATGGCCCGCGCCGCCGACGCGCTGCTCACCTCGGGACCGGTGAAGCAGGCCGCGCGCGCCATGGCCCAGTCCCAGAGCCAGGAACTGGGCTACCTCGGCATGCTTCTCGACGCCAGGGGCGTCCGCCCCTGAACCGTGCCTTCTCGCCCCGTCCGACGACGACCAGTCGGGAATCGGCCCAGGCTCACCGGGTGCCCGCCTCCGATGACCGCCGAGACGGCGATGTGTCCGAATGCGCACCAGATCCGATCGGGCCTGGTGAGCACAACGTCACCGTGGGGCAACTGCACAGAAAATCGCAGGCAATGGCCCGTGCGGACGATGTGCAGGATTGTCGGTGAACTGTGGTCGGAGGCTGGACGTGGTGGTGAGCGCACGAGCGGGTGTGGTTGTTCCGGCCGTGGAATGCGGGCTGGCCAGGGTGCGCGCGCAGATTGCCGAACACCTGCTGCCGATCGGCGTGCGGGAACTACCGGTGGCCGATGCGGTCGGCGCCACGCTGGCCGTCGCCCTGACCACCGGCTCTCCGCTCCCCCGGGTGGACAGCGCGGCGATGGACGGTTACGCCGTGTCGGGTCCTGGTCCGTGGTGGCGTCTGCATCAGCAGGTCAGGTACGCCGGACGGAGCTGTTCGGTGGTGCTGGCGCCCGGTGAGGCGGTGCGGATCGCCACCGGCGCGGCCACGCCACTGGGGACCACCGCCACCCTGCGTGACGAGCACGTGGTGACGACGACGGTATCGGGCAAGCCGGTGGTGATGCGGGCGCAGGGCGCGCCGGTGCGCGACGACACCCGGCGGCAGGGCGAGCACTGGGACACCGGTGTCGAGCTGGCGGGCGCGGGCACCCGGGTGTCGGCCGCGCTGGCCTCGACAGCGTTGAGCGCCGAGGCCGAGACGGTCACCGTGCGCGGGCCGTTGCGGGCCGATGTGGTGATGACCGGTGACGAGATCCGCGCGGTCGGCCCGCTCGGGCCGGGGGAGACCAGAGACTCGCTGGGACCGGTGCTGCCGGAGTTCCTGCGCTGCTGCGATATCGAGAGCACCGGACTGTGGCATCTCGCCGACGGCCACGACCTGCTGCGCTCCTGGCTGACGCTGAAATCCCATGCCGACCTGGTGGTGATGGTCGGGGCGACCGGCCGCGGCGCCGCCGACCACCTGCGCACGCTGCTGGCCGATCTGGGCGCGCGCATCGTCGTCGAACGGGTGGCGATCCGTCCTGGCGGTTCCACACTGGTGGCGCAGCTGCCCGACGGCCGCGTCCTGCTCGGCCTGCCCGGCAATCCGTTCGCCGCGGTCGCGGCCCTGCTGGCCATCGGCCCCGCCGTCATCGACGCGCTCACCCTGCGTACGCCCGGCCCGACGATGTGGGGCAGGTTGTCGGACGCCGGTGTGGCGAACGGTGAGGCGACGCGGATCGTGCCGGTGCAGCAGCAGACCGGCGGCGTCTGGCGCAGCACCGGTCCCGCGCACACGCCCCACCTGGCCGGCCTCATCGGCTGCCAGGCACTGGCCGTGCTCCCGCCCGGCACCGGCCGCGGCACCCTGGTGGAACTGCTCCCGCTCCCCCACTGAACCCGCGCTACCGCCATCGCGCATACCGGGGAAAGACCGCCCTCGCTGCTTCGTCGGCGACTTCTACGAGGATCCGGGCCAGACTGCTCGTGCCGGGTGCGCGCGCACCGCCGAGCCTGCCCGACAGCGACAGCGCGGCGACCGCACCGGGCGCGCGGCCCCGGATCGGCACCGCGACGCACACGACGCCGGCGACCGACTCCTCGCGATCGACGGCGACCCCCTGATGACTGCGGACACGGCCCAGTTCGCGATGCAGTTCGGCCCGGTTACTGATCGTGCGCGGCGTCAGCCGCGGCAGCCGCTCCCGGAAAGCCAGCTCGACGATGCTCGGTTCCAGGGTGGCGAGCAACGCTTTACCGACAGCGGTGCAGTGTGCGGGCATCCGGCCGCCGAGGCGGGTGGGGATGCTGTCGCAGGAGCGGCCGACCGCCTTGTCCAGATACAGCACTTCGGGGCCGTCGAGCACGCCGAGGTGCCCGACCATGCCGGTCCGCTGACACACCTCGTGCAGCAGCGGGCTCACCGCGTCCCGGATCTCGTTGTGCTCGACGGCGAGCCCGCCGAGTTCGAGTGCGCGCGTCCCGAGTCGGTAGCCACCGGGTACGTGCGCGAGCCAGCGCAGCCGGACCATCTGATCGATGATGCGGTGCACGCTCGAGCGCGGCAGCCCGGTGCGTTCGGCGACATCGATCAAGGTGCGGACCGGACTCGCCCCGTCGAACGCGTCCAGGATCAGCGTCATCCGCTCGATCATCGATACCGGCGGTGGATCGTTGCGTTGCGCGGACCCGGCCTGGACGAGCACGTCGACCGTCATGGCTCACCTCATCTACTTCGCACTGCTGTGTCCCTCCTCACAGTGCCGTCCCGAGCGCGTGCGGGAATCCAGGAAACTACGGAGATCACCCGGCGACTACGGATCTTGTCCGGTCCCGTGTGCACCGGGCCGACGCCATACCCCCATCCTCGTCACCCGGCCGCGCCACGCACGGATGCGGTCCCACTCAGCGGCGAGCCGGCTCCACCCACCGGGATCGCCCACCCCGTTTCCGCACGGAAGTGGCAGCGTCAGAGGGTGTTCCGATTGACCCAGGCGGCGATCTGGGTGCGGGAGGTGAAGCCGAGTTTGGTGAGGATGTGGTCGACGTGGCTCTCGGCGGTGCGGATCGAGATCACCAATTCCTGCCCGATCCGGCGGTTGCCGTAGCCGAGGGCGATCAGGCGGGCGACATCGCGTTCCCGGCGGGTCAGCACGTCCGGCCCGACCGGTTCGACGGCGGCGACCGGGGGCGGCGAGCTGTCCATCGCGTAGTCGACGGCGTCGTCGAGCGTCAGCGAGGCGCCCGCGTCGAAGCAGGCACCGAACTCCCGCTCCCCCAGCGCGGCCTCGACGCGAGCACGGACCCGCTGACCGATGAGCTGGGTCATCGCGTGCGCCAGCCGTTGCGAACTGCCTTGGCGGACAGTCGAAGCCGCCCCCATCAGGCGGGCGGCGCGGACCAGGTCGCCGTCGGCGGCCGCCGCCCAGGCCAGGCCGTCCACACTGGTGGCGAGCCAGGCGCACCGATCGAACAGCCGGAACAGTTCGATCGACCGTCGCAGCGCCGCGACCGCGCCCTCCTGATCACCGTCGCGCCACCGCTGGGTGCCGACCGCCCAGTACGCGAGGCCACCGAGCAGGTGGGAGCCGTGCTCGGTGGTCAGTGCCAGCAGGCGTTCGGCCATGGCGCCTGCGACCGGGTCGTCGAGGGCCAGCGCGCAGACGGCGGCGAACGCCAGGCTCTCCATCTCCACCCGGGGGTGGGCACACTCGCTCGCGCTCACCGACGACGCCACGGCGATGTCCAGTGCGGCGCGCAGATCACCCGCCCCGAAGGCCAGGACCGCCCGCGCCATCTCGGCTTCGACCAGCACCTGCGCCGACCCGGATTCGGCGGCGATCTCCGCACTGGCTCGGACGAAATCCGCCGCCGTCGCGGTGTCGGACAGCATGGCCGCGATCACCGAGCTCGCCGCCAGCGCCCTGGCCCGGTCGACGCTGCGCTCGGTGTCTTTCGCCAGTGCCTCGGACAACCAGCGATAGCCCTCCAGCAGAAAGTGGCAGTGCTCCCAGAACGGCCACAGCTCGGTCGCGATCTCCAGCGCGCGCCGGGCGCCGGCTGGATCGCCGAGCGAGAATTGCAGTGCCGCACGGAGATTGGCGTGCTCGCGGGCGACATCGCGGAACCAGTCGACGTCGGTGGCACTCCAGTAGTCGGTGCGCGAGCGCCGTGCGAGCTGGTAGTAGTACTCACGATGGCCGACGCGAACCGCGTGTTCGGCGCCGCGCGCTCGCAACAGGTCGCGGGCGAACTGACGCAACGGCTCGAGCATCGAATACCGTCCCGCGCCGTCGGCGCCGGGTCCGTAGGCCAGCACCGACTTCTCCACCAACCCCGTCAGCGCGGCCAGCAGCGCGGGCGGCGAACCGACCAGGCAGATCGCTTCCGCGGCGTCGAGGTCGAAGCCGCCCGCGAAGACCGACAGTTGCTCCCAGAGCTGTTGCTCGTCGGGCGTGCACAGGTCATAGCTCCAGCGGATCGCCGAGGCCAAGGTCTGCTGACGATGCGGCGCGGTGCGCAGACCGGTGGTGAGCAGGCCCATCGCGTCGTCGAGGCGGGTGAGGACCTGGTCGGGGGTGAACATCCGCATCCGCAGGGCCGCCAATTCCAGCGCGAGCGGAATGCCGTCGAGCCGACGGCAGATCGCGGCCAGGGTCGCCGCGTTGGCCGGGGTCCTGCGGAAGGCCGGGTCCGCGGCGGTCGCGCGCTCGACGAGCAGCCGGGCCGCAGGGCTGTCGAGGTCCCCGGAGGCCGGATCCGGCACCGACAGCGGCGCGACCGGCAGGACCTGTTCGCCCGGCACGCCGAGCGGTTCGCGGCTGGTCGCGAGGATCCGCAGACCGGTCGTCGCCGGGATGATCCGGTCCGCGAGCGCCGCACACGCGTCGATCACGTGCTCGCAGTTGTCGAGGATCAGCAGCAGGTCACGCTCTGCCAGGAAATCGGTGAGGACGGCCAGCGGCGCGCTGGTGTCGTCGCGCAGGCCCAGCTCGCGTGCCACGGTCGCCGTGACCAGGTTCGGATCGCTGACGGGCGCCAATTCGACCAGCCACACCCCGTCGGGAAACACCCGCTGCACGGCCTCGCCGACCCGCCTGCTCAACCGGGTCTTGCCGACGCCACCCACCCCGGTCAGCGTGAGCAACCGGGTACCGCCGAGCAGTTTCCTGGCCGCCGCGACATCGTCGTCGCGGCCGACAAAGCTGGTCACTTCCGCCGGGAGGTTCCCTGACACACGCCTGCCCACGCCCGCTACTGTCGCACGCGCAGCGACCTCGGCGGCGGCTTTCGGCACACTCGCGGGGCGGTCGGCCCGACCGCCCCGCTCGGCTCAGCTGTGCTGCGGCGGCTGCCAGGGGCGACCGTACGGGTCGTCCGGGCGTGGTGCGGGCGGCTGCTGCTCGGGTGCGATCGGCGGTGGCGTCGGCAGCGACGGGTGTTCCACCGGCGCAACGGTTTTCGGTCGCGACGGCTCGAAACCCTCGACGGGAGTGCGGGCGGTCGCTTCCGCGGCGCGCACCGCCTGCTCGATCTTCGGGTCCGAGGCGGTCTCGAACCAGTCGGCGACGTCGGAGTCGTCCTCGATCTTCACCGGCGGGTGCTCCTCGGCGGACGGTTCGTACCGGAACACGCCGTCCTCGCCCTTGGTGGCGAAGTTCTGGGCGAAACCCTCGAGCGCCTTGCCGAAGTCGCTGGGCACCAGCCACACCTTGTTGGCGTCGCCGCGGGCCACCATCGGCAGGGTCTGCATGTACTGGTAGGCAAGCAGTTCCGGCGTCGGCTTGCCGTTCTTGATGGCGGCGAACACCTTCTCGATGGCCTTGGCCTGACCCTGCGCCTGCAAGTAGGAGGCGGCGCGTTCACCCTGGGCGCGCAGGATGCGGCTCTGGCGCTCACCCTCGGCCGAGAGGATCGCGGACTGCTTACCACCCTCGGCGGCCAGGATCTGGGCCTGCTTGGCACCCTCGGCCGTCTTGATCTGCGACTCGCGGGTGCCTTCGGCGGTGAGGATCATCGCCCGCTTCTCGCGGTCGGCCTTCATCTGCTTCTCCATCGATTCCTGGATCGACGGCGGCGGATCGATGGACTTGAGCTCGACCCGCGCCACCCGCAGGCCCCAGCGGCCGGTCGCCTCGTCGAGGACGCCGCGCAGCTGGTTGTTGATCTGATCGCGGGAGGTCAGCGTCTCCTCCAGGGTCATGCCGCCGACCACGTTGCGCAGGGTGGTGACGGTGAGCTGCTCGACGGCGGCGATGTAGTTGCTGATCTCGTAGACGGCGGCCTGCGGGCTGGTGACCTGGAAATACACCACCGAGTCGATCTGCAGGGTGAGGTTGTCCTGGGTGATCACCGGCTGCGGCGGGAAGGACACGACCCGTTCGCGCAGGTCCACCTTCGCGCGGACGCGGTCGGCGAACGGGACGAGGAACGTCAGCTGACCGGACACGGTGCGCGAGTAACGCCCGAGCCGTTCGATCACCGCCGCCTCGGCTTGCGGGACCAGGGCGATCGATTTGAAGACCACCACCACGACCAGCAGGACGAGGACGGCGGCCACGATCAAGGCAACCATTGCTAAGGACCCTTCCAGACGACGGCGGTCGCGCCGTCGATCTTCATCACGTAGACGGTCACGCCGGCGTCATAGACATCGTTCGGGTCGAGCGGCCGCGCGGTCCACACTTCACCGCCGAGTTTGACCTGACCCGAATGTTCCGCGACCTTTTCGAGTACGAGCGCCGACTTCCCCGGCAGCGCATCGACATTCGTCGGAATCGGGGGCGGGGAACCGAACTTGCGGCGCAGCACCGGCCGCACACCGAGGAAAAGCACCCCCGCGACCGCGCCGAACACCAGCGCATCGCCCCACAGTGGCAGGCCCGCGGCGGCGCTCACGGCCGCGGTGCCGAGTGCGGCGACACCGAGCATGAGCAGCGTGAGATCCCCGGTGAGCATTTCCGCCGCCGCCAGGACGATGCCCGCGATCAGCCAGATTATTGCGGCCACGACCCCACCGTACCGCCTCCCCGCGTATTTAGGCCGTACTAGTAGGAAGGTGGAACGCCCCCCAGCCAGGTCCTGCGTTGGGAGAGTTAAACGTTGGAGGTGGGGGCGGAGTTACCCATGTTCGGACGAAATCAGTCGGCCGGCTGTGCGGCGGTCACAGCGATGACCATCTGCGCGCGGTAGTTTGCATGGCGTGAGTGCACGTGGCGGATACGGCGACATCTATTCCGGACACCAGCGGACCAAGAAGACACCGGTGCCCAAGGTGAGTGCCGAGCGGGATCTGGTGGTGGAGGACGCGGCGAGCGGATTCTGCGGCGCGGTAGTCGGTTTCGACCGCAGCTACGACGGCGACTTCGTGAAACTCGAGGACGGGCGCGGCGCGGTGCGGCTGTTCGCGTTGCGCGAAGCGGCGTTCCTCATCGACGGGAAACCGGTGACGCTGGTGCGCCCGACCGCGTCTGCGGCCAAGCAGCCCGCCCGGTCGGCGTCGGGGTCTACGCGGGTCGATGGCCTGCGCGCCCGGGTCGCCCGGACCAGCCGGATCTGGGTGGAAGGTGTGCACGACGCGGCGCTCGTCGAGCGGGTGTGGGGGCACGATCTGCGGGTGGAGGGCGTCGTCGTCGAGCATCTCGAGGGATTGGACAATCTCGGCGCCCGGCTCACCGAGTTCGGACCCGGTCCCGGTGCCAGGGTCGGCGTGCTGGTCGACCACCTGGTGACCGGCTCCAAGGAGACCCAGCTGACCACCGGCCTCGGCCCGCACGTGCTGGTGACCGGGCATCCGTTCATCGATGTGTGGCAGGCGGTGCGGCCCGCCGCGGTCGGCATCGACGCCTGGCCGACGGTGCCGCGCGGCGAGGACTGGAAGACCGGCATCTGCGCCCGCCTCGGCTGGGGAACACCGCAGGAAGGCTGGCGCCGGGTCTACGACGCGGTCGGCTCGTTCCGGGATCTGGAGGCGCCGCTGATCGGCGCTGTCGAACGGCTCATCGACTTCGTCACCGAGCCCGAGTAGTCGACCCGCAGGTCAGACAGGTCCTCGGTGCCCGCACGCGAAGCCGGGCAAACCTTTATGCTCGATGATTATGTGCTCTCCCAGTGCCACGCTGACGCTGTGGGCCGGCTCCTGGCTGGCCGGTACCAGCGCGCCCGACGACCTCCTGGAGGCACTGCACGCCTGGGCGGCGCGGCACACACTGGCCGCGGGCGATCCGGTCACCGGCGGGCGCAGCGACCTGCCGTGGACCTCGCGCGAGGAGGGGGTGGGCACCGGGGTCATGCCGTTGCTGAAGGTGATCCGGGAGGCGATGGCGCCCGCGGGTGCGCACCTGCGCCTGGTGCTGCCCGCGCCAGGAGACGTGCGTGGGCTGCCGGTCGGCACCGCGTTCGCCGCCGACGCGATCGAGGCCGAGGAAGGTCTGCTGCTCGGCGTTCCCGGCGAGGAGGGCACCGGCCTGATCCCGCAGTGGGACGACGACGAAACCCTGCAGTGGACCGTCTACAGCGTCGATATCCCGCGCGTCACCGGTCCCGACATGTCCCTCGGTGAGGCCGAGTACACGATGCGCGAGGCCGTCCGCGACGCCGCCGACGCCCTCATGCAGCTGCACACCACCTCCGTCGGCAACACCGACGCCGATCCGCGCGAGCAGATCGAAGCGCAGCTGGCGGCGTACTCCCGGCACGCCTACCCCGACTCGATTCCGTTGCGCGCCAAGCGCATTCTCGACACCGCCGACCATGTGGCGGCGATCCTCACCGTCGCCCAGCACGAACCGGCGTCCTCGCCGACCTCGGCCACCGCGATCGGTGCGCACGAGTCGCTGCTGCGGCCGCTGTGGAACACGATCCGCGAGGCCCGGCTGGTGGCAGTGCATGCCGCCGCCAGGCCCGCGCGCTAGCCTCGCCTGTCCGTCAGCGCCGGTAGGGCTGCTGATACTGCGGCTGTCCCTGGTACGGCGCCTGCTGCGGATACGGCATCGGCTGCTGCGGCGGGTACGGCTGGGGGTACGGCGCCTGCTGGTACTGCGGCGGATAGTGTCCGTGTGGCTGCTGCGGGTATCCATGGGGCTGCTGGTACTGCGGTGGGTACGGCTGCTGCGGTCGCGGCTGCTGGTACTGCTGGTGCGGCATCTGCTGGGGCGCACCGTTGTTCGAACCGCCGCTGACCTTGCGGATGACCACGATCAGGATGATCACCGCGATCACCGCCAGAATGGTGATCCAGACCCAATCGGGCAGGCCGATGCCGATACTCACCCCGTCACCACCGCCCCCGCGGCGAGCTTCGACAGCGTCCGTCGCGGACGCGAGCACTAGTGCGCTCACCGGCATTTCGGCATGATTCATCGGGCCTCCCCCGTCGCGAATGTCCACCTTCCGTCGAAGGTCTGCGGGCGATGCTAGCGCAGCGGGCGGGCGAAGTGACAAGCGCCGGTTCAGAATCCGCCGATCGCGGTCTTCAGATCGGGCTGGTCGAGGACTTTCAGCGTCGCGGTGCGGACCTCGGGGCAGGTCCGGGTGGTGACGGTGTCGACGATGTGCCGGTTCCAGGAGATCGCGGCGTTCGCGACCGGGTCCCGCACCGTCCACAGTTTCATCGCGCCGGTGAACGCCACCCGGGCGACCGGTGGGCCGAGGGCCTTCCAGGTGCCCTTCTGGCCGTCGAGGATGCCGCAGAGTTCGTCCACCGACGCCTGCGAGATGGTGGGTTCGGTGGGGGTGGGGCCGACGGCGTCGTACCCGGAGTCGTCGCCGCAGCCGCTGAGCCCCAGCGTCGTGGCGGTCAGGACGAGGAGAACACCCGCCGTCCGTCCGTGGCGGGACATTGTCGAACGCATCGGAAGTCCTCCGATCTGTCGATCACAGTCCCGGAAAAGCGTACTCCCGACACACCGGTAGCTCGGCGAATGTTTATCCGGTTGTGTTCATGGCCGGGCCGGGCGCGACGGTGGCGCGCAGCAGCCGGGCGCGCACAGGGCGCCGTCGACGGTGCATCCGTACCCGGGAACCTCGCCCAGTTCACGCACCGCTCCCCCGCCGACCCGTTCCTGGATCAGCTCGACGACCATGCGGGCGAAGCGCGGGTCGGTGCCGGGTGTCGCGGCGCGGGCGAAGGCCATGCCGAGTTCGGCGGCCCTGGCCGATGCCTCGTTGTCCAGGTCCCAGATCACCTCGAGATGATCGGAGACGAAGCCGACCGGGCAGACGACGACGGCGTTGATTCCCTTGCCGTGCAGCACATCCAGATGGTCGACGATGTCGGGTTCCAGCCACGGCACCTGCGGCGGGCCGGACCGGGACTGCCACACCACGTCGTAGTCGGTGAAACCGGTTGCGAGGGCACACAATCGGGCCGCCTCGGCGACCTGCCTGCTGTAGAGGCGACCACCGTCGGCGGGTGGTCCCGCGGCGATGTCGGCCGAGAGCGGGATGGAGTGCGCGGTGAACACCAGGCGCACGGCGTCCCGCCGGTCGGCCGGAATCTGTTGTACCGCAGCGGTGATCGCGTCGGCGAAGGACTCGATCAGCAGCGGATGGTCGAAGTACTGGCGCAGCTTCACCAGTTCGGGCGCGCCCGCACCGACGGCGGCGCGGGCGCGGATGATGTCCTCGTCGTACTGGCGACAGCCCGAGTAGCCGCCCCACGCCGAGGTCGGGAAGACCAGGGCGGACCGCACGCCGTCTGCGGTCATCCGGGCGACGGTGTCCTCCACCTGGGGATGCCAGTTGCGGTTGCCGAAATACACCGGCAGGTCGAGCCCGGCATCGGCGAGATCGGCCTCGACCGCTTCGATGATGTCGCGGTTGAGCGCGTTGATCGGCGAGATACCGCCGAAATGCAGGTAGTGCTCGGCGACTTCCTCGAGCCGCGCGCGCGGTACCCCGCGGCCCCGAGTGACGTTCTCCAGAAACGGGATCACGTCCTCGGGGCCCTCGGGGCCACCGAAGGACAGCAGCAGCAGTGCGTCGGCGGAGCCGGACACGGTCCGCGCCTCCTTCGTGTCGTTGATCAGTTGGCGGTGAAGCCCTCGGGGAACCACATGTTGTGGCTGGCGCCGCCGTCGACGTAGATGATCGAGCCGGTGGTGGCGGGCAGCCAGTCCGAGAGCAGCGCGACGATCGACTTGCCGACGGCGCGCGCGTCGGCGCCGTCCCAGCCGATCGGCGACGCACCGTCCCAGTACTCGTCCAGCTGACGCAGCTGCTTCGCGTCGTCGGTGGCGGTACCGGCGATGGCCTTGGCCGCGAGGGTCTTCACCGGACCCGCGGCGATCAGGTTGGAGCGGATCTTCTTGGCGTAGCCCACTTCCCGGGCCACGTACCGGTTCACCGACTCCAGCGCGGCCTTGGAGACACCCATCCAGTTGTAGTACGGCATCGCCACGCGCGGATCGAAGTCCATCCCGACGATGGAGCCGCCCTCGTTCATCACGGGCAGCACGGCGCGGGCCAGCGAGGCGTAGCTCCACGCGGAGATCTCGAAGGACTTCGCCACATCGGGGCCGGGGCCCTCCAGGAACGGCACCGCCTCCGGGCCCATCAGGGTCTTGGGCGCGAAGGCGATCGAGTGCAGCACACCATCGATGCCCTCGGGCGCCAGCTCGCGCAGGGCGTCAGCCAGCGCGCCCAGGTTCTCCTCGTTGGTGACGTCCAGCGGGATCGCGGGCGGCACCTCCTGCGGCAGGCGCTTGGCGATGCGGTCGATCAGCCGCAGCCGCTCCGGGATGCCGGTGATGATCACCTTCGCGCCCTGCTCCTGCGCGACCGCCGCCGCGCTGAACGCGATCGACGAGTCGGTGATGATGCCGGTGACCAGGATGGTCTTGCCTTCGAGCAGTCCGCCCATGAGTTTTCGGTTCTCCCTGAGATCAGTATGGTTGCCACCACCTTGTCGGCGGCGCGGTGCGATCCGTTAGCGGGTCAGTGACCCATGCCCATGCCGCCGTCGACCGGGATGACGGCACCGGTGACGTAGCGCGAGTCCTCCGACGCCAGGAAGCTGACCACCGCGGCGACGTCCTCGGCCTGGCCCAGGCGACCCAGCGGGATGAACTTCTTGGCGGTTTCCTTCAGATCCTCGGGCAGCTCGGCAGTCATGTCGGTCTCGATGAAACCGGGCGCGACCACGTTCGCGGTGATCGAGCGCGAGCCCAGTTCACGAGTGATGGAGCGCGCCATACCGATCACGCCCGCCTTGGAGGAGGCGTAGTTGATCTGACCGGGGCCACCGCCGAGACCGACGACGGAGCCGAGGAAGATCATCCGGCCCCAGCGCGCACGGAGCATGGCACGGTTGGCGCGCTTGGCACAGCGGAAGGCGCCGGTGAGGTTGGCGTCGATGACACGCTCGAACTGCTCTTCGGTCATGCGCATCAGCAGCGTGTCGTCGGTGATGCCCGCGTTCGCGACCAGCACCTCGACCGGGCCCTGGTGCTCCTCGACCTCGGTGAACGCATGGTCGACCGACTCGCTGTCGGTGACATCGCACTTCACGCCGAACAGGCCATCGGGCACCCCCGATCCGCGGTGCGTGACGGCGACCTTGTGGCCGTCGGCGAGCAGGCGCTGGGCGACCGCGAGACCGATACCGCGGTTACCGCCGGTCACCAGGACCGAGCGGGATGTGACGTTCGACATAGGGTCCAACCTATCTGTTCCGGTTCGTGTGCCCCGCGTCAGGGTCGCGCCACTGCGACGACTCACCACGCGGGGCAGGGGCTGCTAGGGCAGGCGTTGACGATAGAGCAAACTGACCACGACGCCTGCGGCGATGAACAGCATGCCGAGCAACAGCCACGGTCTGCTCGCGTCGCCACGGGTGGTCTCGTAGCCGATCTGTTCCTCGAGCGTGTCGTAGACAGCGCGCAGTTCGGCCAGCGAGGAGGCGGTGTAGAACTCGCCGCCGGACAGTTTGGCGATCTCCTGCAGCGAGGCGTTGTCGACGGGCACCTTCACCCGCTGCGAACCCTTGCCGTCGGAATCCGGGATCTCGACCGTGCCCCATTCGGTGCCGAAGGAGATGGTCGAGACCGGGATGTTCTTGTTCTTGGCCAGCCTGGCCGCGGTGAAGCCGTGGCGGGGGTTGTCCACGTCCTTGTCGTCGGGCACGGTCTGCTTGCCGTCCGACATCAGCACCACGCGCGCGGGCGGCGGGGTCTCCGCGCCACCGAGCACGGCGGCCAGGGTGTCGATCGACTGCAGGGCGGTCAGGATGCCCTCGCCGGTCGCGGTGCGCTCGGCCAGCTTGATGTTGTCGATCGCGTGCTTGACGGCTTCGCGGTTGGTCGTCGGCGACACCATCACCGACGCGGTGCCCGCGAAGGTGACGAAACCGAGGTTGATGCCGGGTGTCAGGCCGTCGACGAATTCCTTACCGGCCCGCTGCGCGACCTGCAACCGGTTCGGTTCGACGTCGGTGGCCTCCATCGACAGCGACACGTCCATCACCAGCACGACGGTGGCCCGGTTGCGCGGCACCTTCTGCACGGCGGTCGGACCGGCGGCGGCGATGGTCAGCAGCACGAGGCCGACCAGGATCAGCGCGATCGGCACGTGCCGCATCGGGCTCGGCCGCGACGGGGCGACCCGCTCGAGCACGGACATGTTGCCGAACTGCAGCATCCGCTTGTGCCTGGCGCGCTGCACCAGCACATAGCCGAGCACCAGCAGGGCGACGACCGCGAGGAAACCGAGCCAGACGACGGCCGTGAAATGCGAAATACTCACTGGCGAGGCACCCGCCCGCTCGGGGCGCCGAGGCTGTGGCGCCGGGTGGACACGAACCGGACCACGTCGGCGATCCAGTCCCGATCGGTCTGCAGGGACAGCACCGGCGCGCCGCAGTTGCGCAGCGCCAGCTGCACCTGCTCACGCTGGGCCTTGGCCGCGGCCGCGAAATCGGCCCGCAGCGTGGGGGTGACGCTGAACTCGCGGGTGCGCCCGGATTCCGGATCGTGCAGCACCACGTCGCCGCCGTCGGGCAGGGCGACATCGAGCGGGTCGAGCACCTCCACCGCGAGCAGGTCGTGGCGCGCCGAGATCGCGCGCAGGGACCGCTGCCAGTCGACGTCACCGAGGAAGTCGCTGATCACCACGGCCAGACCGCGTTTGCGCTGCGGACGGCGCAGCGATTCGATGCCTGCCTTCAGGTCGCCACGGACGCCGTCGCGGGCGTGCGGAGTGGTCGCGATGCCGCGCAGCATGGTCTGCGCGTGCAGGCGACCGCTGCGGGCCGGAATGCGCACGAGATCCTGACCCGTCGCGACCACGGCGCCGATGCGGTTGCCGCCACCGGAGGTGAGGTGGGTGATCGCCGCGGCCGCCGCGATGGCGAGATCGCGCTTCTGTACCCGGCCGGTGCCGAAGTCCAGACTCGACGACAGGTCGACGACGAGCCAGGTCTCGAGCTCGCGGTCGGCGATCATCTGCCGCACGTGCGGATGGGTGGTGCGGGCGGTGACCGACCAATCCATCTGCCGCACATCGTCACCCGGCTGGTACAGGCGCGCCTCGCCCGGTTCCGAGCCCGGTCCGGGGATGAGTCCCTGATGGTCGCCGTGCAGGACGCCGTCGAGGCGGCGCCGCACCGTCAGTTCGAGCGTCTTGAGCGCGGCCGACAGCTTCGGGTCGGTCAGTTCACCGGCACGGAACGACGGCGGCGCGTGCGACGACAGGGGCACGCGGACAACGGGTTCCGGCGCACTCACTGGGGCGCGACGTGGCCGGCGGGCTGGGACTGCTGCCCGTTCACCGGCTGTGGGACGGGCTGTTGCTGGGCGGGCGGCTGCGGTACCGCGGGCTGCTGCGGGGCGGCCTGGCCGCCGACGGCCTGCGGCGCGACCTGCGGCAGACCGACGGTCTGCAAGACCCGCTTGATGACGTGTTCGGGGGTGACCTCGTCGGCGAGCGCGTCGTAGGACAGCACCAGGCGGTGCCGCAGCACATCCGGGATCACCTCGACGACGTCCTGCGGCACCACGTAGTCGCGGCCGCGGATCAGGGCCACCGAGCGCGCGGCGGCGATGATGCCGAGGCTGGCACGCGGGGAAGCGCCGTAGGCGATCCAGCTGGCCACATCCGCCATGCCGAAGTCGGCGGGCGTGCGGGTCGCGGTGATCACGCGGACGACGTAGTCGACCAGGGCGTGGTGCACGAAGACGTTCGCGGCCAGCTTCTGCAGCCGGATGATGTCCTCGGGCGCCAGGATCTGCTTGGGCTCCGGCGGGGTCACGCCCATCCGGTAGATGATCTCGCGCTCTTCCTCGACCGAGGGGTAGTCGACGACGACCTTGAACAGGAAGCGGTCGCGCTGGGCCTCGGGCAGCGGGTAGACGCCCTCGCTCTCGATCGGGTTCTGGGTCGCCATGACCAGGAACGGATCGGGCATGGGGTAGGTCTTGCCGCCGATCGACAGCTTGCGCTCGGCCATCACCTCGAGCAGTGCCGACTGCACCTTGGCGGGCGCGCGGTTGATCTCGTCGGCGAGCACGAAGTTGGCGACGACCGGACCGAGCTCGGTGTCGAACTCCTCGCGACCCTGGCGATAGATCCGGGTACCGATGAGGTCGGTCGGCACCAGGTCCGGGGTGAACTGCACCCGGGAGAACGAGCCGCCGACGACCTTGGCGAAGGTTTCCACGGCGAGGGTCTTCGCGACGCCGGGCACACCCTCGAGCAGCACGTGACCACGCGACAGCACGCCGACGAGCAACCGCTCGACGAGCCGGTCCTGACCGACGATGACCCGTTTGACCTCGTAGATCGCCTTCTCGAGAGTCTGGACGTCACGCTCCAGGGTGCTCGGCGTTGCCGATCCGGCGTCCTTCGCCAGCTTCGGCCCGCTCACACCTTCCGTCGAAGTCACCAACATCCCCGCTTTCGCTTTGGTCCTGTGCGTGCGGCACCAACTATTCCAGGTAACAGCCCGGCGCGCCGCAACCGGCCAGGAGTGGACGTGAATTCGTCGTATTACCGCCGGGCCCGGTCGCCCGTCACCCTACGCATGTCCAGCGTCGGCCGCACCGCGCGACGCGGGCACCCGCCTGGATACCCACGGTCGCGTCGATCCTCACGGCAACTTGTCAGCAATATGATCTGCGGCGCGCTGGCCAACCACCGCAACAATCCGGATTCGGCGATGACGAATACCGAGGTGAGCGCGTGACGGCATTGTCCGCACCCTTGAAAACACAGCTCATCAGTAATTCCGGCGGGAGCGCCGCGGTTCTGTGGCTTATCGCCGGATGCCGGTTTCTGTTCATCGACGACTGCCGACCTGCCGGAGCATTTCCGTCGAGGAAGATGATCTTCCTGCGGCTCTCCTCGCACCTGGTTGTCTCGCAGTTTGCTGCAATCGGTATCGACAGGTCCTATGTCATCGGACGGATGCCGCGTGACCTGGAATTCCGGGTCACGCGGCAGCTCGTCGGCGGATCAATGCACCGGCGTCTCCTCCGCGGCCTGGCTCGGCGATTCGAGACCGGCGGGAGCGGTGGGGTCGAGGACGAAGTCGCGTCGGCGAATCAGGACGAATGCCGCCGCGCCGACCACGACGCAGGCGATTCCGCCGATCATCGCGACCTCGGCGAACGCTCCGAGGAACGCGTCGGCGGCGGCCGCGCCGACAGCGTCGGCTCGATCAGGCGGCACCGTGGCTACGAACGGTTCGATCGCACCAGCCGCCACCGCGTCCGAAGCCGTCTCCAACGCGGCATCCGACAAGCCGAGTTGCTCGGACAGGGCCGTGTTGATCGATGCGTGCGCGACCGCGCCGAGCACCGCGATGCCCAGAGCGGCGCCGACCTGCTGGAAGGTCTCGTTGGCTCCGGAGCCCATGCCGGAGTCATCGGCGGAGACCAGGGCCACCGACGCGTTGGCCCGCGGCGGATTGAACAGCCCCATGCCGAGGCCTGCGACGAGGAAGGGAACCAACGCCGCCGTCCAACTGTCGTTCGTATCGATTCCGAGCAAGAGCAGAAAACCCGCCCCGGTGAGCACCAGTGCCGCACCGATCAGCAGATTCGTCGGCACCCGCGCGCTCAGGACACCGCCGACGGCGCCCGCGAGGAGCAGCATCACGGTCAACGGCAGGAACCGGATGCCCGTTTCGATCGCCGACAGTCCCAGCACACCCTGCATCCACAGCACACCGAACAGGATCACCGGCAGTACGGCGAAGTTGATCGTGAATGTCGCGGCGGACAGAGCGTCGAATGTGCGGTTGCGTAACAGCGCCAGGTCCAGCATCGGGTGGCTGATCCGGGACTGCACGACGACGAAACCGATCAGCAGCGCGAGCGATGCGACCAGCACGATCGCCGTGGTCGGCGAGATCCATCCGACGATCGGCGCCCGGATGATCGCGAAGACCAGGGTGAACAATCCCCCGGACAGCAAACCGAGGCCTGCGTAGTCGGTGGGACGGTCGCCGCGTCCGGCACTTTCGGGCACCTGGGTCAAGACGATCAGCAGCGCGAGCAGCCCCACCGGCAGGTTGATGTAGAACACCCAGCGCCAATCGAGCTCGGTGAGCGCCCCACCGATCAGGGGCCCGGCGGCGACGGCGACGCCGGCGGTGGCGCCGAAGATTCCGAAGGCGCTACCGCGTTCCCTGCCGTGGAACTCGGCGGCGATCAGCGCCGGGCCAACGGCGTACAGGATCGAGGCGCCGACTCCCTGGACCCCGCGAGCGATGATCAGCAACGACGGTTCTGTGGCCAGACCACAGGCCACCGAGGCCAGGGTGAACACAACCAGACCCAGGGCGAACAGTTTCCGCCGACCTACGCGGTCTGCCAGTGACCCCGCCGACAGGAGAAACGCGGCCAACCCCAGCGCGTAGGCATCGATGACCCATTGCATGTCACCGAAGGTCGCGTCGAGATCCACCTGGATGGCGGGCATCGCGACGTTCACCACGGTGAGGTCGAGCATCAACATGAACGTTGCGGCACAGACCGTGGCCAGTGTCCACCACCGGTGGACACTCACCCCGGCAGCGCCGGCCTTCCGGATTTCCACTGCGGACCCTTCCCTTTACATTCGGGCTTCGAGACTGATCGCCGACATCAGTCCGAGTACTTGTCGAGCCAGTCGGCCAAGGGGTCGAAAACCCTGCTGGGATCGACAGATTGGCCGATGTAGTGCCCGGCGCCCTCGATGACGACCGCCTTGGTCTCCGGTGCGGAGGTGAAGTAGGCGCCCGCCTCGATGCCCGCCGTCACGCGGCGGTCACGTTCGCCGTACATGCCGAGCACCGGCACGGTGATTTCTCCCGCCCTGGCGATATTCAGGGCCAGCCCCTGCCCCTGGCTCATCATGTCGCCGCACGGATGCTGGTTCTGCAGGGGCAGGGCGGCGGCCAGGACGGCGGGATCTATCCCGTCGAAGTTTCCGGTTTCGAACTCCTCGCGCCCCTGATCGAAGTACACGTAGCCGCGCCGACTCGGATCCTTCTCGTGCGGGGAACCGCCGGCCGCGCACTGGCCTGCCGCCACGAAGAATCGCGGATATACCTCGGGGGTCAATCCGCGGTCGACCCACGCCATCAGGATGATCGAATCGACGTCGCGGAAGCTGTACGCCTCGATTTCGGCGAGCTGCCCGCCGTTGGACTGCCCGGCGAGGAACACCTTGTCGAATCTGGGCGCCACGGCGCCGTCGCCCCGGACGTAGTCGCCACTGCGCAGTGCCTGCACGATCTGATGCGCCATGGTGGCCTGCGAGCCCATGCAGATACCCGTGCCGGCAGGAGCATCACTACGGTCGTAGCCGAGGCGGTCGATGGTCAGTGAGGCGTGGCCGCGCGCGGCCATCTCGTAGGAATGGTGATAACCCGATACCGGTAGCCGCCAGTACCATTCACCGCCCGCGATGCCGTGCTCGTACAGGGTGATCGCACCATCTCCGTCGAGCTGATCGCGCGGAGCGGTCAGGTGTCCGGCGATCGTGTAGGTCCCGCCGTCGCCACTGCACGGGACCTGCGTCTGGTTGACATTGACTACACGGAACTCGACAGGAATATCCACCACACCCGCGGGGACGGCGGGACCACCTGGTTGCGCGGAGGCGCCGGGCGCGGTGACCGCGGTGGCGGCTGAGACGACTACCGCGATGCCTAGGAGGAGATTTCGGACACGACTCATTGCAGCACTCACTACTGACTCCTGTAACAGTGCGCCGACAAGCATTCAGCGCACAGGGATTGCCGTCCGGCGACGGCGGGTGACAGTGACTATCGGATGCTCAAGAACTGGCTACCGGCTGTGCTTCGACGGGCTTGACTACCGACAGCGGTTCGCTGACGGGGATACGGGCGTGCAGGCGTCGCAGCGGCGCGGGCGCCCACCAGTTCCACGGCCCGGCCAGTCGCATGAAGGCAGGCACCAGGATGCCCCGGACGATCGTCGCGTCGACGAGAACGGTCAACGCCATGCCGAGGCCCAGCTGTTGCAGGAAGGTGACACCGCTGGTCGCGTAGACAGCGAAGGAGATCGCCAGGATCAGCGCCGCGGCCGTGACCAACGGAGCCGAGCGGGAAATACCCTGCACCACTGATTGATTCGCATCACCGGTGCGGTCGTACTCCTCCTTGATCCGGGAGAGCAGGAAGACCTCGTAGTCCATGGACAGGCCGTAGGCGATGCAGAACATGAGGATCGGGATACTCGGCTCGATCAGGCCGGTCGGGGTGAAGTCGAGGATGCCAGAGAGGTTCCCGTCCTGGAAGCCCCACACCAGCACACCGAACATGACCGAGAGCGACAGCATGTTCAACACGGTCGCCTTGAGCGGAGCGATCACCGACCCCGTCATCACGAACAGGATCAGGAAGGTCACCAACGCGATGAGCAGGCCAACGAGCGGGAACCGATCGACGACACCGTCGATGTAGTCCTCCATCATCGCGGGCGAGCCACCCACGATCACCTCCGCGGGCGCTGGTGTGGCTCGAATGTCACGAACGAAGTGATTGACGCCCTCATCGAGAGAATCCCGGGTCGGCAGGACCGAGAGCCAGGTTCCCGTACCGTCTTCCGCGGTGAATCGTGCGCGAGTGGTCGGGTCACCCGGTCCGGTGGACGTGCCCTGCACATAGGTGCCGAGCGCGCTGTCGACGCGGAGGACACCCGGCACCAACGACAGTTGCGCCGCGTACTGTCCGATCGAATCGGGACCAGCATCGGGTACGACGACGGCGACGGCGTCGGCGTCCTCGGTGAGGAACTCGGCCCGGATCGTGTCGTAGACCGTGCGAACCGGCTGCGACGGTTGCAGGACCCGGTCGTCCGGGGCTCCGAACTGAGCGCCGAGCGCGGGCGCACCGAGTACCAGAAGCGCGATCAGGCCGACCGCGCCACCGAGAGCAGGCCTTCGGATCACCGCACTGGTCACCCGCACCCACAGCCCTGTCGCCGTGGAATTGGCACGCTGCGGGTTACGCGGCAGCGCGCGGGTACCGAGCAGGGTGAGGGTGGCGGGCAGGATCACTCCGACACCGATCAACGCGGTGGCGACCACGGCGATCCCTGCATAGGCGAACGAGGACAAGAAGGGGAACTGGAACACGAACAACGCGGCCAGTCCCGCCGCGACGGTGGCGGCGCTGAAGACGATCGTGTGGCCTGCGGCGCGCAGCGCCGAGCTCACCGCGTCCGCGACCTCACGGCCGGCGGCCAGCTCTTCACGGAAGCGGTAGGTCAGGAACAGGCCGTAGTCGACACCGAGCGCGATACCCATCGTGAGCGCGATATTCGCCGCGAACGGCGAGACGTCGGTGAAGCCGGCGATGATGCGCAGGATCGCCAACGTGCCGATGACCGAGAAGAGGCCGATGCCGATCGTGACGAGGGCGAGCACAACACGTCGGAAGACGAGCCACAGCAGGCCGAACACCAAAGGCAGGATCAGCATTTCGGCGCGCAGGAAGTCCTGACGCGATTGCACGGCCGCCGCGCGGAACACCTGGTCGCTGCCCGCGAGGGTCACCGACACCTGGGTGGCCGCCTCGTCGGCCGCGACGAGACGGCTCTCGAGTTCCGGCAGCAGCTCATTGCGTACGTGGTTGGCGCTGCCGGGCGCCCACGCGAGGATCAACGCCTCGCCGCGGTTCTCGCTCGCCAGCGTGGGCGAGGATCCCGCGTCCCAGTACGACGTCACGTCCTCGACGCCTGGTTCAGCCCGCAGCAGTTCGGTGAAATCCCTTCCGGCACGGGCGATATCGGCATCATCGACCGACCGGCCCGCTTCCGGCGTGACGAGCACCGCGATATTCGGCGTGCCCGTCCCGAACTGCTCGGCCAGCATTCGCTCCGCATCCGCGGACTCCGCGGTAGCCGACTCGAAGCGGCTCTGCGTCAACGCGTCCATCGCCCCCGCGGCGACAGCGCCGAACAGAATGAACACGATGAACGCGCCGACCAAGACCTTTCGTGGATATCGAGTGACCAATTTGCCAATCATGGAGTGATCCCCTTCGGGGTCGAGTCGGTAGGTGAGCACGAACCAGTACCCCCGTGGGGATACGAGCGCTTGCTCAGGTTCTCAGCGGCTTGTCTCGGCTGTCTATGTGTCGTAGGGAGTAGTCGGAGCGTGCTGCGACGCGATGACCTGCGTGTTAGCGATGCGCCGACGACGGACCGATCGCGGTACCGAACCATGGGATGGGCCGAGATATCTGGTGGCTTGCCCGTAGATCACCTGGTCAGGAGATCGTCCTTCTCCTCGGGACTCAGGACCCCCGGCAGTCCGTTCAGCAACGCGTCCACGTCCAATGACGGCGTGGCGTCGGCGACATAACCATCGGGACGAATCAGCACCAGTGCGCAGCCCGCAAGTTCGTCACGCAGCGCGAAGTCGGGTGGGACGTGATAGACCTCAGGGAGAACCTGCTCCAGGCCCGCCTCGCCGGCAGCGAGAACCAGGACCTGTATCGCGATGCGGTAGGCGGCTATTCGAGCCGGAATCTGCCTCAACAGCTGAGCGTCTTGCGCACTGGGCTGCGCACCGACCACGACCAGCAGGGTGTGCCCTGGCGCGTCGAGTAGCGAGCGCAGCGCGACCACCACGCCGTCCGGCCCGGTCACCTCCACGTTCGGTACCGCGCGTCCGAGTCCGCGGCGCCCGCCCCCGCTGCCCACGATGGGGCTCTCCCGGTAGTCCAGCTCGAATTGAGCCAGTCCGGGGACCAAGCGCTTCTCCAGCAACCCCGTACGGCTCAGCGTCGAGAGCAACAGGTCCCGGGCCCATCTGCCGTGCCGGGATCGCACAGTCCACAGTCTGGTCTGCCGGTCGGCGGCCGTGATCACCTGCTGGGCGATCGGCGCGCGCTCGGCGGCGTAGCTGTCGAGCAGTATCGCGGAGTCCACACCGCCGTGCAGGACTGCCGCGAGTTTCCATCCCAGGTTGGCCGCGTCCTGGATGCCGGTGTTGAGGCCCTGACCGCCCGCCGGGCTGTGCACGTGCGCGGCATCGCCGGCCAGCAGGCAACGCCCGGACCGGAACCGCTCGGCATGGCGCATGTGCACGAGAAACCTTGTGCTCCAGGTCAATGCCCGAACTTTGATCGGATAAGGAGCGCGCACGTCGACCAGCTTCTGGAGGTCGGCGGTCGAGGGCGCGGTGTCCTCGTCGCCGAGCTGGGTAGCGTCGGCGAAGACCCGGACCTGCCCGTCCGGCAGCGGCACAACGACGAGCACACCGTCGGGGTGCAGGTGATAGTGCGCCTCCCCCGGCGGCACCGGTGCCGTGATGTCACCGTCGCCGAGCGTGTAGCGCTGCTCGTAGGTACTGCCCTGAAAATCGATTCCCGACAGGGTGCGCACCGCGCTGTGCGTACCGTCGCAGCCGACCACCCACTGGGCGCTCAGCGTCTCGACACCGCCGGGACCGGTCAGGGTCGCCTCCACCGAGTCCGGATTGTCGGTGAGCTCGGTCAACTCGGTCTGCCACTGCACGATCACCCCGAGGGCGCGCAGATTCTCGATCATCGCCGATTCCACGGAGGGCTGGGTGATGATCACCGGCGACGCGGAGTTGGCCGCGGCGGGCCCGAACGGTACCTGTGCCACGACCTTGCCGCCGGAGAAGTACTTGGCCGCCGTCATCGGGATCCCGCGTGACCTGACCGCCTCGGCTGTGCCTTGCCGTGCCAGGACATCGAGGGCGCCGTCCCACATCGTCAGCGCGCGCGCCTGATCGGCGGGCCGGTTCGCCGCCCGGTCGATGATGCGGCACGAGATGCCGTGCCTGCGCAGCTCGGTGGCCAGCGTGAGACCCGTCGGGCCCGCACCCACGACCAGGACATCAACCGTGCCCGTCATGACTCGGCCCGCACACGGTGGACGAACGAACTCTCGAATTCGGCGATCGAGGCCAGCTCCAGCGTGCCGGTGGTGAGTACCCGATCGAACTGGCGGAGCTCGACGTCGACCCTGGCCGTGTCCGGCCGGGTCGGGTCGACCGGCGTGCACACACATTCCAGCGGCGCGCCGAATTCGCCGAACTGATCGAATCGCGAGGAGCACGACACCACGGTGGTGATCGGTGACGTGAGTCCACCGGAGCGCACGGCGGTGTCGATCGATGCCTGCCGGAACGCCTCGATGATGAACGGCCCTGGCACATGGTCGTATTCGTGATCGAACAGCGCGGGATGCCGCGGATCCGGCAGCAACGGGTACACCCAGCGCGCGCCCTCGTCGGCAGGCTCGGCGATCACGATATTGCGGGAATCCATCCGTCCCACCCGTTCTGGTGGCAGTGGCGACAGGACCGGCTGCCCCGGGTCGGCTTCGGACTTCCGCGACTGCTGGTAGGCGCGCAGGGCCTCGTAATCGGCGCGGGCAAGGAACACGACATCGGCGCTGAGCCGCATGGCGCTTCGCCCGCCGACGCTCAGCTCGCCCTCCAAGGTCAGGTCGGCGAAATCGGCACCCCGGTCTGTTCGCGACACGATGTCGTAGCGCAGGACACCCTCCAGTGGCGATTTCTCGTCGTCGAGGAACGCGGCGCGATCGGTGACCTCGAACTCGTAGCGCAGCATGCTGAACGGCAAGCCGACGGGAACGCCGACATGCCGGTGCAGCACCACGAACGACCCCTGCCGCGCGGCCTCGGCCATGGCGAACGGGTCGTGGTACACCGTGGTCCGGTCGTACCAGAGGCTGTGCGCGCGCGGGATCTGCACGGCGGCATAGAAGGTGGAGTCGCCGTCGGCGACAGAATCGGACACGAATACCTCGCCCAGCGCACGCCGGTGCGCGTGCGCCCGCGCGACGGTTCGTTCGAAGGTCAGCGCGGCCGGTAGGGCCTGTGGTCGAAGAGCGATCTCTGTCATCGTCTATTCCTTGCCTGTTGATCTGAGAAGAGTGCGGCGGATCGTCCGGAGGACACCGGCCTCGGACTGTTCGAGGTAGAAGTGGCCGCCGGGGAACTGGCGCCACCGAGTGGCCGCGGTGGTGCAGTCGCGCCAGGCATCGAGTTCCTCGACCGGGGTCATCGGATCGTCGACGCCGCCGAGCGCGGTGATCGGCGTAGTCAGCCGTCCCGGCCGGTATCGGTATTCGGCGCCGAGCGCGAGATCGGCGCGCAGAGTCGGCGCGAAATGCCTGGCCAGCTCCGGTGATTCCAGGATTTGCGCCGGCACGCCCGCGTAGACCGTGTCGACCAAGCGCAGCAGGTCGATATCGTCCTCGGGAAGGTCCAACGCGAACTCGCGGCGCGGATGGGCGCGGGCGGAGACGAACAGGTGGTTCGGCGGCGCCTGCTCCTCGGTCAGCCGCCGCGCGACGTCGAAGGCGATCAGTCCGCCGAGGCTGTGCCCGAACAATGCCATCGGCCACGGCACATGCGCGACCAGCGCAGCGGTGATGTCATCGATCAGCGGCTCCCACCTGTCGGCGTGGCGCTCCCGCCACCGCTGCCCACGGCCGGGCAGGGTCACCCACCACAGTTCGATCTCCGGCGCCAGCTTGTCGACCCAGTTCTGGTACATCCGCGGATTGCCACCCGAATGGGCGAAGCAGACCAGCCGGACCGCCGGGCCGGGCTGTGGACGTGGGCAGGTCAGGACGCCGTTGTGGTTCGCCCGCAGAGTGGCGAGCGTGGGCGTACTCATGACTGCCCGCTCTGCACGGCGCTGTTCTCGCCAGGTCGATCCGGGTCCGCGCCGACGATGACGGCGGCCAGATCACGCGCCGACCCATCATCGAGCACTTCGAGCAACTTGTGCAGTGGGACGAGAATGCCCGATTCAGCCTCGAGCTCGTTCTTCATCTCGACGACGACCAAGGATTCGAGCCCGAACTCCCGGATCGGGGTCGACTCGTCGATCTCGGTCATCGGACGTCGCAGCGCACGCGCGATGCGTTCCCGGACGAATTCGGTGAGGGCCTGCAGCTGTGCGGGCCGGTCAGCGTGTGCGTCGCGACCGAGCGGGGCAGGTGCGCTCGACTCGCGCGCATCGGTCTTGCCGTCGACGGGATGTGTATGCGCGATCTTGCCGATATGTTCCGGCAGCCAATATCTCCTGCGCACCCAGGGATAGTGCGGCAGGTCGACCCGAGCGCCAGGCGGGTCGACCACCGCGTGCCACGTGATGTCGTGGCCGTCGACGTAGAGCTCGGCGAGGCTTCGATGCAGCGAGTCCGCGGCGGAGCGCTCCCGCCGCAGGCTCGCGACCAGGGCCGGGGAACGGCCGACATCGGCCGCCACCACGGCGAGGTCGCGGATCAGCACCGGATGCGGGCCCACCTCGAGCACTGTCGTGAGAGTGGAATCGGCGCGCAGTGCGGCCGTCACCGCGGGCGCGAACAGCACCGTGTCGACGAGATTGCGTGCCCAATGCTGCCCGGACAGCTGGTCGGCGCTGACCCGCTGCCCGGTCACCGTGGAGTACACGGGGATTGTGGGGGTGCTCGCCGTGATCGCGGCGACCTGCTCGGCGAACTCCTCGGCGCAGGGGGCGAGCAGTGTGCTGTGGAAGGCGTAGTCGACCGGCAGCCTTCTGACCATGGCCGCACGGGCCGACGCGGCGGCGGCCACCGCGTCGACGGCGTCCGCCGGACCGGTGATCACCGTCGACCGCGGCCCGTTGACCGCCGCGATACCGACTCCGGAGTCCGGGTCGAGCAGCGCCGCGACCTCATCGGCAGGCAGCGCGACGGCACACATCGCGCCACCGCGCGCGTACTTCTCGGTGAGTACCGCGCGGCGGACCAGAATATCGAAAGCCTGTTCCCTGGTCAGCATTCCGGCGACCGCGGCGGCCACGACCTCACCCATGCTGTGCCCCACCACCGCGGCGGGTGTCACTCCCCACGAACGCCACAGGGCCGTCAGCGCGAATTCGACCGCGGCGATGCAGATTTGGGCGATATCGGTGCGCTCGAGCCGGCTGTCGGCCGGGTCGGCCAGCAGTTCGGCCCGCAACGACCAGCCTGCCCGCTCGGCCACGACGACTTCACACGCGTCGAGTTCCGCGGCGGCGACCGGTTCGGCGTAGAGCGCCCTGCCCATCTCGGCCCACTGCGAGCCCTGGCCGCTGAACACGAACAGCGTCCGCTGCCGAGGTGAGGCTTTCGGCCTGCTGATCACTGTCGCCGACCCGGCGCGCTGGGCCAGTTCCTCGGTAGTTGCCCCGGTCAGGCACAGCCGTACCGGCAGGTGGGACCGTCTGGTGGCCGCCGCCGCGCAGATCTCGACGGCCGTGGCGAAATCGGCCTCGGCGAGCTGTTCGGCGTAGCGGGCGGCGAGGGCCCGAGCCGCGGGCGCGCTCCGCGCCGAGATCGGCAGGATCAGTGTGCCCTGGTCGCCACGCGCGGAGCTCGGGTTCCCGGTGTCGGTCTCGGCCGGGGTCCGTGGGCGCGACTCCACGATGGTGTGCACATTCGCACCACCGAAGCCGAAGGAGCTGACAGCCGCCAGCTTCGGGCCCGTGCGATCGGCCAAGGGCGTCGGCGCCTGTGGCAGCAGCAGCCTGGTTCCGGTCAGATCGATCTCCGGATTCACCCGCTCCAGATGCAAGTTCGCCGGGGCTTCGTCGTGCTCCAGGACCAGGATCGCCTTGATGAGGCCCGCGATGCCGGCGGCCGCCTCCTGATGGCCGAAATTCGTCTTCACCGCGCCCACCGGGCACGGGTCCGACCCCGCACCGTAGACAGTGCGGATCGCGTCGAATTCGATCGGATCGCCCAACGGTGTTCCGGTGCCATGCGATTCGATGTAGACCACGTCGTCGGGTTCGGCGTTCGCGTCGCGCAGCGCGCGGCGCAGCAGGTCGGTCTGCGCACGTGGGCTCGGTGCGGTGAGTCCATTGGTCCGGCCATCGTGGTTGACCGCCGTCCCGCGGATGACCGCCCGCGGTCGTTGTGCGCCGGCCACGGCGAACGACTCCCTGGTGAGTACCACCATGCCGCACCCTTCGGCGCGCACAATCCCCTCCGCCGACGCGTCGAAAGCCCGGCACCGTCCACCCGGTGCCAGCGGCAGCACCTTCTCGGTCACCGTCGTCGACACCGGCGACAAGATCGTGTTCACCCCGCCTACCAGAGCGATATCGCAGTCACCGTCGCGGAGCGCCCGCACCGCCAGGTGCAGTGCCATCAGTGAGGAAGAGCACGCGGTGTCGACAGCCATGCTGGGACCGCTCAGGTCCAGCACATACGACAGCCGGTTGGCGACGATGCTGTGGACCCCGCCCGGTGCGGTATAGGCATTGACGCCGGAGCTGTCGGCGACCTGCATCATGAGGTAGTCGGAGCCGTACACGCCGATGAACACCCCCGTTGTCGCGGTGCGCAGCGTGTCTAGCGTGAGACCGGCGTCTTCGATGGCTTCCCAGGCGACTTCGAGCACCAGCCGCTGCTGCGGGTCCATCCGTTCGGCCTCGGCGGGCGAGATGCCGAAGAACTCGGCGTCGAAGCTGTCGACCGTGCTGAGCAGGCCGCCGTAACGGCCGTTCGGGTCGACGCCTGCCCCGGGCCCGCGGCGCCCGTCGGTCCCGCCGAGCAGCTCGGTGACCGCGTCTACGCCGTCACGCAGCGCCGACCAGTAACTGTGCAGGTCTTCGATGCCGGAGGGCATTCGCACTGCCGCGCCGAGGACCGCCGCCGGTGCGGAGTGCGCCGCCAGTTGTGCTCGGAGTCGTCGAATCTCCTGCAGCGACTGCTGCAATATCTCGCGATGGGCGCCGGACGTCGTAGTAGTCATCGGGATTCCCCCTCAGAGTTGAGGTCCAGTTCGGCCGACAGCAGGTCGGCGAGTTCGTCGTCGGTGGCCTGGGCGAACACGGCATCGAGCTCCTCCGCGATCGGAGTCGTCGGCCGCGATGGCGACATCCGCTCGATCAGTTCGCCGACGAGTTGGTCGACGGTCGGATAGGCGAAGATCATGCTGGCCGACATCGGTTGCCCCAGACCGGCTTCCAGCCGGTTCCGCAGATCGACCGCCATCAGCGAATCGAAGCCGAGGTCGCGGAACGGCACCGTCGGGTCGATCGAGCCGGTCGTCCCGACGATGGTGGCGACTTGGCCGAGCACGAACTGGCGGACCAGTTCGGCCCGCTCGACCGGATCATCGATTCCGGACAGGTCGGGGGCGGCTCCGGCATCGGCACCGGTTGCCGAAACCCCTGCCAGGAGATCGGTGAGTAGTTCCCGCGCCGAGGGCGGGGTGTTCGGACCCGCCAGCGCCGTCAGATCGAAGGCGGCGGCGGCCAGTACCGGCGCGGGATCCGTCAAGGCCGCCGCCAGCAGAGCCAAGGCGTCGTCGGGGGCGAGCGCGGGAACGCCGAGGGCCGCGAGTCGTCGATCACTCCCGACGGCGGCAGCGAGGCCGATCTCGGCCCACGGACCCCAGGCGATGCTGACAGCCGGGAGGCCATCGGCGACCCGCGCTGAAGCCAGCGCGTCCAGATAGGTGTTGGCCGCCGCATAGGCGGCCTGACCCGGTGAGCCGAACATCCCCGCCAGCGAGGAGAACAGCACGAAGTGCTCGAGCGGCTGAGCCAGCGTCGCGCGGTGCAGATTCCACGCGCCCCTGGCCTTTCCGGCGAACGCGCGGTCCAGCTGCGCGTTCTCGAATTCGCCGATCACACCGTCCTCGAGCACGCCCGCCAGGTGGAAGACTCCGCCGAGGGGGCTCGCACTCGCGACCACCGCTTCGAGGGCGTCGGCATCGGCGAGGTCCACCGCCGCCACCTCGACATGGGTGCCACGCGCCCGCAGTTCCTCGATCACCAGCGCCGCGTAGGGGGTCGGGGCCGACCGGCCGAGCAACACCAGCCTGCGTACCCCCTGCGAGCTCAGCCACTGCGCCAGCCGCAAGCCGAGTCCACCGAGTCCACCCGTGACGAGATAGCCGAGTCCGGCGTCGAACGCCGGGGTCGAGCGAGCGCGCGGCGCGGGCAGCAGGCGGGGAACCGCCGCGGTCGCGCCGATCGCCCATTGCCCCAGCGGCTGCGGATGACGCAAGACAGCGACCAGCCGGTCCAGTTCGAACGCACTCGGAGCGGCCGGGAGATCGACAACACCACAACCCAATTCGGGATGCTCGGTCGCGATCACCCGCGCGACACCCCACAGGGCCGCCGTGGAAAGTCCGCCGACTCGTGGATCCTGTTGCGTGTGCGCGGTCAACAGCCACAGTCGAGGGGTGCGGCCGTCCTGGGTGAAACGCTCGGTCATCGAGCGTGCCAGGCTGATCGCCGCCGCGGCACGGCCTGCCGAGACGACCGCATCGGGGTCACCCGGGTCGGCGAAGCCACGGGCGTCGACGATGCCGACGAGGTCGTCTTCTTGGGCCAGCAGCGCATCCAGTTCGGCCGCGCTGTCGGCGTTTCCGAGCACGCAGCTGTCGCCACGGCCGCTCAACCGCGCCGATAATGCGCGCAGCGGCGCGGTATCGGTGCCGAGGACAAGCCAGCGGCCAGGCTCGATCGGCGCGGGCGCCGATTCGTGTGCTGTCCAGGACAGCCGATACAACCTGCCACGGTCGACAGCCGGGGCGCTGCTCTTGGTGACCTGAAAGTCCATCGCCGACCAGATCGGCGTCCCGTCGCCGGTGAGTACCACCAGGTCCGCGGTCAGGTCACGATCGCCGTACTCGACTATCCGCGCGTGGCACCAGACCTCGGTGATCGGCTCGCTGGTAGCCGAGGACTGTACGCGGGTCGCGCCGGAGGGCAACGGCAATGTGCCCGGCTCCAGCTGCCGGCCCGCGGCGGCCGCGATGGTGTGCAGGCAGGCGTCGAGCAGCGCGGGGTGTATCCCGGTGTGCCTGCCAGGCCCGAGGGCCGCGCTGAACTTGCCGATCGCCTCGCCGTCGCCGCGCTGCAGCAGCGTCATGGCGCGAAACGCCGGGCCGTAGTGGAGGCCCGCCGCAGCGAGATCGGCGTAGAACTGCGCGATCGAGACGGGCTCGGCGCACCGAGCGAGCAGGTCGTCGAGCGCGGGAACCCGGCGCTCCGCGAGCCGGCCCGGCGCGGCATCGAGCCAGCCGCGCGCGTGCGTCAGCCGGGTGCCTGCCGGATCGGAAATGATCGCGAATTCCGAACGCCCACCTGCGGATTCGATCACGAGCTGCACCGGAACCTGTTCGCCCGCGCGGACGAGCGGGGCGTCGAAACTGACGTTGCTGAGCACGACCGTCGGCGACGCGTCGACGGCAGTCCGCCCGGCGCCGGCACCAGCCGCCGCGGCGAGCCAGTAGGTACCCGGCACCACAACCACACCATCGACGACGTGATCGGCGATCTCGGGTGCGGCGTCGAGCTCGATCGGCCACACGCCGAGTTCGGGGTGGGTGCCGACGGAGACCCGCGCGCCGAGCAGCCGGCTCGAAGCCGCACCGGCTCCGGCGCCTTCGCCGGGCCCGAGAGCCCGGATCAGCGGGAAACGCTGATGGTTCCAGCCCTGTGACGGGACCGCTACCGCGTCGGCGACCGGGTGAATCGCCTCCCAATCCAGGCTCACGCCGGATACGTAGATCTCGCCCAGCGCGTGCAGGAACGCGAATACCTCGTCCTCGTCACGACGTGTCGACGACACCACCACCACATCCGCTGTCGCCGAGGTGGCCTCGGCGATCTCCCCGAGTGACCGGGAAAGCACCGGGTGCGGTGCGATCTCTACGAACGTGTCGTGCCCTTCGGACAGCATCCGGCCGACCGCGGTATCGAACAGCACCGTCTCGCGCAGATTGCGCGACCAGTAGTCGCCATCGGCGAGCGTGTCCGCGGACACGGCACCGGTGACCGTCGAATACCACGGCAGCGCGGGACGCTGCGCGGTGATGCCCTCGATGCCGGCGCGCAAGCGCGGCCGCAACGGCTCCACAGCCGGACTGTGGGCGGCGAAGTCGACCGCGATGCGCCGGGCGAACACGCCGTCGGCCTCCAGCTGCCGGACAATCCCGTCCAACGCCTGCGGAGGACCGGAGAGCACCGTCGCGCGAGGTCCGTTCACCGCTGCCACCGACACTGTGTCGAGGTGCTCGGCGAGCACCGTTTCCAGTTGCGCCGCATCGAGTTCGACGAGCGCGAGTCCGCCGTGGCCGGAGATCTCGGTGAGCAGCCTGCTCCGTACCGAGACGACGCGCGCGGCATCGGCGAGCGAGAGCGCACCACTGACGTGGGCAGCGGCGATCTCACCCATACTGTGCCCGCACACAGCGGCGGGCTCTACGCCGAAAGCTCGCCAGGTCTGCGCCAACGCCACCTGCATCGCGAACAGCGCGGGCGGCACCTGCGCGGTGCCGTGCGCGACGAGTCCGGTATCGGCCGACCACAGTGATTCACCCAGCCAGGCCGACAGTTCGGTGTCGGCGCGTTCGATCGCCTCGCGAAACGCCGGAATGCTCTTCGCCAGCCCGCGCCCCATCCCGTCCCACTGCGAACCCTGCCCGGGGAAGATCAGCCCCACCTGGCGTTGGCCTGTCGCCCGCGGCCGTGGTCCGCAGATGCCGCGAGCCCGTTCGCCTTCGGCGATAGCGGTCATGCTTTCGACCAGGTCGTCGACATCGCGCACGATCACCGCGGCCCGATGCGTGTCGTGATCGGCTCGCCGGGCAGCGGTCGCAGCGGCGCGCGCCAGCCATCCCGGGTCGTGCCCGTCTCGTCGGGCGACAGCAGCCCAGCCCCGAGCACGGCGGCGCAGGCCGGCTTCCGTCTGCGCCGACACCGGGAAGAGCAGGTATTCGGTGGTTCGCTGTGCCGACCGCGGTTCGGCCGTCGGCGCGGTGGACAGCACCACATGGGCGTTGGTGCCGCCGAAGCCGAACGAACTGGTTCCCGCGACAGCACTGCCCGCAGTGTCGACAGGCAGCGACTCGACCTGGGTCTGGACGACCACGGGGACGGTATCCAGGCCCATTCTCGGATTCGGCCGCTGAAAGTGCAGCGTCGGCACCAATTGCCGATGATGCAGCGACAGCGCGGTTTTGATCAATCCGGCGATGCCGGCGGCGGCCTCGAGATGTCCGAGATTCGATTTCGCCGAACCGATTCGCAATGGCGTGGCCGGGTCACGGCCCGCACCGAGCACCGTGGCAAGCGCCCCGACCTCGATCGGGTCGCCGACAGCTGTGCCGGTACCGTGTGCCTCCGCATAGGTGACGGAAGCGGGGTCGACGCCGGCGCTGTGATAGGCCGCGCGCAACACACGTTCTTGCGCGGGGCGGCTCGGCGCTATCAGACCGTTGGTCCGCCCGTCCTGATTGACCGCGCTGCCACGGATCACGGCATAGACCCGGTCCCCGTCAGCGAGTGCCTTGTCCAGTCTCTTGAGGACGACAACGCCCGCCCCCTCACTGCGGACGTAGCCGTCGGCGCTCTCGTCGAACGGCTTGCACCGGCCGTCCGGAGCCATCAGCCTGCCCTTGCTGAAGCTCAGCGCGATGCGTGGGCCTGCGATCACATTGACCCCGCCCGCCAAGGCGAGCTCCGACTCCCCTGCCCGCAGCGACTGGCAGGCCAGGTGCACGGCGACCAGTGATGACGAGCAGGCAGTGTCGACCACCATGCTCGGGCCCGCCAGGTTCAGGCAGTACGACAGCCGGTTGGCGATGACACTCAATGCCGCACCGGTACCGTCCTGGGCCGACACCTCGGTGCCGGGTGCGAGCACCGCGACGCCGTGGTCGTAGGACGATGCGCCGATGAAGACACCGGTCGGGGTCGCCGCCAGGCCGCGCGGTCCGATCCCGGCGTCGTCGAGCGCGGTCCACGCCACTTCGAGTAGCTGGCGTTGCTGGGGATCCATTCGCACGGCCTCCCTGGCCGCGATGCCGAAGAAGTCCGCGTCGAAATGGTCGACGCCGGAAAGAAATCCACCCCACTTGGTGGTCATCCGGCCTGGAGCATCAGGATCGGGATCGTAGAGTTCGTCGGCATTCCAGCGATCCGAAGGCACCTCGCTGATCGCATCGACTCCGTGCCGCAGCAGGTCCCAGAACTGTGCGGGACCGTCGGCGCCGGGGAATCGGCAGCCGATGCCGACGATCGCGATCAGCTCGCCCTCGGTACCGGCCTCGGCCGGCTCCTGCAGTCGGCGCACGGGGCCCCGCACTTCGCCGCGTCCGCCGGTGCCCGGCTGGGCCGCCACGGCCATCTGCTCCGCGAGCGCCACGGCGGCGGAGGTGATGCTGGGATAGTCGTAGGCGAATGTCGGCGAGAGCGTCAGTCCGGTCCAGCGCTGGAGATCGTCGGACAGCTCCACCGCCTGCAGCGAGGACAATCCGAGTGCGACGAACGGGACGTCGACCGCCAGGCTCTCCCCCTCCACGCCGAGCAGGGAACCGATTCGCTCGACCAGCCACGTGACAATCTGATCCGCCCGCGACATCACTGCGCTCCGACCGTCAGCGACTGCTGTGCCAGGGTCAGCTCGCCCGCCTCGAAGGCGGCACGAGTGCCGCGGCGCTGCAGCTTTCCGCTCGAGGTCTTGGGCACTGTGCCCGCCGGAACCAGCAGTACATCGGCAGGGGTGATCGAATGGTCGATGGTGATCGCGGCACGCAAGGCTGCCGACAGCGCGGCCACGTCGATGCCGGTAGCGTCCGCACGCGTCTCCGCGACCACGATCAGCTCTTCGCCGCCGGCCCGGTCGGACGCGAACGCCGCGGTGCAGCCGCGTCGTACCAGCGGGCTCGCGTTCTCGACCGTGGCCTCGATGTCTTGCGGGTAGTAGTTGCGCCCACCGACGATGATCAGGTCCTTGCGGCGGCCGACCACATACAGTTCGCCGTCGACGACCGCACCGAGGTCGCCACTGCGCAGCAAGGGGCCGCGACGTGGCGACACCGTTTCCGCGCGGAATGTCTCGGTCGTCGCGTCCGCGTTCTGCCAATACCCGGCGGCCACATCGGGGCCACCGATCCAGATCTCGCCGACGTCGCCCTCGGCAACCGGGGTCCGGGTTTCCGGGTCGACGATCAGAAGCTCGCGATGCGACGCGACGACACCAGAGCTGACCAAGGTATGCCCCGCCCCTGCTACGACCCGGCCTTCCGCCAGCTGCGCCCTGTCCACCGACAGGGTCACCGCGCCTGCCCCACGCACCGCACCGGCGGTGAACAACGTCGATTCGGCCAGGCCGTAGCAGGGGTAATGACTGCGCGGGTCGAATCCGTGGGGTCCGAACTCCCTGGCGAACTTGGCCAATGTCTCGTCGCGAATCGGCTCCGCGCCATTGAACATGACCTCGAGCGAACTGAGGTCGAGCCCTTCGCGCTCTGCGGCGGGGATGCGACGGCAGCACAGCTCGAAGGCGAAGTTCGGGCCGCCGGTAATCGTGGCCGAGTATCGGGTCACCGCGCGCAGCCAGCGCTCCGGGCGTTGGACGAAGGTCAACGGCGGCAGCAGAACAGTGCTGCCGCCCGCGTAGATCGCGGGCACGATCAGCCCCATCAATCCCATGTCATGGAACAACGGCAGCCAGCCGACGATGCTCGATTCGGGGCGGTAGCCCATGCTGTGGCACATCAGCTCCTGGTTGTGCATGAGCGCGTCGTGGGTGACGACCACACCCTTCGGAGCCGAGGTCGAACCCGAGGTGTACTGCAGGAAGGACACGTCGGCTCCGGTCGGGAAGACCGGCTCGAACCCTGTGTCGTCGGTCGCGTCGGTACCCACCCAACGCAACGCACCCAGTTCGGGCGCCGCGGCGAGCAGGGCCTGGCGGGTCTGTTCCGGAGCGCCGGCGAGCACCACGGTGGCCCCGCAGTCCGCGGCGATCGTCCGGAGGGTGTCGATCCGACGCGGCGAGGTGATCGGGAAAGGCGGGTAGACCGGCACCGCGATCACCCCCGCGTACTGGCAGGCCAGGAACGCGAGCACGAAATCGGCCGAATCCGGGGCGATGATGAGTGCCCGCTCACCCGGTGCGGCCACCGCCGCCAATCGGGACGCGATCGCTGTGGCGCGCACCCCGACCTCGCCGAATGTCAACGACAGCGATTCGTTTTCGCCATCGGCCAAAAACGTGTAGGCAGTCCGATTCGTATCTTCGGTAGCACGCAGAGAAATAGCCTCCGCGAGAGTTCTTGCCCGGAGTGTTGTCTCCATCGTCATGCTCCTACCCATATCCATCCGGCTCGGGGGAATTCGTATCGCGCAGCAGCCGAAACCGTCCTCCCTCGACACGATTCGGACAGTACCGACGGCAGACCGTGCCGCGAAAGGTGAACGAGTCACCTTCCAATGGGCTGAATTGCCTGTCTCCCAAGGTGTATCACTTCCGGGACGGGTCCGGAGGAAGCATGCCGGACCATGCGAGGTACCCCGTTCGTCGTATCGCGCGGGCGCCCGGTGAAGAAATATCGTGCCGCTGGACGGGATAGTCGAATACAGAGTGGAGAGACCGTTGACCGACCTCAGCATGGGACCTTCTGTCGCGATCTGGTCAGATTTCGGTGGTGTATTGACCCCGCCGGTCGCCGATACTTTTGCGGCATTCTGCCAAAAAACCGGGCTGGCACCGGATCCGCTTCGTTCGGCAATTGCAGCCGTGACCGCCACATTTGGCACCGAGGACATGATGCTGCCGCTGGACACACCGTTGGTCACCGAGGACGAGTGGCTGGACCTGGTGCGCGCGGCACTGGCCGAGCAGGGGATTCATGCCGCGATCCCGAGTTTGGCCGAGACGTGGTTCGCCGACAGGCCGGCCAACACCAGCTGGGTGAACGCGCTGCTGCGGTACCGCACCGAGGGCGCGTTCGTCGGCATGCTGTCCAACATGCCGCCCGCCTGGGAGCCCTACTGGCGAAAGATGGTGGTCGCCGACGAGCTGTTCGACACCGTGGTCAACTCCGCACAGGTCGGTTGCCGCAAGCCCGACCGCGAGATCTTCGACCTGGCGGCCGAACGGGCGGGCATTGCCCCGGATCGGTGCATCCTGGTGGACGACCTGCCACAGAACTGCGCCGGCGCTCGCGCGGCAGGCTGGCGCGCAGTCCTGTTCGTCGACGCAGAGCAGGCCATCGCCGACGTGGAACGAGCCGTCGACCACTGACGCCGAGGCGGCCGCATCACACTATTGCCGGACTGTCCGCGCATCGGCGGACAGTCCGGCCTCTTTCGCATCTTTCGGATGCCATCGGGTATTCAGGCCGAGTCCTGCCGGCCTTCGAGGGTGCGATACCGGTTGACCGCGTCGATCCGCGAGACCGCCCCCAGCTTGTCGAAAATGCTACGCAGATGGCGTTTGACCGTTCCCTCGGTGATCGACAGGGCATTGGCGATCTGACGATTCGTCATAGCCTCGCCGACCAGGCGAACGACCTGTTCCTCACGCGCAGAGAGTCTTCCGCGACTCGATGGTCCGCCGCATGTCAGGAATTCGCGGGGCACGGTGACCGTGATCTGGTTCTCCACCGACGCCACACCCCGGATCGAAGTCACCAGTTCGGTGCGGGAAATCCCCTTGTGAAGAAAGCAGCGAACACCGATCTCCAGCATGTCGTACAACACGTGTCCGGGGCCGCCCGAATTCAACACCACGATCGCGGCGTCGGGAAATGCCCGAATCAGCGAGCGGGTGATCCGTACAGCGCCACTGCTGATTTCGTCGATGTCGAGCACGATCACATCCGGGGGCACCGCGCCGGACCTTCTGTCGGCTTCGTTCCATGACACCCCGCGGATGACGACGAAGTCGTCTTCGGAACCCAAGAACCCACACAGCATTTCTCGCGTCAGGGAGTTGTCGGCCACCACCTCGATGCTGACCGTCGGCTCGGACAACGCGGTGTTCGGGATTACCAGATACCGGGTAGCCAGATCGGGTGTCCGGATCGGAATCCCGCGGCACTCGGAGCCGATACTCGCGCGCTCCGCTACTGCTTGTGTGGGTTCGGTTGGTCTCACTACGCCCCCTCGGATACTGCCGCCATGGATCCTGGATGCGCGAACTGCGTGCCGGCCCGGCCGCTGACTCCATCCGGCCACGCATACTCAGGAAGGCTCGGCGATGAACCACAAACCGTCGCCGACCGAGGAGCGGTCTTGCCCCGCGATAGCCTCATTCTGAAACACACACTCACACTTGATGTTTCGAGGCGTGACTTGGTTATAGGTAGTGACGCTATCCCTCTTCCGAGGCGCCGACAACCCACCTTTGAGCAAAACGCCCGGTCACATCTACTGTTCTCCAGTTGTTTACCTCGTTCTTTCACTTCCCGCATCCTCATTCGGCGACGATGCGGACCGCATACGGCATGATGCCATCCTCGCGGACCGGTGAAATCTTGACCACATCACCGGATTCGGGCGCCTCGATCATCGTCCCGTTGCCCAGGTAGAGCGCGACGTGCGCGCTGCCGCCCGGGCCCCAGAACAGCATGTCGCCGCGTTCGCGGTCCTCGACGTCGACGCGGGTGCCCGCGTTGTACTGGTAGCCGCTGTAGTGCGGCAGGGAGACGCCGATGCCCGCGAAGGCGTAGAGCATCAGGCCCGAGCAGTCGAAGCCGATCTTGTTGTAGTCGCCGTGCGCGTCGCCGGTGCCGCCGTCACGGATGCCGAGGGTGGGTCCGCCCTCGTCGCCGCCGCCCCAGGCGTAGGTGACGCCGAGTTGCGACATCGCCCGGTCGATCACCGTCTCGATCGCGGCCGACCCGGTGACCTGCGGTTTCGTCGGCTTGGGTTTGGTCTTGCGTGGTGAGGCCGGAGAGGATTCGAGCTCGGTGTGTGGGCGCTGCCCCTCGCCGAGCTTGGCGGCGCGGTCGCGGGCGGCCTTGTCGGCGGCGGCGCGGGCGGCCGCGGCGTTGGCGGCGGCGAGCAGCGCGGTCAGCTCGGCCTTGCGCTGGTCGTCCCAGGCCAGGAACACCTCGCGCTGGCTCTGCAGCCCCGACACCGTCGCGCGGGCGACATCGAGGGCGGACTGGGCCGCCGCGCGGTCGCGCTGCAGCGTGTCGCGGGCCGTGGCCTGGGTGTCGAATTCGGTCTTGGCGACGGTGACCGCGGTCTGGGCGGCATTCTTCTTCTGCTCGGCGGCGCCGGCGGCGCCGTCGGCGTCGGCCTTGGCCTGGCGGGCCGCCGCGTTCTGGTTGGCCTGGGCGATCTGGGTGCGGCGCAGGTCGTCGAGCGCCTGGCGCTGATTCTTCGAGACCATGCTCAGCACCTGCGCGCGGTCCATCGCGGCATCGGGCGTGGCGGAGGCCAGGTAGGTGACGACCGAGCTGTTCACCGGCCGCACATAGGCCTGGGTGGCGAACTGGTCGAAGTCCTGGCGGGCCGCGCCGACTTGCGCGCCCGCGTCGGCGAGCAGTGCCTGCGAGTCGGTGACCGCGGCCGCGGCCGCGTCGGCGGCGTCTCTGGCGGTCTGCAGGTCGACCAGCGCCTGGTTGACCGCCTCGCGTTTGGCGGCGAGCGCGTCGTCGAGGGCCTGTAACTGCTGATCGGCCGCGGCGACCCGGTTGATCAGCACGCCGATTTCGCTCACCCGCGCGTCGACCTGCGCGCCCGCGCCCGCGATCTCACCGTCGGAGGGATTGGGCGGCGGCGGTGGCACCGCCGCGACCTGCCCCGCGCCCGCGAACACGGCCAGCGCCATCAGCAATCCCGCCGCTACCCGTAATAGACCTGGTTCGTCCTGCCTGCCCGCACCGCGCACGGCACCTCCGAGTGACTCGACTCGACATACGCCACCGGCGCATCAGCCCACCCACCGACCACACGAGTCGACCAATGCCCCCTGTACCACTGCATTCACGATCACGATCACCGCAACCGTACGACACATAGTTCACAAGGGAAACAACCGCCACAGCGACACGGGGATGCAATTAGCGGATAGCCCGAAAGTAGCCTGTCGGAGGTCAGCTTTTCACGGCAGAAAACAGACCGACGGTCTGGAAATGTTGCTGAAGGGAAACCAGTTACTTGACGGAACCCGCGTCAGCGCGGCGGGCCGACGCGGCAACCTGCGTGTCGGCATCGGGACCGCGGCGCGCCTTCACGAAGTACAGCCCGGCGATCACCAGCGCGGCCAGCGTCAGCAACACCGCGGTGATCACACTCCAGGACACACCCTCCGGCTGCTCCAGCCGGTCGACGAAGGCCTGCACGGCCTCCTCGGGGTGATTCCCCTTGTACTTGGCGACGTCCTCGGCCCACTCGAGCCGGACCCGGCTGATGCCGTCGCTGTAGGTGCCGACCCAGTCGTCGCTGAAGACCGCGACCGTGCCGTCGGTGCTTTTGCCCACCTCGGTGGCCAGGTCACGTAGGCTCGAGTCGTGGCCGGGGTTGCCTGGAACGACAACGACGCTCAGCGGGATCCCCTCGGATCGCGCCTGGGCGACGATCGCCGCCAGCTTCTCCTGGTTCACGCCCTTGGGGGCGGCGACGTGATTGTCGGCGAGATCGGACCGGACACTGCTCAGCACGGTATTCGGCGGCAGTTCGGCGGCCATCGGCGCGAAGGTGTGCAAGACGGTCATCTTCCATCCGGTCTTTCGAGCCTCGGTCGCCTACGTTGCGACGGGCATCCAACACTGCAGGGTGAGCGTCAAAGCGTCATTCCCCGACTCGCTCGACTGGCACAGTACGCGACGACGCGCGCGGACACGCTCACACGGCACGCCCAACCGCCCCCGCGTATTTCATAGGACAAGCGTACTGTTAGGCTCGTACGGCGAGGAAACCGGCATCTCACGGCGCCGGATCCCCCTCCGAAGACGCGAGTCGCCGGCACAGCCCCGCCGGCGGCACACCCTCACACATGAGTGGAGCTGACGTGACGAAGATTGATACCTTCGGCGCCAAGGGCACGCTCGAGGTCGGAAGCAACTCCTACGAGATCTTCCGTCTCTCGGCTGTTCCCGGCACCGAGAAGCTGCCCTACGCCCTGAAGGTGCTGGCGGAGAACCTGCTGCGCACCGAGGACGGCGCCAACATCACCGCCGATCACATCCGCGAGATCGCGAACTGGGATCCCTCGGCGCAGCCGAGCGTCGAGATCCAGTTCACCCCCGCGCGCGTGATCATGCAGGACTTCACCGGCGTGCCCTGCATCGTCGACCTCGCCACCATGCGTGAGGCCGTCACCACCCTCGGCGGCGACCCGAGCAAGGTGAACCCGCTCTCCCCCGCCGACATGGTCATCGACCACTCGGTCATCCTGGACGTCTTCGGCCGCGCCGACGCGCTGGAGCGCAACGTCGAGCTCGAGTACGAGCGCAACGGCGAGCGCTACCAGTTCCTGCGCTGGGGCCAGGGCGCCTTCGACGACTTCAAGGTCGTCCCCCCTGGCATGGGCATCGTCCATCAGGTCAACATCGAGTACCTGGCCCCGACCGTCATGGTCCGCAACGGCCAGGCCTACCCCGACACCTGTGTCGGCACCGACTCGCACACCACCATGGTCAACGGCCTCGGCGTGCTCGGCTGGGGCGTCGGCGGCATCGAGGCCGAGGCCGCGATGCTGGGCCAGCCGGTCTCCATGCTGATCCCGCGCGTCGTCGGCTTCAAGCTGACCGGTGAGATCAAGCCGGGCGTCACCGCCACCGACGTGGTGCTGACCGTCACCGACATGCTGCGCAAGCACGGCGTCGTCGGCAAGTTCGTCGAGTTCTACGGCGCCGGTGTGTCCGAGGTGCCGCTGGCCAACCGCGCCACCCTCGGCAACATGAGCCCCGAGTTCGGTTCCACCGCGGCGATCTTCCCGATCGACGAGGAGACCATCAACTACCTGCGCCTGACCGGCCGCACCGACGAGCAGCTCGCGCTCGTCGAGGCGTACGCCAAGGAACAGGGCATGTGGCACAACGCCGACAACGAGCCCGCGTACTCGGAGTACCTGGAGCTGGACCTGGGCACCGTCGTGCCGTCCATCGCCGGTCCGAAGCGCCCGCAGGACCGCATCCTGCTCAGCGAGTCCAAGAGCGCCTTCCGCTCCGACATCGTCAACTACGTGGGCGAGGGCGAGCTGACCGCGCTGGACGAGGCGGGCGACGAGTCCTTCCCGGCTTCCGATTCGGTCGCCGTGTCCGCGAACGCCGCCGACGACACCTACACCCCGGCCCACTCGGCCGCCAAGGGTGCCAACGGCCGTCCGTCCAAGCCGGTCGAGGTCCGCTCGGCCGAGCGCGGTGACTTCGTCCTCGATCACGGCGCCGTCGTGGTCGCGGGTATCACCTCCTGCACCAACACCTCCAACCCGTCGGTCATGCTCGGCGCCGCCCTGCTCGCCCGCAACGCGGTGGAGAAGGGCCTGTCGACCAAGCCGTGGGTGAAGACCAACATGGCGCCGGGCTCGCAGGTCGTCTCCGACTACTACGAGAAGGCAGGCCTGTGGCCCTACCTGGAGAAGCTGGGCTTCTTCGTCGGTGGCTACGGCTGCACCACCTGCATCGGTAACACCGGCCCGCTGCCCGAGGAGATCTCGGCCGCGATCAACGACAACGACCTCTCGGTCACCGCCGTGCTGTCGGGTAACCGCAACTTCGAGGGTCGCATCTCCCCCGACGTGAAGATGAACTACCTGGCCTCCCCGCCGCTGGTCATCGCCTACGCGCTCGCGGGCACCATGGACTTCGACTTCGAGACCGACGCGCTCGGCCAGGACACCGAGGGCAACGACGTCTTCCTGAAGGACATCTGGCCTTCGGCCCAGGAGATCGACGACACCATCAAGTCCTCGATCAACCAGGACATGTTCCGCAACTCCTACGCCACCGTCTTCGACGGCGACGCGCGCTGGCAGGGCCTGGCCACCCCGGAGGGCGACACCTTCGCGTGGGACGAGAAGTCGACCTACGTCCGCAAGGCGCCGTACTTCGACGGCATGTCGATGGACCCGAGCCCCGTCACCGACATCAAGGGCGCCCGCGTCCTTGCGCTGCTGGGCGACTCGGTCACCACCGACCACATCTCCCCGGCAGGCCCGATCAAGCCCGGCACCCCCGCCGCGCAGTACCTCGACGCCAACGGTGTGGCCCGCAAGGACTACAACTCGCTGGGCTCGCGTCGTGGTAACCACGAGGTGATGATCCGCGGCACCTTCGCCAACATCCGGCTGCGCAACCAGCTCCTCGACGACGTCTCGGGTGGTTACACCCGCGACTTCACCCAGGACGGTGGCCCGCAGGCGTTCATCTACGACGCCTCGCAGAACTACCAGGCCGCCGGCATTCCGCTGGTCGTGCTCGGTGGCAAGGAGTACGGTTCGGGCTCCTCGCGTGACTGGGCCGCCAAGGGCACCAGCCTGCTGGGTGTGAAGGCCGTCATCACCGAGTCGTTCGAGCGCATCCACCGCTCCAACCTCATCGGCATGGGCGTTGTGCCGCTGCAGTTCCCGGCCGGCCAGTCGGCCGCGTCGCTGGGCCTGACCGGCACCGAGACCTTCGACATCGAGGGCATCACCGCCCTCAACGAGGGTGTCACCCCGAAGACCGTCAAGGTCACCGCCACCGCGGAAGACGGCAAGGTCACCACGTTCGACGCGGTCGTCCGCATCGACACCCCCGGTGAGGCCGACTACTACCGCAACGGCGGCATCCTGCAGTACGTCCTGCGCAACATGATCCGCGGTTAAGCACCTCGGTGTCCGGTGGTGCAGTATCGAATGATGCTGCACCACACGGGCATCCGTTAACGGATGCCCTTCTTGCGACAGCCCCCGTCTCGGAGTTCCGGGGCGGGGGTCCGTGTATTTCCCGTTGGAGGACTCATGCCCAAGGTCAGCGACGACCACCTCGCCGCCCGCCGCAGCCAGATCCTCGACGGCGCGCGGCGCTGCTTCGCCGAATACGGCTACGACGGCGCCACGGTGCGCCGTCTGGAAGAGGCCATCGGCCTGTCCCGCGGCGCGATATTCCACCACTTCCGGGACAAGGACGCGCTGTTCTTCGCCCTGGCCAAGGACGACGCCGAGCGCATGGCCGAGGTCGCGGCCAACCAGGGCATCGTGCAGGTCATGCGCGACATGCTCGCCCGCCCAGAGGAATTCAACTGGCTGGGCACCCGCCTCGAGATCGCGCGCCGGGTGCGCACCGACCCCGAGTTCCGGGCCGGCTGGACCCAGCGCTCGGCCGAGCTGACCGCGGCCACCCTCGCCCGCCTCGAGCGCCGCAAGGCGGCAGGCGCCCTGCGCGACGACGTCCCCACCGACGTCCTGCTCGGCTATCTCGACCTCGTCCTCGACGGCCTCATCGCCCGCATCGCCTCCGGTCACACCGACGAAAACCTTTCCGCCGTACTGGATCTCGTCGAAGCCTCGGTGCGCCGCAAGGAAGCCTGAGTTACGCTCAGCGTGGCCATGGAGTAGTTCAGCAGGTAGAACACCGCCTCGACATGACGGAGGTCGCGGGCTCGAATCCCGCCTCCATGGCCGCCAGAATTCCCCGATTGCGATCGGCGGGATCAACGGTCTTGATCATTGTGCCGTTGGGGATCGGCTAGCCCTCGAGGCTCTTCAGCAGGATGCGGGCGATGCGGTCGAGCGATTCCTGATCGGCGGGATCCAGCACGGACAGCATCGCTGTCTCGTTCTCCGTGTGCGCGCCGACGACGACATCGACAAGTTCACGCCCCTCCTCGGTCAGCGCGACCAGCACTGCTCTGCGGTCACCCTGATCGGCGATCCGGCGGACCAGGCCCCCTGCTTCCAGGCGATCGATGCGGCCGGTCATCCCCGCGCGCGACAGCATCAGGGTGTCGGCGAGCACCGAGGGGTTGAGTTCGCACGGTGTGCCCGAACGGCGCAGTGCCGCAAGCACATCGAACTCCCCACGCTGCAAGCCGTGTGCGGTGAACACGGCTTCGATGCGGGCCGTCGCCACCGTCATCAATCTGCCCAGCCTGCCCAGGACCGCCATCGCGGCGAGGTCGAGGTCGGGGCGTTCGCGCTGCCACTGGGCGGCGATGGCGTCGACGGCGTCCGGTTCATCCATGGACACGATTCTATTCGCTGCGATATAGTTCGGTACCGAATTATCAACCAGCGAATGGAACTGCCATGACGAACACTCGCGACATCGCCCTCTGCCTGCCCGAGGACGCCGAAGTCCTCGGCACCGACTCCGTGCGGATGCGCCTGCTCACCGACGCGAACGCCAGCGACGGCACCGTCAGCACTCTGGAAGTCACCATGGACAGGGGCGCCGACGGCGCGGCACCGCACTTCCACACCCGCTCCGACGAACTCTTCTACGTCGCCGACGGCGAACTCCAGGTCATGGCGGGCGACCGCATCCTCACCGTCGGCGCGGGCGGCTCCCTGGTTGTCCCCCGCCTGATGCCCCACGCCTTCGGCGCCACTCCCGACAGCGGCGCCCGCATCCTCATCGCCCTGATGCCCGGCGTCCAGCGCTTCGAATACTTCCGCCTGCTCGACCGGCTCATCCACGGCCAGGCGACCCACGACGAATTCCTCGCCGCCCAAGAGGAGTTCGACAACCACTTCGTCGACGCCCCCACCTGGTGGGCCGAACGCAACGCCCACCGCCGCTGACCGATCGGCCATACCGAACCGTCCGGACTGTGGTGCAGATTGCAGCCGAATCGGGAACAACGCTGGCGAAGCCGCCGGTTGTACACCGTATGACGTTCTCCGTACCGGTCCTCGTCCGCGGCTATGAGCTCGACACCCAGGGCCATCTCAACCATGCCGTCTACCACCAGTACGGCGAGCATGCCCGCTGGGAGCTGATGCGGGCAGCGGGGATCCCGCAGGACAAGTTCCTCGCCAGTGGCATCGGGGCCGTCGTGCTCGAGTCGACGATCAAGTACCGGCGGGAGCTGCGCGGCGGCGACGAGGTGACCGTGACGTGCGAATTCGATTGGGACGGCGGCAAGGTCTTCCGGTTCCACCACAAGATCATCAAGCTCGACGGAACCGTCTCCGCCGAGATCACCGTGGTGGCGGGCGCGATGGATCTGACCGAGCGCAAGCTGGTCGCCAACCCCGCCGAGCACTTCCGCGGTCTCGCCGAGCACCCCGAACTGCTCGGCCTCTGACCTGCCCGGCACGGCCCGTATCGCCCAGCAATTCCAGGGCGATGCGGGCCGCGGTCGTGTCAAGCATCGTTAGCTGATCGATTGCCGGTGCGACGGGGCGATCAGCGGTCCGGTTGTCCGAAATTCTCTCCCCGCTAGGCGATCACGCGCCGCTCGGCGGTTTGCCCGGGGCTCTGCAAATCTCGCGAACCGACTCGGCGACGCCCGCTCGCACGCTATGATCCGAAGCACCTTCGGGGGCTCTGGCAAATCGCGAGCAGACGAGAAGATCGGAGTGAGTGCCCATGACCGACGCCATCCACCTCCCCGCTACCGCGGCGTCCCGAGATCGGGGCCCGGCCTTGCGCGGATTGCTGGTGGCCGAGTCCGATCGCGACATCTCGGTGCGCGTCGACGGTGGTACGTGGACCTTCGACCGGCGGGATGTCGTGCGGCTCACCGAGGATCGCGCCGCGGCGGGTGAACGGCAGGTGTGCGTCGACATCCGGCCCGGCGCCACCGCCGATTTCACGCGCAGGATGCGCGTCGAACTGGTCGACCGGCCGATCACGCTGGCCCCAGAGCCGTCGGAGGCGCTCGGTGACGACCAGCTGGCCCAGGCCACCCGCACCTGGGCGGCCAAGCTGCGGATCGCCGAACGCGGCGGCGTCACCGGCGCCACGTTCACCTTCCGCGACGGCATCAACTGCGACAGCCTCGACTGAAGCGGCCCACCATCATGGAACGCGCGACCGACGCGGTGCTCATCGTCTCCGAAACCGACGACCTGCACGCCGATGCGCTGGCCGCCACCCTGCGAGAACACCACGGGCTCGACCCGATCCGGCTCGACCTGCGTGACTTCCCCACCGAGACAGGCAGTTTCCGGCTCGACAAGGCAGGCACCAACCGCGCGCTCGCCCATATCCACGGCCTCGACGACGTGCGCGCGGTGTGGTGGCGCAGGCCGCACCCGTGCCGGGTGCCGCACGGCGTTCGCGTCGCCGACGACGAGTTCCGCCAGGCCGAGTGCGACGGGTTCCTGCAGGGCATGCTGTGGTCGATCCCGGCGTACTGGGTCAACGATCCGGCCGCCGAACGCACCGCGAGCCGCAAGATCGTGCAGCTGGAGACGGCGCAGCGGGCCGGCTTCACCATTCCCGAGACGCTGATCACCAACGATCCGGACGAGGCCCGCAGTTTCGTCGAATCCCGTTCCGGCCCAGTGGTGTACAAGCGCACGGGGACCGGCCGCGGCGAGTTCTCCGAGACCCGGATCATCACCGGGTCCGAGTTGAGCAGGCTCGGTTCGATCCGGTCGACGCCCACCACGTTCCAGGACTATGTCGAGGCCAGCTGCGATCTGCGGGTGGTGTGGGTCGACGGCGTCGAGTGGACGGTGCGCATCGATTCGCAGGCGGGGGCCGGGCGGGTCGATTCCCGGCTCGACACCTCGGTGGGGTTCACGCGCGACCGGTTGCCCGCCTCGGTCAGCAAGTCGCTGGCCACCCTGATGGGCGCGCTGGGGCTGAGCTTCGGCGTCGTCGACCTGCGTCTGGGCAGCGACGGGGAGTACTACTTCCTCGAGGTGAACCCGCAGGGCCAGTTCGCGTATCTGGAGATCAAGACCGGCCTGCCGCTGTTCACCAGCCTGGCGAACCTGCTCGTCCGCGGGGACGGTGCCGTCGCCGACTGGTGAGCCCGCCTCAGTCGGCCGGATTCTTTCGCCGGTTGGCGCCGCCGCGGCCGCGCAACTCGACGTGCGATTCGACCAGCACATTGTGGATGAAGCCGTACGAGCGGCCGGTGGACCTGGCCAGGGAGCGGATGCTCGCTCCCGCCTCGTACTGTTTCTTCAGCTGGGACTGCAACCGGTCGCGGGACTTGCCCGTGACCCGGGTGCCCTTTCCCAGCGCTGTCTTGCCGATCGTCGCCTTGCCCTTGGCCGACCTAGCGGCCTGTCTCGCACTGTCGCTCATGGCTTCCTCCGAGTCGCCGAGCAGCTGATTCCAGGCTAGACACTCCGGAGTCGGTGATCAACGAAAACAGTGATGAAACTCACCTGAGACCCGCGAGTTCCCTCGCGACACAGCGTTTCACGCGCGACACACCGCCGTTTTGGGCGCCGATGGGCTCAGGCTGTGTTGATCGCCGCCTGACTCCGGGGCCCTGCGTGGTGACGCTGCGCTACCGCCTCCGAGCCCTGACGGCTCAGGCGAGGTCGATCAGCTCCGCGTACTCGTTGGACCAGTGGTCCTCGGTGCCGTCGGGCAGCAGGATGACGCGTTCCGGGTTCAGCGCCTCGGCCGCGCCCGGGTCGTGGGTCACCAGGACGACGGCGCCCGCGTAGGTGCGCAGCGCCTCGAGAACCTGTTCGCGCGAGACCGGGTCGAGGTTGTTGGTCGGCTCGTCGAGCAGCAGCACGTTCGCCGCCGAGGACACCAGCCCGGCCAGGGCCAGACGGGTCTTCTCACCGCCGGACAGGGTGCCCGCGGGCTGGTCGAGCTGGGGACCGGTGAACATGAAGGCGCCGAGCAGGCTGCGCAGCTCCTGCTCCCCCGCGTCCGGGGACGCGTGCCGGATGTTCTCCCACACCGAGGCCTCGTCGTCGAGGGTGTCGTGCTCCTGGGCGAAGTAGCCGACCTTGAGGCCGCGGCCCTGCTCGACCCCGCCCGACGTCGGCGTCTCGACGCCGGCGAGCAGCTTGAGCATGGTCGTCTTACCCGCGCCGTTGAGGCCGAGCACCACCACGCGGCTGCCCTTGTCGACGGCGAAGTTGACGCCGGTGAAGATTTCCAGGGACCCGTAGAGCTTGGTGAGGTTGTTCACCATCAGCGGGGTCTTGCTGCACGGCGCAGGCTCGGGGAAGCGGATGCGGGCGACCTTGTCGGCAACGCGCACGTCGTCGAGCTCCGACATCAACCGCTCGGCACGGCGCACCATCTGGTGTGCCGCAGCGGCTTTGGTGGCCTTGGCACCGAGCTTGGCGGCCTGCTGACGCAGCGCGCTCGCCTTCTTCTCGGCGTTGGCGCGCTCGCGGACGCGGCGCTGTTCGTCGGTGGCGCGGGCGTCGAGGTACTTCTTCCAGCCCATGTTGTAGACGTCGGGCTCACCGCGCACCGCGTCGAGGAACCACACCTTGTTGACCACGGCCTCGAGCAGTTCGACATCGTGGCTGATCACGATGAGGCCGCCGTCGTGGTTCTGCAGGAACCCGCGCAGCCAGGTGATGGAGTCGGCGTCGAGGTGGTTGGTCGGCTCGTCGAGCAGCAGGATGCGATCGGAGCGCCCGCCGGAGCCGTCGGAGGCGGAGAACAGGATGCGGGCCAGCTCGATGCGGCGGCGCTGACCGCCGGAGAGGGTGCGCAGCTGCTGGCCCAGGACCCGGTCGGGCAGACCGAGGCTGTTGCAGATGCGGGCCGCTTCGCTCTCGGCGACGTAGCCGCCGAGCGAGGAGAACTGGTCTTCGAGGCGGCCGTACTTGCGGATCGCCTTCTCGCGTTCCTTCTCGTCGACGACCTCGGCCATCAGCACCTGCTGCTTCTCCATGTCCCGGATCAGGGTGTCCAGGCCGCGGGCGGAGAGCACCCGGTCGCGGGCGATCACATCGAGATCGCCTTCCTTCGGGTCCTGCGGCAGGTAGCCGATCTCGGTGGAGCGCACGATCTTTCCGGCGTAGGGTTCACCCTCGCCCGCGAGGATGCGCAGGGTGGTGGTCTTGCCCGCGCCGTTGCGCCCGACCAGTCCGATCCGGTCGCCGGACTGCACCCGCAGCGCCGGCCCGGGGGCCGAGAGCAGGGTGCGGACTCCGGCCCGGACCTCCAGGTCGGTCGCCGTGATCACAGGGAATCTCCTCGTGTCGAAAAAAGGGTGGCCGCCGAACCGACCCATCGTGCACCGTCGGTCTCGGCAAGAACCACTCATTTTACCGTCCTCGAACTCGACCACCGAACCGGCGCCGCCCGGTGTGAGCCTGGTTACTCTCGTCGCATGACTACCGATCTCCTAGGCCGGACCGCCCTCGTTACCGGAGCGAGCCGCGGCATCGGCCTTGCCACCGCCGCCGAACTGATGCGCCGTGGCGCGAACGTGCTGATCACCGCGCGCAAGCCCGAGCCGCTCGAGGCCGCGGCGACCGAGCTGCGCGCCCTCGGGCACAAGGGCCAGGTGAGCACGCTGGCGGGCAACGCGGGCGATGCCGACGCCAGGGCCGAGGCCGTGGCCAGGGCGGTCACCGAGTTCGGTTCGCTGGACATCCTGATCAACAACACCGGCATCAACCCGGTGTACGGCTCGCTGATGGACGCCGACCTGGGCGGGGTCAGCAAGATCTTCGACGTGAACGTGGTCGCCTCGCTGGGCTACGTCCAGCAGGCGTACCGGGCGTGGATGGCCGAGCACGGTGGCGCGATCGTGAACGTCGCCAGTGTCGCGGGCATCCGGTCCTCCGGTGTCATCTCGGCCTACGGCGCGTCCAAGGCGGCGCTGATCCGGCTCACCGAGGAGCTGGCCTGGCAGCTGGGCCCGAACATTCGCGTCAACGCGGTGGCGCCGGGCGTGGTGAAGACCAAGTTCGCCGACGCGCTGTACTCGGCGGACGAGGAGCGGGCCGCGAGCGCCTACCCGTTGAAGCGGCTCGGCGTCCCGGAGGACGTGGCCAGGCTGATCGCGTTCCTGGTCTCCGACGAGGCCGCGTGGATCACCGGCGACTGCGTGCGGGTCGACGGCGGACTGCTGTCCACCGGCGGCATCTGAGCCTCCCGGACAACGCGAAGGGCGACACCGGTCCGAAGCGAAACCGGTGTCACCCAACAGCTCTCGACAGACCCCGCCTGGTCAGTCCGCGGTCTCGGCACGACCCGCGGCGGCCAGGTCTTCCTTGGCCCGTGCCGCCTCCGCTCGCGCGAGCGGATCGTTGACGACGATCTCCACGTCCGTGGTCACCGGCTTGCCGGTGGTGACACCGAGGGGATCACGCACCGGGACATCGCGATTCAGCGACCGGCCCGCACCGCCCTCGTCCAGGCCCCAGCGATCGTGCAGGCGGCGCAGGAATTCCGGCGCGTACCAGTTCGCGTCGCCGAGCACCTTCATCGCGGCGGGCAGCAGGAACCCGCGCACCAGGGTGGCGTCGACGATCACCGCCAGCGGCAGGCCGATCCCGAACGCCTTCATGAAGGTGATGTCGGAGGCCAGGAAGCCGAGGAACACCAGCGAGATGAGGATCGCGGCCGCGGTGACGATGCGCCCGATCCGTTCCAGCCCCACCGCGACGGCGGTCTCGTTCTTGCCGGTGCGGTCGAATTCCTCGCGGATCCGCGAGAGCAGGAACACCTGGTAGTCCATCGCGAGCCCGAAGGCGGCGGCGAACAGCATCACCGGCACGGTGGCCGACAGGTCACCGGTGACGGTGAAACCGAACAGCCCGGACAGATGGCCGTCCTGGAAGATCCACACCAGCGCGCCGAAGGTCGCCGTGAGGCTGAGCGCGCTGAGGACCACCGCCAGCACGGGCAGCACGACGCTGCCGGTGAGCGCGAACAGCACCAGCAGCATCACGAGCACCACGAAGCCGAGCGCCCAGGGCAATTCGTCCTCGATGGCGGCGATGGAGTCGGCATTGGCCGCGGCGACACCGCCGACCAGCAGCTCGCTGGGCGTCGGCACCGCGCGCACCTGCTCGACCAGCCCGGCCAGCGCGTCGCTGTCGGAGGTGGCGGGCACGACCGACAGGTAGACGGCCCGGTCGGCCCGGAAGTGCGCGTTCGCCGCGGTGGGGGCGGTGAGCAGGCCGCCCTGGGCGTAGCTGCCGGTGGCGGTGTCGACGCGGCGGACATGGTCGAGGTCGGACAGGTCGCGCGCGATGGCATCGATTCCCGTTGCGCTGTAAGCGCTCTCGGGCAGGACAGCGACGAGGGTGTTCTGGTCGCTCTCGCCGAAGTCGCGCTGCACGATCTCGGTGACCTGGCGGGAGTTCATCGACTCCGGCAGGGTGCGCTCGTCCGGGAAGCCGAGCTTGACGCCGAGGAACGGTGCGCCCAGGAGCAGCAGCAGCGCGGTCACGGTCAGCCCGATCGGGATCGGCTTGCGCATCACCGCGGTGGCGAGCTTGTGCCAGGCGCCCTCACCCGGCGCTGGACGCGGCGCCCGCAGGAACCACCAGCCGAGCTGACCCTTGTCGATCCGCGGGCCGAGCAGCAGCAGCGCCGCGGGCAGCACGGTCAGGGAGACCAGGGCCGCCAGTGCCGCGACGAGGATGCCCGCGTAACCCATGGACCGGATCGCGAGCAGCGGGAAGAACAGCAGGCCGGCGAGCGCGACGGCGACGGTCAGCGCCGAGAACGCGACGGTGCGGCCCGCGGTGCGCAGGGTGGTCGCGACCGCGCCTGCCGGGGTGCGGCCCTCGGACAGTTCGTCACGGTAGCGGTTGACGATCAGCAGGCTGTAGTCGATGGCGAGGCCGAGGCCGAGCAGGGTGGCCACGTTCGTCGCGGAGACCGAGAGCGGGGTGAACAGCGTCAGCAGCCACAGCGCGCCCATCGTCGTCAGCACGGTGCCGAGCGCGACCAGCAGCGGCAGGCTCGCCGCGACCAGGCCGCCGAAGACGAACAGCAGCGCGATCAGGGTGAGCGGGAACGCGATGGCCTCGCCCTTGGCGATATCGGTCTTGCTCTGCTCGACGGTCTCGTGCATGAGCATCGCGAAGCCGCCCGCCCTGACCTGCAGGGTGCCTTGCGTTCCGGTCAGTTCGGCGGCGATCGCGGCGACGCGCTGGTCGATCTCGCGTTCGCTGCCGAGCACGCTGGCCACGATCAGGCCCTGCTTGCCGTCGACGCTGCGCAGCGCGGGCTGGTGGGTGGTCCAGTAGGACACCACGTCGGTGACGCCGTCGCGCTCCTGCAGATTGGCCACCAGTGCCGTCGCCGCCGCGGTGGATTCGGGGTCCTCGACCGAGGACTCGGTCTCCACGAGCAGCAGCAGATTCGGCGGCGCCTGCCCGAACTCCTCGCGCAGCACCTGGAGTGCTCTGCTTGATTCGCTGCCCGGGTCGGTGTATCCGCCGCCCTCCACCCGCTCGAACAGCGTGGCGCCGAGTGCGCCGAGCACCAGCGCGAGCACTGCGAAAACGCCGAGCACCCAGCAGCTGCGCCGCTTGGTGAATTCGAACACCGGATATTCCCCTAACTCGTCACGCAACTGTGCGGCACGCACGTCGACGCGCGGGGGCTCGGGTGTTTCCGGCCGGTCCGCCTCGCCGGCCCGATCCTGTTGGCGGGTGGGCGCGTTCGCGCAGCGATGGTAGCAACTTCGTGGCGGTGCCGCCGGGCCCCGGGGTGACCGCGCGCACACCCTTCGATGCAGGCCGGCGACCGGCCCGCTACACCCCGGCCGGTGCCGGGCCGATTCCGGCCACCGACATCGCGAGGGTGCGGCGCAATCGCGGAGGTAGAGCGGCGAACAGTGCGCGCATCGCCGCGAGTGTGCCGCGCAGATCGTCGTGTCCGGACAGGTAGGACCGTTGCAGTGGGGTGGGCAGATCGAAGAACGCGTCGAAGAAGACAGCGACATCGCGCGGCGGGATGGCCAGCAGTGCCCGCAAACCCGCCCGGCGCAGGGCGGCCACGGTGCGCCCTCGGGCCGTCCACGGCGTCGTGCCTGCGGCGACGAGGTCGGCCGCGCTCAGCGAGGCGGCGACGCTGTAACCGGTGGCGGGGTGGGTCAGGCCACCGGCCGCCCCGAACCGGCCATGACCGGGCCTGCCCCCTTGCACCGGGAAGCGCACCCGCTCAACCGGTTCCGCACCGGTGACGGGTATGCCGCGTGCCCGCAGGCGGTGTTCCAGGCGGTGTCGCAGGACGTCGGGGCCGAGGGCGGGGCGGCCCGCGAGACAGGTCTCCTCGAACAGCATCGTGTCCGCGCCGAGCGGGACGACGTAGAGGAACGACGCCGGATCGTCCGGATCGGCACCGTTGTCCAGCCGCCAGTCCATGAACAGGGTCGGCTGGGCACGGGTGTCCCGGTGCAGGACCATGCCGTAGGCGGTCTGTTCGGCGCGGCGCGGTGACCTGGCCAGTCCGCGCGCGTCGATCACCCGGCCGGTGCGGGACAATCCGCTCGCTGTCCGCACCGAGCCCGCGTCCAGGTCGACGACCCGGTCGGCGATCACCTCCGCGCCGTCGATGGTCAGCGACCGTTGCAATCCCGCGGTGTCGAGGACCTGGTAGGTGCGGTCGATCCGATGCTCCCGCACGCCCAACGCCGTCGGCCCGTCGACGGTCGCGGCGACGACGGCCGGATCCAGCCAGTCCGGCAGTTCGTCCGCCCAGGCGGCGTAGGTCGGCGTCCACACCCGGTCGGGATGCGGGTCGATCACCGTGACGGCCCGGCCGCGGGCCAGCGCGCGATGGGCAACCGCCCGGCCCGCCGGGCCGAGTCCGCAGATGATCAGCTCGGCGTCCACCCGGCCATTGGATCAGACGCAACGATGTCAAGCACCGCCGCGTCACGGAGGGGCACCGGTTCAGCGGCGTTGCCTCGCCCCCGGGCGACATTTCGGCAATTATGGCCATATGAGATCGATCTGGAAAGGCTCGATCGCCTTCGGGCTGGTCAATGTCCCGGTCAAGGTCTATACCGCGACCGAGGACCACGATATTCGGTTCCATCAGGTCCACGCCAAGGACGGCGGCCGGATCAAATACGACCGTGTCTGCCAGGTGTGCGGCAAATCGGTCCAGTATTCCGACATCGACAAGGCCTACGTCTCCCCCGACGGCGACCAGGTCGTCCTCACCGACGCCGATTTCGCGAAACTCCCCGCGGCGGAGAAACACGAAATACCGGTGCTGGAATTCGTGCCGTCCGAGCAGATCGACCCCGTCCTGTTCGACAAGAGCTATTACCTCGAACCGGATTCGGCGACGCCCAAGGCCTACCAGCTGCTGGCGGCCACCCTCGAACGCATCGACAAGACCGCGCTCGTGCACTTCACGCTGCGGCAGAAGACCCGGCTGGCGGCGCTGCGGGTGCGCGACGGCGTGCTGGTCCTGCAGACGCTGCTGTGGCCCGACGAGGTGCGTGCCGTCGACTTCCCGTCGCTCGACGAGGCGCCCGCACCGCGTCCGCAGGAATTGAAGATGGCCGAAACGCTGGTCGAGTCGATGTCGGGTGATTTCGATCCCGGCGAATACACCGACGAATATCAGATCGAATTGCAGAAACTCCTCGACGAGGCGATCGCCAGCGGTACGGGCAAGGTCGAATCCGCCGCGGCCGCCGAACCCGCCGAACAGCCCGACGCCGAGGTCGTCGACCTGGTCGCCGCGCTGCAGCGCAGCCTCGAAGCCAGTGGCCGCCGCGACACCGAGGCCGCGCCCGCCCCGAAGAAGGCGGCCAAGAAAACAACGGCCAAGAAGGCGGCGCCGCGCAAGGCGGCGGCGAAGAAATCCACGGCAGGCAAGACCGCGACTCGCAAGGGCGCGTAGGGCACACTGACGCTATGGACTCCTCGATCGTCGTCGTGCCGATGGGGCTGGGACATCTGCGTCAAGTCCTCGACCTCGGCCACCAGGTGTTCGACACGACCACCAAGCCGTACACGTCGTGGTCGCTCACGGCCGTCGCCGAGCATCTGGACAGCCCGGACAACGCCTGCTGGGTCGCCCTGGATTCCGACCGGGTCGTCGGCTTCGTGCTCGGCTCGATGGAGTTCGAGCACCGCGACGACTGGGCCTACCTCGAGTGGATCGCGGTCGCGCCCGACATGCAGGGCCACGGGATCGCCCGGCGGCTGGTGAACGTGTGCTCGGAGGCGCTGTTCGCGCGCGGGGCACGCCATATCGTCACCGATGTCGAGGACCGCAACAGCGCCTCGGCGGCGCTGATGACCAGCACCGGTTTCGTGCCTGCCGCGACCGTCACCCTGCTGGTGCGGCCGAACCCGGACGAGGCGAGCGGCGAGCAGCCGCTGCCGCCGATGTCGGCGAACACCCGCCACGATCTCATCCGCCGCGGCAGGCTGTCGGTGGACCACCCGCGCCGCTGACCGGAGCGCCACCCCGGCATCGCCGCCGGTCCGGCCTATTCTCGACGGGTGGCCTCGCAGGATGCGCACGACTCCCCCGCGCTGACCGTCGTCGGCGACATGTGGTCGCCCGCGTGCGCGGCAGTCCGGACCTTCCTCAGCCGCAACGAGATCGCCTGCCGCTGGGTGCAACCCACCGATCCGACCGGCCGCGAACTGCTGGCCGCGCACGGGTTCGCCGCCGACGACACCCCGGTGCTGATCGCCTCGGACGGCCGGGTGCTGAAACCCGCCGACGAGGAGCAACTCGCCCAGTGGGTCGGGCTGCACACCACACCCGGCTCCGGCGGCTACGACCTGCTCGTCGTCGGCGGCGGTCCGGCGGGCATGGCCGCCGCCGTCTACGGCGCGTCGGAGGGACTGCACACCGTCCTGCTGGAGCGCTGGGCGATCGGCGGGCAGGCCGGGCTGAGCGCGCGCATCGAGAACTATCTCGGCTTCCCCGACGGGATCTCCGGCGCCGTGCTCACCGACCGGGCCCGGCGCCAGGCGGGCAAGTTCGGTGCCGAACTGGTGATCAGCCTGCGGGCCGACGCGCTCGAGGCCACCGACGAGGACGTCACCGCGCACTGCGCGGGCGGCACGACCGTCTCGGCGCGGGCGGCGATCATCGCCACCGGCGCTACCTTCCGCACCCTCGACGCACCGGGTGTCGAGGATTTCACCGGCCGCGGCGTGTACTACTTCTCGGCGCTCACCGAGGCGCCGCTGTGCGCGGGGTCCGACGTCTACATCGTCGGCGGTGCGAACTCGGCGGGCCAGGCGGCGGTCTACTTCGCCAGCTGTGCCCGCCGGGTGATCCTGCTGGTCCGCGGCGAATCGCTGGCCACGGAGATGTCGACCTCTCTGATCGAGCAGATCGCGTCGATCCCGGAGATCCACGTCCGCACGGGCACCGAGGTCGCGGGCGCCTCCGGCGGCACCCATCTCGAACGCCTCACCCTGCGCCACCGGCGGACCGGCGCGACGGAAGAAGTTCCCGCCACCTGGCTGTTCGCCTTCATCGGCGCCGATCCCGCCACGGCCTGGCTCGGCCCCGGTTTCGCCCGCGACGACCGCGGTTACCTGCTCACCGGACCCGATATCGCGACCGTCGCGGGCGCCGACTCACCCTGGCCGCTGACCCGGCCGCCGCTGCACCTCGAGACGACCGTGCCGGGCGTCTTCGCCGCGGGCGACGTGCGCGCCTTCAACGGCCACCGGGTCGCGGCCGCGGTCGGCGAGGGATCGATGGCCGTCATGCTGGTCCACGAATACCTGCGCGACTGATGTCCGCAAATTAGACGGACGTCCCACTGTTTGCGAGGGTTTCGCTCGAGGCAACGTAAACCGTTGTCGCAGGTCGGCGGCCCCGGCTTGGATGACCGGGTTCACCAATAGCGAGCAATTCGGGAGTATCAAGTGAAATTCCGTCGGGTACTGGCGATCCCGGTACTGGTAGCAACCGCGGCCCTCACCCTCACGGCGTGCGGTGCGGACGACGCCGAGTCCGGCACCGTGGTGCGCATCGGCACCACCGACAAGGACCAGGCGTGGGACGTCTTCGAGCAGAAGGCCAAGGAGCAGGGCATCACGCTGAAGATCACCAACTTCTCCGACTACAAGCAGCCCAATGCGGCGCTGTCGCAGAAGCAGATCGACGTCAACCTGTTCCAGCACCTGCAATTCCTCGGCCAGTACAACGTGGCGAGCTCGGACACCCTGACCCCGATCGGCTCGACCTACATCGTGCCGCTCGGCCTGTATTCCAAGAAGCACAAGGCACTGGCCGACATCCCGGCCGGCGGTGAGATCGCGATCCCCAACGATCCGACCAACCAGGCCCGCGCGCTGTTCGTGCTGCAGGCCGCCGGGCTGCTGAAGCTGACCGGCACCTCCGCGCAGCCGACGCCTGCCGACATCGACAAGGGCGCGTCGAAGGTGCGGGTGACCCCGGTCGACGCCGCGCAGACCGCGCTGTCGCTGGCCTCGGTCGACGGCTCGGTGGTCAACAACACCTTCCTCGAGCGCTCCGGCATCGACCCGCATTCGGCGCTGTACAAGGACGATCCGAAGAACCCGGCCGCCGAGCCCTATATCAATGTCATCGTCACCCGCGCCGAGGACAAGACCAACCCGACCTATCTGAAGCTGGTCGAGATCTGGAAGGACCCGGCCGTGGCTGCCGCGCACGCCGCGGTCACCAAGAACACCGCGGTCGCCGTGACCCGTCCCGGCGCCGAGCTCGAACAGATCCTCGACCGGGTGCAGCAGGGCATCCGCGCGAACAAGTGAGCTCCGACGCTGCCGCTGTCGAATTCCGTTCGGTCACCAAGGTCTTCGGCAGCGGCGACGAGCGGCTGGTCGCGCTCGACGACATCGACCTGCGGATCGAGCGGGGCGAGATCTTCGGTGTGATCGGCTATTCCGGGGCGGGCAAGTCCACCCTGGTACGGCTGATCAACGCGCTGGAGAAGCCGACCTCGGGCACCGTCACGATCTCCGGCACCCCCATCACCGGGGTGCCGGAGTCGGCGGTGCGCAGGCTGCGGCGCGATATCGGCATGGTGTTCCAGCAGTTCAACCTGTTCCGATCACGCACGGCCGCGGGCAATATCGAGTATCCGCTCAAGGTGGCGGGCTGGAAGCGCGCCGAACGCAAGGCGCGGGTCGCCGAGCTGCTCGAGTTCGTCGGCCTCACCGACAAGGCGCGCGCCTATCCCGATCAGCTCTCCGGCGGGCAGAAGCAGCGCGTCGGGATCGCGCGGGCGCTGGCGACCTCGCCGTCGCTGCTGCTCGCCGACGAGTCCACCTCCGCGCTCGACCCGGAGACCACCGGCGAGGTACTGCGGCTGCTGAAGAAGATCAATGCCGAACTCGGGGTGACCATCGTGGTGATCACCCACGAGATGGACGTGATCCGCGCGGTCGCCGACCGGGTGGCGGTGCTGGCCGAGGGGCGGATCGTCGAATTGGCCGACACCTTCGATGTTTTCGCGGCGCCGAAGGCGGCGCCGACGCGGTCGTTCGTGGCGACCGTGCTGCACAACCGGCCCGACGCGGCCGAGCTCGACCGGTTGCGGGAGCTGCACGGCGGCCGGCTGGTCACCGTCGACGTCGACGACCACAGCGGTATCGGCGCCGCGCTCGCCGCCGCCACCGCCGCGGACGTGCGCTTCGAGATCGTCTACGGCGGCGTGAGCACCTTGCAGGACAAGACGTTCGGCAGCATCACCCTGGCGCTGCACGGCCCCGACGACGCGCTGGACCGCGTGGTCGCCGACCTGGCACGGAAGGCGGGCTGATGGAGACCAACTGGGAGAAGCTGCGGCCCACCCTGTTCGAGGCGATCGGGACGACCGTCTATCTGGTCGGCGTGACCTTCGTCGTGGCCGGGGTGATCGGGCTGGTCATCGGCACGGCGCTCTACACCACCCGCAAGGGCGGGCTGCTGGCGAACGCGCCGGTCTATCTGGTGCTCAATGTGATCGTCAATGTGGTGCGCCCGATTCCGTTCATCATCCTGCTCGCCGCGCTCGGCCCGGTCACCCTGGAGGTCGTCGGCACCACCATCGGCACCGAGGCCGCGCTGTTCGTGATGATCGTGGCGGCGTCGTTCGGTATCGCGCGGATCGTGGAACAGAATTTGGTGACGGTCGATCCCGGTGTGATCGAGGCGGCGCGCGCGGTCGGTGCGGGACCGCTGCGGATCATTCTCACGCTGCTGATTCCGGAGGCGCTCGGCCCGCTGATTCTCGGCTACACCTTCGTGGTGATCTCGATCGTCGACATCTCCGCGATGGCAGGCACTGTCGGCGGTGGCGGGCTCGGTGATTTCGCGCTGGTCTACGGGTACCAGCAGTTCGATTGGGAAGTCACGATCGTGGCGACGCTGATCATCATCGCCGGGGTGCAGGGTGTGCAGTTCTTCGGCAATTGGCTGGCACGGAAAGTGCTGCGCCGCTGAGCAACTCGAGCACCGAAGACGAGGCAGGGGCACGGTCCGAATGGCCCGTGCCCCTGCCTTCGTTCGTCAGACGTTCGCCGTGCAGGCGGACAGGATGACGCTCGCCGCCCGCGGCGAGGCCGAACCCGGATCCGGGAACGGCGGCGCGCTGATTCCCAGCACGTCCACCGCCGACCGTTCGGCGGCGGCCAGGGTGTGATCCCAGGCCCAGCCGAAGCGGTAGTCGGCGCCCTGCGCGACAGCACCGCAGGCATTGCGGAACTCGACGACGATCTGGCAGTCCCACACACCGCACTCGGCCAGCGCGGCCTGGCTCGCGGCCGCCCAGCTGCCGTAGTTGACCGCCGAAGCGACCACGGCTTCCTTCGACGACAGCGCCAGCGCGCCATAGAGATCACCGGCGGCGGCCTGGAAGCCACCATCACGCGAGACAGCGGTGTAACCCGGCGCCTCGGCGATCGCCACGCCGCTCTCGGCCGCGGCGGCCGAACCGGCGTTCACGACGGTGAACGCGGCCACCGCGGACATGGCAGCCACACCCAGGGCATATTTGCCCACAACAGACATCAGTGAATCTCCCCATCGAAATATCGGCTTCGCGGTCGAAGCCGAACCAATCATGAACCGCTACACGCACCATCGAGAAATAGCTTTCCCGAATTGATTTCGCCGGTAGCGACGCCCGAATCCTCCCGGTCCGTTCGTCCGTCACAGACTAACAACCCCCACCGACACAGTCGGGCCATCGCGCCCCCGCCTACCGCACCATGCTCCGGGCTCGCATCAGCGCGAAGCCGAGCAGATTGAGGCCCCGCCACTGCGCGGGGTCGGCGGCGCGTGGATCGTCGGCGGCCAGCCCGATCCCCCAGATCCGATCCACCGGGCTGGCCTCGACCAGCACACGGGTGCCGGTGCCGAGCAGGTAGGTCCGCAGCGCGTCGTCCTGCCCGAACTTGGCCACATTGCCCGCGACCACGATCTCGAATCGAGCCTGCTCCCAGACGGTTTCGTCGAACCCTCGGATCTGCCTGCCGAGCTTCTTCGCCGCACTCGGGTGCTTCACCTCGAGGACGCGGGCCGCGCTGCGTTCGTCGTCGAACAGCAGCGCTTTGCGCCACATCATGTAGTGCTCGGCGCTCGTGAACTCGGTGCCGTCGACGACGAATACCGCGGGCCACCACTGGCTCAGGCAGCTCGTGCCTATGGTCCCGTCCTGCCGCGGGGTGTGGCCCCAGAACGGCAGGTACTTCGGCGATGCGCCCTGCTCGATCGACTGACACAACTGCTCGACGGTGTCGACGGTCATAAGCCCCTCCCGGTTTTGGTCTTATGAACCATATACCGTCGGGTGGCTTGTCCGCCAACGATATTCGCGGCCGGTTCTAGGCCAGGCGGGCTTCCGGGGTGGGGCCGGTGTGGAAGCTGCGGGCGATCATGGCGGAGCGCAGTTGCCAGAGGCCGGAGCCCTGGGCGGGGTCGAGGCCGGTGAGCTGGGCGATGCGGCGCAGGCGGTAGTCGACGGTGTTGGTGTGGATGTGCAGGAGGCGGGCGGTGCGGCGGCGGTTCATGTTGTTGGCGATGTGCACGCGCAGGGTTTCGAACAGTTCGGGGTGATTGTCCAGCGGGGCCAGCAGTTCACCCAGGCGGGCGCGGCCGGGGCCGGGGCGGGTGAGCTGGTACTCCAGGGCCAGGTCACCGAATCGGTAGAGGCCGGGCGCGCAGTCGAGGCGCTCGACCATGTCGAGCAGTTCGTGCGCGCGCTCGGCCGCGGACGGGATCTCCTCGGTGGCCGCGGGCACCAGCGCGCCCGTCACGTCAACGCGGGCCGCCCGCGAGAGGGCGGCTACCAGGGCCTCGAGGGCACCCGAGTCCATCAGCTCGGCCGGGATCAGCAGGGTGCCGCCGTCCACCGACAGCAGCGACAGCACCTGGTCGCCGCCATGATGCGCCAGCGCCGCCTGTACCCGGCGCAGGGTGCGCCGCGCCACCACGGCGGCGTTCACCCGCGGATCGTCGTGCGCGGGATGGCGCCGGATCGACAGTGCCAGTACCGAATACGCGTCGGCGACGGCGATCCCGCATTCGCGCGCCATCGTGACGGTCGGCTGACCGGCCAGCAGTGCCGAGGTGAGGGTGTGCACGGCCGTGTGATGCTCGCCCGCGATATCGCGATGCTCCCGGATGTAGGCGAGGGTCACCGTCGTACACAGCTGATCCGAAATCGTGACGGCCCTGCGGAATCCGTCGATCAGGCCCGCCCGGTCGCCGTCGCCGGCCCCGTCGAACACGGTGTCGAAAGCGAGCCGGAAACCCTCGTGGAAGGCGTGCAGGATGGTGTCGATCGGCACGCCCTCGCGTGCCCAGCCCGCCGCGGCGACGGAGAGCCGGTTCAGCCGCTCGGTCTCGTCGCGGCCGTCGAGCATCCCACCGACGATTTCCAGGCACAACCGGGTGACGGTGGTGACGTCCCCCGAGATCGCGTCACCGGGCAGCGTCCGGCAGGTCGCCACGGTGTCGACGAAGTGGCCGACGAGCGTGCCCGTCAAGGTCCGGACTTCGCGCAGCGGCTGCCACATCGGGGCACCGTCTACGGGGACCGTCATCATCGTCGACTCCTTCCACACCGAGCCGGCCGTGCCGGTGGTGGTTCAGCTTCCGCACCGTGACCGCTGTGATGGCCCGCACTGCGGTTTCTTCGTGATCATGACTCTAGGATGAGTAACTGCTCACCTTCTACTCCTCTTTCAGCCGAGGTCATCGAATGCCACCGCACGCCGATAAGCAGCGCAAACGTCCCAAACAGGATCGCGCGAAGGAAACCCGAACCCGCATTCTGACGGTATCCGCTCAGCTTTTCGGCAGCCGCGGGATCGGCAACACCTCGACCAACCGGATCGCCGCCGAAGCGGGCATGAGCATCGGCACCCTCTACCGGTATTTCACCGACCGCGACGAGATCGTCAAGGAGCTCACCGACGGCCTTTTCCTGCAGGTCGAAGACCAATACAGCCGGCTGCTCACCACCGGCGGCAACAAGGTGCCGCGTGACGCCGTCGCCGAGATCATCCGGATCGCGGTGGAGATCCTGGTCGCCAACGGTCCCCTGGTGCGCGCGCTGGTCGCCGATCTGCACTTCTACGGCAGCGGTATCCCCGAGTTCGAGCCGCGCCTGCGCATGATCATGAAGCTCTACCTGCTCCACCTGTTCGGTCCGACCAAGAACATCGACGTCGACATCATGGCTTTCGTCGTGCTCAACGCCGGTTTCGCCACTGCCCTGCGCTCGGTCGGGATGGAGGACGAGGGCCTCGACCGCGAGGTCGTCATCGACCACACCGCCGACATGATCGGCGCCTGGATCGCCTCGCTCACCGAACCCGAACCGGTCTAGAACACACGAAAGGCCCGGATCCGCCCCCGCGGGGATCCGGGCCGGAACGGCGATCAGCGTGCGTTGGCCGTGCAGGTCACGTCGACCAGGTCGGCGCCGCTGAACTGCGACGAACCGAAGTTGGCCAGCTGAGCGGTCGGGGTGATCTCCGACAGCTTGGTGTAGGCCTCGCGCTCGGCCTCGGCGCGGGTGGCGGCGATGGACACGGCGAAGCCCTGATCGCTCTCGACCAACGCGGCGCAGCCGTTGCCCCACCAGGCCACGACTCGGCAGTCGCCGGCTCCGCAATTCGCGATCGCCTCGGCTTCGGCGTCTTCGCGGCTGGAGGCGTTGACCCCGACGCCGAAGACCCACTCCCGATCACTCACCGCGTAGGCCGCGTACTGGTTGTCGGCCTTCGCCGCACCGGCACCGAACACCGATCCGGCCGCAAGGCCCAGCGCCGCGACGGCGAAACCGGCCTTACCCATGAAACTCATTCGAACGATCTCCTCTGGAAATTGCCCCGAAAAGCCGGAGCATCAAGATCATGGCCGAACACCGCTTCCTGGACAATCGAATAGAGCAGAATCACAATTCCCGCGATCGCTCCGGAAAGCCGAAAAGGCCCGGACCCCCACCGGGATCCGGGCCTTGCACGGAGCGTTCTAGACCGTGAAGCCGAGGGCGCGCAGCTGTTCGCGGCCGTCGTCGGTGATCTTGTCCGGGCCCCACGGGGGCATCCAGACCCAGTTGATCTTCAGGTCTTCGACCAGGCCGCTGCGGACCAGCGCGTTGCGGGACTGGTCCTCGATGACGTCGGTCAGCGGACAGGCCGCCGACGTGAGCGTCATGTCGAGGGTGCAGATGTTCCCGTCGTCGACGGACATGCCGTAGACCAGGCCGAGGTCGACGACATTGATGCCGAGCTCGGGGTCGACCACGTCGCGCATGGCCTCCTCGAGATCCTCCAGGTGCTGGACCTGCTCGGGTGTCAGCTCCACCGCGGGAGCCGCGGCTTCGGTGGCTTCGACGGCCGGTGTCTCACTCATCACGCTTCCCCATTTCCCATGGCAGGCTTGGCATCTTCGGCCGAGGCGATCTGCACGACGGCGTCCTTGAACGCCATCCACCCCAGCAGTGCGCACTTCACGCGCGCCGGGTACTTGGCGACGCCCGCGAGTGCGATGCCGTCGCCGATCATGTCCTCGTCGCCCTCGACGGTGCCGCGGCTCGAGATCATCTCACTGTAGGAGTCGACCACCTTCAGCGCCTGCTGCACCGGCAGCCCGATCACCTGATCGGCGAGGATCGAGGTGGCGGCCTGGCTGATCGAGCAGCCCTGACCGTCGTAGGAGACATCGGCGATCTCGCCCGCGCCGTCGATGTTCACCCGCAGGGTCACCTCGTCACCACAGGTCGGGTTCACGTGGTGCACTTCGGCACCGAACGGCTCCCGAAGGCCGCGATGGTGCGGGTGTTTGTAATGGTCCAGGATCACTTCCTGGTACATCTGCTCCATGCGCATGACTTATGCAACTCCACGGTGTCTAATCGTCGGCATTCGCTGCGCTCACGCCGAAGAAGTTCTGAGCCTTCCGCACGGCCTGCACCAGCGCGTCGACCTCGTCGAGGGTGTTGTACACGGCGAACGACGCCCGCGCGGTGGCCGCGACACCGAACTTGCGGTGCAGCGGCCAGGCGCAGTGGTGCCCGACCCGGATGGCGACACCCTGGTCGTCGAGGATCTGGCCCACGTCGTGGGCGTGGATGCCGTCGACCACGAACGCCACCGCGCCACCGCGGTCCACGTTCTCGGTGGGCCCGATGATCCGCACACCCTCGATCCCGCGCAGCCCGTCGAGCGCGGCGCCGGTGAGCGCGTGCTCGTGGGCGGCGATCGCGTCCATGCCGAGGCCTTCGAGGTAGCGCACCGCGGCGGCCAGCCCGACGACCTGCGAGGTCATCGGCGTGCCCGCCTCGAAGCGCTGCGGCGGCGGCGCGTAGGTGGTCTTCTCCATGGTGACGGTCTCGATCATCGACCCACCGGTGATGAACGGCGGGGTCTCCTCGAGCAGCGCACGACGGCCCCACAGTCCGCCCACACCCATCGGGCCGAGCATCTTGTGACCGGAGAACGCGGCGAAGTCGACGCCGAGCTCACGGAAGTTCACCGCCATGTGCGGCACCGACTGGCAGGCGTCGAGCACGACCAGCGCGCCGACTTCCTGTGCCCGGCGGACCAATTCGGCCACCGGGGCCACCGCGCCGGTCACGTTCGACTGGTGGGTGAACGCGAGAACCTTGGTCGCGGGCGACAGTTCGAGCGAATCCAGGTCGATGCGGCCGTCGTCGGTGACGCCGTACCACTTCAGGGTGGCGCCGGTCCGGCGCGCGAGTTCCTGCCACGGAACGAGATTCGCGTGGTGCTCGAGCTCGGTGATCACGATCTCGTCGCCCGGGCCGACCTTGTACGGGAACCGGTCGTCGCCGAACGCGTTGGCCACCAGGTTCAGCGACTCGGTCGCGTTCTTGGTGAACACGATCTCCCCGGCCTCGGCGCCGACGAAGCGCGCGATGGCGACGCGCGCGTCCTCGTAGGAGTCGGTCGCCTCCTCCGCCAGCTGGTGCGCACCGCGGTGCACCGCCGAGTTGCGGGTGAGCAGGAAGTCGCGCTCGGCGTCCAGCACCTGCAGCGGGCGCTGCGCGGTCGCACCGGAATCCAGGTACACCAACGGTTTCCCGTCCCGGACCGTGCGGTTCAGGATCGGGAAGTCGGCCCGGATCCGGGCGACGTCGATGGCGGGCACCGTCGCGGTCATCTCAGGCTCCAGCGGTCGCGGACGTGAAGCGCACGTAGCCGTTCGCGTCGAGTTCCTCGGCCAGCTCGGAGCCGCCCTCGGCGACGATCTTGCCGTTGACGAACACGTGCACGAAGTCGGGCTGGATGTAGCGCAGGATGCGGGTGTAGTGCGTGATCAGCAGCACGCCGCCGTTCTCGCGCTCCTTGTAGCGGTTGACGCCCTCGGAGACGATGCGCAGCGCGTCGACGTCGAGGCCGGAGTCGGTCTCGTCGAGGATCGCGATCTTCGGCTTGAGCAGACCCAGCTGCAGGACCTCGTGCCGCTTCTTCTCGCCACCGGAGAAGCCCTCGTTCACGCTGCGGTCGGCGAAGGCCGCGTCGATGTCGAGCTCCTTCATCGACTCCTTCACCTCCTTGACCCAGGTGCGCAGCTTGGGCGCCTCGCCGCGCACGGCGGTGGCGGCGGTCCGCAGGAAGTTCGACATCGAGACGCCGGGGACCTCGACCGGGTACTGCATCGCCAGGAACAGGCCGGCGCGAGCGCGCTCGTCGACCGACATCTCCAGCACGTCCTCACCGTCGAGGGTGATGGTGCCCTGGGTGACGGTGTACTTCGGGTGGCCCGCGATCACGTAGGACAGCGTCGACTTGCCCGAGCCGTTGGGGCCCATGATGGCGTGCGTCTCGCCGGAGCGCACGGTCAGGTTCACACCGTTGAGGATCTTCTTGGACTCACCCTCGGGGGTGGTGATCTCGGCGTGCAGGTCCTTGATTTCCAAGGTGGTCATCGAATTCGAATTCCTTCGTGGGGAGTAAGTGTGGTGTCAGATACCGACAGTGGCGAGCTCGGCCTCGATGGCCGCCTCCAGCCGCTCCCGGACCTCGGGGACCGTGATCTTCTGGATGATCTCGTGGAAGAAGCCACGCACCACCAGGCGGCGGGCGACGTCTTCCGGAATGCCGCGAGCACGCAGGTAGAACAGCTGCTCGTCGTCGAAACGGCCGGTGGCGCTGGCGTGTCCGGCGCCGGCGATCTCGCCGGTCTCGATCTCCAGGTTCGGCACCGAGTCGGCGCGGGCGCCGTCGGTGAGCACCAGGTTGCGGTTGGCCTCGTAGGTGTCGGTGCCCTCGGCGGCCGCGCGGATCAGCACGTCGCCGATCCACACGGTGCGGGCATCGCCCTTGGGCGAGGACGGATCACCCTGCAGCGCACCCTTGTACAGCACATTGGACTTGCAGTTGGGCTCCGAGTGATCGACCAGCAGGCGCTGCTCGAAGTGCTGGCCCGCGTCGGCGAAGTACAGGCCGAACAGCTCGGCCTCGCCGCCGGGACCGGCGTAGCGCACGGTGCCGGACAGGCGGACCAGATCGCCGCCGAGGGTCGCCGCGAAGTGCCGCACGGTGGCGTCGCGGCCCAGCATCACGTGATGCGCGGTCGCGTGGACGGCGTCCTCGGCCCATTCCTGGACGGCGACGACGGTCAGCTTGGCGCTGTCACCCAGCACGAATTCGACGTTCTCGGCGTAGGTTCCGCTGCCGCGCTGGTCGATGACCACGGTGGCGACGGCGAAGTTGTCCAGGCGCACCTGCAGGTGACCGTAGGCGGTCTTGCCCTCGCCGGGACCGGTGATGGTCACGGTGATCGGGTCGGAAACCTCGGTCTCCTTGCCGACGGTGATCACGGTCGCCGACTCGAAGCCCGAATAGGCCTGGGCGGCAACACGATCCGCGGGGGTACCGGCTTGGCCGAGGCGGGCGTCGGTGCGGTCCACCGTTTCCACGGTGACACCGGCGACCTCGCTGACCTCGACGGTCGCCTGACCGTCACGCACGGCCGTGCCGTCGTGCAGGCCGCGCAGGCGGCGCAGCGGGGTGAAGCGCCAGGCCTCGTCACGGCCCGACGGGACCTCGAACTGGTCGACATCGAACGAAGTGAAGACCTCGCCTTTGTTGACGGCGGCGCCCGCGCCCGGGTTCTGGGTCGGCGTCTCGAGCGACGACATCAGCCAACGGCCCCTTCCATCTGCAGCTCGATGAGCCGGTTCAGTTCCAACGCGTATTCCATCGGCAGTTCCTTGGCGATGGGCTCGACGAAGCCGCGCACCACCATCGCCATCGCCTCGTCCTCGGTCAGACCGCGGCTCATCAGGTAGAACAGCTGATCCTCGGAGACCTTGGAGACGGTCGCCTCGTGACCCATCGTCACGTCGTCCTCGCGGATGTCGACGTAGGGGTAGGTGTCGGAGCGGCTGATCGTGTCGACCAGCAGCGCGTCACACTTCACGGTCGACTTGGAGCCGTGGGCGCCCTTGTTGATCTGGACCAGGCCGCGGTACGACGCGCGACCGCCGCCACGCGCCACCGACTTCGACACGATGGTCGAGGAGGTGTGCGGGGCCAGGTGCAGCATCTTGGCGCCGGTGTCCTGGTGCTGGCCGACGCCGGCGAACGCGACCGAGAGCACCTCGCCGTGGGCGTGCTCACCGGTCATCCAGACCGCCGGGTACTTCATGGTGACCTTGGAGCCGATGTTGCCGTCGACCCATTCCATGGTGGCGCCCGCCTCGGCCTTGGCCCGCTTGGTGACCAGGTTGTAGACGTTGTTGGACCAGTTCTGGATGGTCGTGTAGCGGCAGCGGCCGCCCTTCTTCACGATGATTTCGACGACCGCGGAGTGCAGCGAGTCGGACTTGTAGATCGGGGCTGTACAACCCTCGACGTAGTGGACGTAGGCGTCCTCGTCGACGATGATCAGCGTCCGCTCGAACTGGCCCATGTTCTCGGTGTTGATCCGGAAGTAGGCCTGCAGCGGGATGTCGACGTGCACGCCCGGCGGCACGTAGATGAACGAGCCACCCGACCAGACGGCGGTGTTGAGCGCGGAGAACTTGTTGTCACCGGCGGGGATCACCGAGCCGAAGTACTGCTGGAAGATCTCCGGGTGCTCCTTGAGCGCCGTGTCGGTGTCGAGGAAGATGACGCCCTGCTTCTCCAGGTCCTCGCGGATGGAGTGGTAGACGACCTCGGACTCGTACTGCGCGGCGACACCGGAGACCAGCCGCTGCTTCTCCGCCTCGGGGATGCCCAGCTTGTCGTAGGTGTTCTTGATGTCCTCGGGCAGGTCTTCCCAGCTCTCGGCCTGCTTCTCCGAGGAGCGCACGAAGTACTTGATGTTGTCGAAGTCGATGCCGTCGAGGTTGGAACCCCAGTTCGGCATGGGCTTGCGATCGAAGATGCGCAGGGCCTTGAGGCGGATGTCGAGCATCCACTCCGCCTCGCTCTTCTTGGCCGAGATGTCGCGAACGACAGCTTCCGACAGACCGCGTTGCGCGCTGGCGCCGGCCTCGTCCGAGTCGGCCCAGCCGTAACCGTAGTTGCCCAGCGAGGCGATGGTCTCGTCCTGGGTCAGCGGTTGCACCTGGTCGGTGGTCGTCGTCATTCGGCACTCCTTCCGGAGTCGTTCGTTCGTCCCGCCGCGGGCTGTGCGGCGGTGATCAGCGGTACGTGGGTGGTGCAGGCGCAATCGCCGTTGGCGATGGTCGCAAGTCGCTGGACGTGGGTGCCGAGCAGGTCGCGGAAAGCGTCCAGTTCGGCGTCACACAGCTGCGGGAACTCCTCGGCCACGTGGGCCACGGGGCAGTGATGCTGGCAGATCTGCACACCGGTGCCGACCTGGCGGGTGGTGGCGGCGAAACCGGCGTCGGTGAACGCTTCCGCGATCTCCTCCACCTTCGCCTCGATCTGGGGTGCGGTGTGCTCGGCGACCGGCTCGATGCCGTCGACGATGACGTTGACCCGCTTGCGGGCGAAGTCGGCGATCGCCGCGTCGCCGCCGATCTCGCCGAGCTGACGGATCGCCGCCCCGGCCAGATCGTCGTAGGCGTGGCCGAGATTGCCGCGCCCCGCTGCCGTGAGCTGGTACTGCTTGGCCGGTCGGCCGCGGCCCTTCTGCTGCCACGGCGCCGATCGGCTCGCCCTGGCCTGACCCGCGTCGATGAGCGCGTCGAGGTGCCTGCGCACGCCCGCGGGCGCGAGCCCGAGCGCGGTGCCGATGGCGGTCGCGGTGATCGGGCCGTCTTCGAGCAGGAGCTGGACGATGGCCGCCCTGGTCTGACCCTCGTGCACGGTCGCGACGGGCACGGCCGACGTCCGGGCGCCGGTCGTCTTACGACCGGTCCCTTCCACGCCTGTCCGCAAACCCACGGTTTTCACAACACCAGTGTGGCGGAATTACTTCCCTAAATCTAATAAGGGTCACCTTGGCAAGGGTGCCCTGACCTGGGAAGTCGCCGCATCCCGTTCCACTGCCCCGGGTAAAAGCCCAGGTACCGCTCCCGGCGCCGGATCAATTCCGCGCGCCGGGGTGACTCATCGCACAGCGCGGGGGTCCGTCACCGGGGTAGCGGTTCGGTCGCCGGGCCCTCGAGCACGGTGCCGTCGGGGGCGAAACGCGATCCGTGCAGCGGGCAGTCCCAGGTGCGTTCGGCGTCGTTCCACCGCACTATGCCGTACAGGTGCGGGCACACCGCCGACACCTCGGTGGTCACGCCATCGACGGTGCAGACGGCGGTGGGGCGCAACCCGTGACGTTCGGTCCAGCCGCAGCCTTCGGGCGGCACCGGGTGCCCGCCCGCGCCGACCAGCCGCAACCACCCGGTAGACAGGTATCGGGCCACCGCCGCGTTGGACTTGGCGCCTGCCAGGACCGAGGTCACCTCGTTGAGACGCCAGGCGGACAGGGTGCCCGCCCACGGCGGCGGCTTGCCGGTCAGCCGCCCGGCTAGCGCGTGTGCGGCGGCGGCGCCGTTGGTCAGTCCCCATTTCGCGAAGCCGGTGGCGACCAGGACATCGTCGCGACCAGGAAGCAGCGGTCCGACATAAGGCAGTTCGCCGACGGGGTGGTAGTCCTGGGCCGACCAGCGGTGCAGCAGTTCGGCACCGGGGAACCAGCGGCCGGTCCAGTCGAGCAGCTGCTGGACGTGGGCGGTGGCCGAGCCCTCCCGGCCGACGTCGTGGCCGCTGCCGCCGACGAGCAGCACGTCACCGTCCTCGGCCGGGAACACACGCAGCGATCGGATGGGCCGTCCGGCACTGATGTACATCTCCTGCGGCACCGGTCCCGGAACCCGCCACGCCGACAGATAGGAACGCTGCGCGGTGAGGCGGGCGAAGAAGCCGCCGCGGTCGAAGATCGGGGTGCCGGTGGCCACCACGACGTTCGCCGCCGACACCTCGCCGTGTTCGGTGCCGATCACGACCTCGCCGTCGCGGTGGTGCAGGCTCTGGGCGCGGGTGGATTCGAAGATCGGCGCGCCGTGCGATTCCACGTCGGCGGCGAGGGCGGCCAGCATCGCCATCGGGTCGATCTGGGCTTGCTCGCGCAGGCGGACCGCGCCGTAGGTGGGAAACGGGACGTCGATGTCGTCGACCAGCTCGGTGGGTAGTCCCACGGTGCGGGTGGCCTCGAATTCCGCACGCACAGCGGCGGTTTCGGACCGGTTCTGGGCGTAGGTGAGCGCGGGGACCCGCTGGGCGTCGATATCGTGGCCCGCGCAGAAGTTCAGCAGCCAATCCAATCCCTCGACATTGCCCGCGATATAGCGCGCCAGCGTCGCCATGCCGTGCCTGCGCGCGATGGCCTGGGCCCGGGTGCCTTGCAGCAGCGAGATCTTCGCCGTGGAGGCGGCGGTCGTGCCGGCGCCGACCCGCCTGGCCTCGAGCACCGCGACCTCGCGGCCCTGCTCGGCCAGCAGCAGCGCGGTCGCCAGCCCGACCAGCCCGGCGCCGATGACGACGGTGTCGAAGCGGGAACCGGTGGTGAGCCGCAAACGGGCGGGGACCTCGGCGTTGTTCAACCACAATGACGTCATGTCCCGGTCATAGCCCCGACGCGTCAACCGAAACTCCCCCAGCCCGCCGCGTCGGCGCATGGCACGATGGCGGTGTGTCCACCCCGCCCACACCCACGTGTGTCCGCCACCCCGATCGACCCACCGGACTCGCGTGCACGCGGTGTGGCAGGCCCGCCTGTCCGGAATGCCTGCGGCCCGCCTCGGTCGGACAGCACTGCGTGGACTGCGTGCGGCAGGGGCAGCGGGACGTGCGGCAGGTGCGCACCGTCGGTGGCGGGCGGGCCGGTAGCGGTGCGGTTCCGTATGTCACCTACGGATTGATCGCGATCAATGTGCTGGTCTACGTCATCACGGCCGCCCAGGCGGGCAGCGCGATGGACAACTATCGCGGGTCGGCGCTGTTCCGGGAGTTCGTGCTGGTTCCGCTGCTGGTGGCCGACGGCGAGTGGTGGCGACTGATCGGCTCGGGATTCCTGCATTACGGCGCGATCCACCTGCTGGTCAACATGTTCGCGCTCTATGTCGTCGGACGCGATCTCGAGCAGGTGCTCGGCCGGGTGCGGTTCGCCTGTGTCTACCTGGTCTCGCTGCTCGGCGGTTCCGCCGCGGTGATGGCCCTGTCGGACACGATCGTCGCGACCGCGGGTGCCTCCGGCGCGGTGTACGGCCTGTTCGGAGCGGTCACCGTGACGCTGATCCGGCTGCGGCAGAGCCCGACGCCGATGCTGGTCGTCATCGGCGTCAACGTGCTGATCAGTTTCTCGCTACCGGGCATCTCGCTGTGGGGCCACCTCGGCGGGCTGGCCGCGGGCACGCTCGCCGCGCTCGGTTTCCTGTTCGTCCCCGGCTGGCTGCTGGCCCGCGGGCCGGAAGCGGCGCGGACACCGGAAGCAGCGCGGCGCGTCGGCTGGGCCGCCTTCGCCGCGGTCGCGGTGGCGTGTGTCGCTGTCACCGTCGCGGCCACCTTCGTGGTGCGCGGCGACCTGCCGAAGGCGCCCGTCGAGGTGACGGCCCCCGTCCTCGAGACGCCGCAGCCGCGGTAGCCGATCCGCGCTCGTCGACGACGTGCGGCCGACCGGAACAGCGCCACGCGCGGCGGACCACACTAGGCTCCGTGTTCGTGGCGGTACTGGAGGGCGCGGCGCGCAAGACACTGGCGTTCGGGAGGCGGGCTCTCGGGCTCGACGTGCCGACGCCCGATCACACCGTCGCGGTGCTGCACCGCGACGAGAGCGAGGTCCCCGGGCTCGACAAGAACGAGCGCGCGCAACTGGACCGGATCCGGCTGATGGGCGCGACCGGCGCGGTGCTGATGGCGATCGCGGCGCTGGGCATCGGTGCGCAGCCGGTGCACCAGAACCCGGTCTCGGGCATGCGGGTACTCGGCATCTTCGCGCGGGCGCACACCGGGTCGCTGGCGATGTGCATGTTCGGCACCGTCCTGGTGATCGGCGCGTGGCTGCTGCTCGGCAGGTTCGCCGTCGGCGGGCTGGCCGGTTCGCCGCTGCACCGGTTGAGCCGGTCGCAGCTGGACCGGACGCTGCTGCTGTGGATCATCCCGCTCAGCGTGGCGCCGCCGATGTTCAGCAACGACGTCTATTCCTATCTGGCGCAGAGCGAGATCGCCGCGCGCGGCATCGACCCCTATCTGGAGGGGCCGGTCGCCGGGCTCGGCATCGACAACGTCCTCACCAACAATGTGCCGACGATCTGGCGCGACACGCCCGCGCCCTACGGTCCGCTGTTCCTGTGGATCGGCCGTGGCATCGCGGAGCTGACCGGGGACAACATCATCGCCGGGGTGTGGGTGCACCGGCTGCTCGCGCTGGCCGGTGTCGCCTTGATCGTGTGGGCGCTGCCCCGGCTGTCCGTGCGCTGCGGCGTCGCCCCGGTGAGCGCGCTGTGGCTGGGCGCGGCGAATCCGCTGGTGCTGTTCCATCTGGTCGGCGGCGTGCACAACGACGCGCTCATGCTCGGTCTGATGCTGGCCGGTGTGGAGATGATGCTGCGCGCGATCTACGGCAACGGCGGCATGCCTGATCGGTTGACCGGCACGAATCTCGCACCCTTCGACGCTCGTGCCTATGGCCTGCTGATCGGTGGCGCGGTGGTGATCACGCTGTCGTCATCGGTCAAGTTCACCTCGATCATCGCGCTCGGCTTCGTCGGTATGGCGCTGGCCCGCAGGTGGGGCGGCACCCTCCAGGCAGTGGTCAAGGCGGCCCTGTTGCTCGGTCTGATCGCCGGGGTGACGACACTGCTGGTGAGCTGGCTGAGCGGACTCGGGTTCGGCTGGATCTTCACCCTCAACACCGCCAGCGCCGTGCGCAGCTGGATGTCGCTGCCGACGGTCATCGGCATCATCACCGGATTCGGCGGCGTCCTCCTCGGTCTCGGTGATCACACGACGGCGCTGTTGTCGATCACCCGGCCCATCGCGGCGGCGGTCGCTGCCTACGTGACGGTGCGCATGCTGGTCGCCACCGGCACCGGCAGGCTGCACCCGGTCGGCGCGCTCGGCGTCTCGCTCGGCGCGATCGTGCTGCTGTTCCCGGTGGTCCAGCCCTGGTACCTGCTGTGGGCGATCGTGCCGCTGGCCGCCTGGGCGACCCAGCCGGTGTTCCGTGTGCCCGCGGTCGCGTTCTCCGCGGTCGTCTCGATGCTGGTGATGCCGCGCGGTGCGGAATTCCAGGTCTTCCAGATCATCGGCGCCGCACTGGCAGCCGCGGTCTGCTTCGCGTTGTTCTTCGCACTCACCCGGCACTCCCTCCCGTGGCGCGCTCAGCCGGGGGTGTCGGCTCCGTCACAGGAGGGCACGGCTTACCGTGTGACATCGTGACAAGTCGCCCCGGACCCGCTGTTAGCGTCGACGGCGTGGTCAAGCGCTATGGCGAGACCACCGCGGTCGACGGCCTGCGGTTCGATGTCGAACAGGCCCAGGTGTTCGCGTTGCTCGGCCCCAACGGCGCGGGCAAGACCACCACCGTCGAGATGTGCGAGGGCTTCGTCCGCCCCGACGCGGGCACGGTGCGCGTCCTCGGGCTCGACCCGATCGCCGACTCCGAACAGCTGCGCCCGCGCATCGGCGTGATGCTGCAGGGCGGCGGCGCCTACCCGGGCGCCCGCGCGGGCGAGATGCTCGACCTGGTCGCCGCGTACTCGGCCGACCCGATCGATCCCGACTGGCTGCTGGCGACGCTCGGTCTGCGGGACAACCGCCGCACGCCCTACCGCCGCCTGTCCGGTGGTCAGCAGCAGCGGCTCGCGCTGGCCTGCGCGCTGGTCGGCAGGCCGGAGATCGTCTTCCTCGACGAACCCACCGCGGGCCTGGACGCCCAGGCGCGGCTGATCGTGTGGGAACTGATCGACGCCCTGCGCCGGGACGGGGTGAGCGTCGTCCTCACCACGCACATGATGGACGAGGCCGAACAGCTCGCCGACCAGCTGGTGATCATCGATCACGGCGAGATCGTCGCCCAGGGCACGCCCGCCGAGGTCACCGCGCACGGCGCCGCGGGTCAGCTGCGGTTCTGCGCCCCGCCGAAACTCGATATCGCGATGCTGAAATCGGCGCTGCCGGAAGGCTTCTCGCCGCGCGAGACATCGCCGGGCACCTATCTCGTCGAGGGCGAGATCACCCCGCAGGTGCTGGCGACCGTCACCGCCTGGTGCGCCAGGATGGACGTGCTGGCCACCGACATCCGCATCGATGCGCGCCGCCTCGAAGATGTCTTCCTCGAACTGACCGGACGGGACCTGCGCGGATGACCGAGACCACCAGCCGGTTCCTGCCCGGCACGTTCGCCCCCGGCCCGCGACCAGCCTCGCGCGCGACGATGCTCACCGCGCAGACCGGGCTCGAGCTGAAGCTGTTGCTGCGCAACGGCGAACAGTTGCTGCTCACCATGTTCATCCCGATCACCCTGCTGATCGGGCTCACCCTGCTGCCGTTCGGCGAACTCGGCGAGCACCGGGTCGAGAAGGTGGTGCCGATGGTCATGATGACCGCGGTGATGTCGACCGCGTTCACGGGCCAGGCCATCGCCGTCGGCTTCGACCGGCGCTACGGCGCGCTCAAGCGCCTCGGCGCGACGCCGCTGCCGCGCTGGGGCGTGATCGCGGGCAAGTGCGCGGCGGTCCTGATCGTCGTGGTGCTGCAGGCGATGCTGCTCGGCGTGATCGGTGCGGCCCTGGGCTGGCGGCCCGGACTCGGCGGTCTGGCGCTCGGCGCACTGGTGATCGCGCTCGGCACCGCGACCTTCGCGGCCATGGGCCTGCTGCTCGGCGGGACGCTCAAGGCCGAGGTCGTGCTGGCGCTGGCCAATGTCCTGTGGTTCATCATGCTCGGCGTCGCCAGCCTGGTGCTGGTCGGCGATTCGCTGCACACCGCGGTCACCGTGCTCGTCCGGTTGGTCCCGTCCGGGGCGCTGGCGTTCGCGCTGGAAGCGGCGCTGTCCGGGGCGGTCGACTGGTTCGGTGTCGCGGTGCTGGCGGTGTGGGGCGTGGTGTGCGGGTGGCTCGCGACCCGGCTGTTCCGGTTCAGCTGAGTGATCAACGACGCACCGTAGTAGCCCTGGTATCGGGCGGGAATTCGCGGCCAGTACCATCGTGACGTGCTGTATCGCGCCTTCCTGGGACTCGTCGACCGGCTGCCGCTCCCCTCGCTGCGGGTGCAGCGGCTCATCGCGTTCGCGGTGATCCTCAGCCAGGCAGGCATTTCCGTGACCGGCGCCGTCGTGCGCGTCACCGCGTCGGGCCTCGGCTGCCCGACCTGGCCGCAGTGCTTCCCCGGCAGCTTCACCCCGGTGGGGGTGTCGGAGGTGCCGGTCATCCATCAGACCGTCGAGTTCGGCAACCGGCTGCTCACCTTCGCGGTGACGCTGTGCGCCGCGCTGATCGTGCTCGCCGTGGTCAGGGCGCGGCGCCGTCGCGAGGTGCTCGTCTACGCGTGGCTGATGCCCGGCGGCACCGTCGTGCAGGCGATCATCGGCGGCATCACCGTGCGCACCGGGCTGCTGTGGTGGACGGTGGCCGTGCACCTGCTGGCCTCGATGGTGATGGTGTGGCTGGCGGTCGTGCTCTACGCCAAGATCGGTCAGCCCGACGACGGCATCGACACCGTCGCTGTGCCCGCTCCCCTGCGCTGGCTCACCGCGCTCAGCGGTGTCGCGCTGGCGGGTGTGCTGATCGCGGGCACGCTGGTCACCGCCGCCGGACCACATGCCGGTGACAAGAGCATCGAACGTCCGGTCGCGCGCCTGCAAGTCGAGATCGTCACGCTGGTGCACCTGCACTCGCAGTTGCTCGTCGGCTATCTGGCGCTGCTGGTCGGCCTCGCGTTCGGCCTGTTCGCCGTCGGTATCACGCCGGCGATCCGCGTCCGCCTGTACGTGCTGCTCGGGCTGGTCGTGTCCCAGTCTCTTGTCGGCGTCGTCCAGTACTTCACCGATGTGCCCGCCGCGCTGGTCGCCATCCACGTCGGCGGCGCCGCGGCCTGCACGGCCGCGACCGCCGCGCTGTGGGCGTCGCTGCGCGTCCGCGAGCAGGTCGACGCGCCCGCTCCGGTGCCCGCGGGGCACTGATCTCCTGACAAGACAACAGCCCGCGATCTCGATGATCGCGGGCTGTTGGCGTACCGGGCTCAGGCGCCGGTGAAGAGCTTCCCGTTGCGCGCCTTCGGGAAGCGAGTCTGGTTGGCGACCCAGCCCGCCATCTTCTTCCAGTGCGACGCGGCCGGGGTCACGACGGAGACCAGCTCGCGGTTCCACTCGTCGGTCTCGGCGAGGCCGTCGACCCGCTCGACCAGGGCCTTCGCGGTCGCCATGTCGGCCACCACGCGGTCGCCCAGGATGCCGTCGGCGCCGACCAGCGTGATGCGCACGCCCTGCTCGCCGAGGTACTGCAGCACGGCCGTCCCCGAACCACCGTGCTCGGCGACGAACTTGACGACGGACTTCTCGACCTCGGCAGGCACCTTCACGGCGACGGGGGCGGCGGTGGTAGCACTCATGGCCGTGAGTTTACCGGCCGGTAGTTCCGAGTCCACCCCCGAGTGGCGTCGAACACGGGGTGTACAAAGGGGACTCATGCGCGCGATTCAGGTTTCCGAGCACGGTGGTCCCGAGGTCCTGCGGTACGTCGAGGTGGCGGATCCACAGATCGGGCCGGGTCAGCTGCTGGTCGACACGCAGGGCGTCGGCGTCAACTACATCGACATCTACTTCCGCACCGGACTGTATCCGCAGGCGACTCCTTATATACCGGGCTCCGAAGGCACCGGCATCGTGGCGGAGGTCGGCGCGGAGGTCACCGAGTTCGCGGTCGGCGACCGGGTGGCGTGGGCCGCGGCGCCGGGCAGCTACGCGGGCAAGGTCGCCGTCGACGCGGCCGTGGCGGTGCGGGTGCCCGACACCGTCGAACCGGTCGTCGCGGCGGCCGCCCTGCTCCAGGGCATGACCGCGCACTACCTGGTCGAATCGGTGTTCCGCCCCGAACCCGGCGATCCGGTACTCATCCACGCCGGCGCGGGCGGCGTCGGGCTGCTGCTCACCCAGATGGCCGCCGCCAAGGGCGCCCGGGTGATCACCACCGTCTCCACCGACGACAAGGAAAAGCTCTCGCGCCAGGCGGGCGCCCGCGAGGTCCTGCGCTACGGTGACGATCTTGCCGCGCAGGTCCGCGAACTGACCGATGGCGCCGGTGTCGCCGCGGTCTACGACGGCGTCGGCGCCAGCACCTTCGAAGCCAGCCTCGCCTCGCTGCGCGTGCGCGGCACCCTGGCCCTGTTCGGCGCGGCCAGCGGGGCGGTCCCGCCGTTCGACCCGCAACGCCTCAACCCGGCCGGTTCCCTCTGGCTCACCCGCCCGTCCCTTGGCGCCTACACCCGGGACCGCACCGAATTCCTCTGGCGCGCAACCGATGTCTTCGACGGCATCGCCGCGGGCACCCTGACCTTCCGGATCGGCGCGACCTACCCCCTCGCCGACGCCGCCCAGGCCCACCAGGATCTCGCCGCACGCAAGACCACCGGCTCCATCGTCCTGCTGCCCTAAGTCAGGTCTCGCCGCTCTAGATCGCCCCGTGACACCTGATTCTTCATTCTTCGCCGAACTCCGGCGGCTTTGCCATTCTGGGAGCGGGCAGGGGCGCATCGAGTGAAAAAGGCGCAGAATGGATGGAGGAAGGTTGTCATGCGCGCGATACAGGGCCTGCTCAATGTGGTGGTGGGAATCCTGACGGCCGTGCTCGGCACGGTAGTCGGGGTGCTGGCCGCTGTGGTGTGGGTCCTCGGTGCCGTGCTGTGCGCGACGATCCTCCTGATTCCGCTGGGGCTTCCTGTCATCAAGCTCGGTAGCCGCCTGTTCGGCCTTGCCAAACAGCTGATGCATAACCCCTGATTCCGCTCGCTTCCCGGATTTGCTGATTGCCAGATGACGGCTCAGATGCCGCACGTTCGCGGGTCTTCGCAGGCAGCACCCGTCGACCCATCCGGTAACTAGGCATACGCTGGAATGCATGTGGTGTACCCCACTCATAGGGGTGTCATAGCTCGACGTATCGGGGACGCGTCGGTGCCGTGGCAGTCGAGCCAGCGAGGAGTGAGCATGAAGGGCGGAACAAGAATTGCGGTAGGGGTGGGAATCGGATACGTGCTCGGCCGCACGCACAAAATGCGCTTTGCGTTGGCACTGGCGGGTGCGGCGATGGCCAAGCGGTCCTCGGGTACCCCCGCGGAGCTGCTGGGACGCGGAGCGTCGCTGCTCAAATCGTCGCCGGAGCTGACTCGGCTCACCGACACTGTTCGCGGCGAGTTGGCAGGCGCAGTCCGGACGGCGGCGGTCACCGCCGCGAGCAATCGCATCGACGCGCTCAACTCTCGGTTGCAGCATGGCTCCACGCTCGCGATCGACGAGGACCGAGACGAGTCGCACGAATCGGATTCCGACGAAGACGAGTACGACGACGAATCGATCCGGGACGACGAGCAAGCGTCCGCCGACGAGGACGAGGACGAGGATCTCGAGGACGAAGACGATTCCGGACGAAGCAGCGACGAGGACGACAGCGCTCAGCCCGTCGCACGGACGCGGGCACGCCGGACCGGAACCGCGGGCGGACGGAAAACCGGCTCCCGGACCGCGGCCCGTAGCTCCGGGTCCGCGGACCGCAAGCCGGCTTCGGCTGTCCGACGCCGTAGCCGCTCCGACCCCGACGAAGCGCCCGTGCGACGCGCGAGGAGGTGAGGTCGATGACGAAGACGTTGCGCGACACGACGGCCGGAGTCGGCAAGGCGGCCACCGATACCGCAGGCCGCGCCACCCACGCCGCGACCCGGGCTGGGTCGACGGCACAGAAAACAGCGCAGGCAGCCACCCCGACGGCCATGCTGCAGCAATCCGTGCAGAACCTCGCCGGAACGCTGGCCGAACGCACGGTGTCCGGGCTGTCGAACCGGGTATCGAAGACCGCAGGCCGGTTGACCGAGTACGGCGAAGGGAACGGAGGGAATCTGCTGGCCGCGGTAACCGGTGTCGAGAAGCTGGCCGGAGGCGCCTCGCCGTTGCGAGCGGCCGTCAGCGGCAGCATGAGCAAGCTCCGGCACTCGGTCGGCGAAACGTTCGAGGCGGCCAAGGAGTCGTTGACCGGCGGCAAGGGCAAAGGCAAAGGCGGCGGCAAGAAGCTGAAGCTGACCAATATCGTCGAGCACATCGACGTGGGGGTTCCGATCGATCTGGCCTATGACCAGTGGACCCAGTTCGCGGATTTTCCGAAGTTCACGAAGAAGGTCGAGCAGGTCGAGCAGGTCGCCGACGAAAAGCTCAGCTGGACCGGCAAAGTGTTCTGGTCAAGAAGGACCTGGGAATCCACGATCCTCGAGCAGGTGCCGTTCGAGCGGATCGTCTGGCGTTCCAAGGGCGCCAAAGGCTACATCGACGGCGCGGTCACCTTCCACGAGATCACGCCGGGGCTCACCCGCATCCTCGTGGTGCTCGAATACCACCCCCAGGGACTGTTCGAGAAGACCGCCAATCTGTGGCGCGCGGCAGGTCGCCGGTGCCGCCTGGAACTCAAGCACTTCCAGCGGCAGGTCATGCTCGACGCTGTGCTGCACAGCGACGACATCGTCGGCTGGCACGGCGAGATCCACGACAGCGAGGTCGTCAAAGACGACGAGACCGCGCGGCGTGAGGAAGAAGAGGACACCGAAGACGACCACGCGGACGAAGAAACTCCCGAGGACGAAGAAGCCCCCGAGGATGAGGAGCCGGACGAGACCGAAGAAGACGAGGAGGAGGAAGAACCAGAGCCACCTCGCCGCCGACCGGCCGCCCGCCGCAAGAGCCCGGTGACCCGCCGGGCGCGTGAGAGCCGAGGAGCAAGCGAATGACCATCGAACCCGCAGGAGGTGGAGGTGGTGGCGGAGCAGGCACGTTGGCGCGGCCGAATTCCTCCAGCCTGGCTGACGTCATAGACACGATTCTCGACAAAGGACTGGTCATCGACGCGTTCGCCCGCGTGTCGCTGGTCGGCATCGAGCTGGTGACCATCGACGCGCGCGTCGTGGTGGCCAGTGTCGACACGTATCTGCGTTTCGCCGAAGCGGTCAACCGGCTGGAGATCTCGACCAGCGAACCGAAGGGGCTGACCGATATCGTCGGCGACGTCACCCAAGGTGCAGCGAAGCACAAGACAAAGGGCGTTCTCGAGGCGGCCGGCGAGAAGGTCACGGACTTTTTCGACGACGTACAGGAGAAGCGCCGAACAGTGCCCCGGTCGTCCAGACGCGTGGAGGAGTGATGGCTGCCGACACAACCTCCGTCTATGTCTACGGCATCGTGCCCGCCGACGTCGAACCCGAGCCGCACGCGACCGGTGTCGGCGATCCTCCGGGTGAGGTCAGCGTGGTGCGGCACGGCGAGATCGCCGCGCTGGTCAGCGCGCTCGAATCCGATCGGCCACTGGGCACACCCGATGACCTCACCGTCCATGCCGAACTGCTGGACGGGTCGGCTGTCGTCGCTCCGGTGCTACCGCTGCGGTTCGGTGCCGTCATGACCGACGCGGAGGCGGTGGAGAACGAATTGCTGGAGGCGAACGAGGACGAATTCCGCGCCGCGCTGAAGGAACTCGAGGGCCGGGCGCAGTTCGTGATCAGAGGGCGCTACGTCGAGGACACCATCCTGCGGGAACTGCTCGACGAGAACGCGGAGGCCGCCCGCCTCCGCGAGGAGATCCGCGACAAACCGGAGGACGCCACCCGTAATGCCCGGATCGCGCTGGGCGAGCTGATCAATCAGGCCATCGAGACCAAGCGAGCCGAGGATACCCGCACGACGGTGTCCGAGCTCGAGACGTTCGAACCGCTGGTCAACCAGCGCGAGCCCAGCCATGAGGAGGACGCCGTCCACATCGCGGTGCTGGTCGAGCTGGCCCGGCAGCAAGAGTTGGAGGATACGCTGCGTCGGCTCGCCGAGGGATGGGACGGCCGGGTGGAGCTGAACCTGCTCGGACCGATGGCGGCCTACGACTTCGTGACGAAGCGAGCCCCGGAGGGGTGAGGCATGGGTCTGCTCTCAGCGATAGTGACGTTGCCCCTCGCGCCGGTTCGCGGCGTGATGTGGCTCGGCGAAGTGATCCAGGACCAGGTCGAGCAGCAGCTCCATGATCCCGCGACGCTGCGAGCCGAGCTCGAGGAGATCGATCGCGCGGCGGCGGCCGGTGACCTGTCCGAAGAAGAGCAGAAGCAAGCGCAGCAGTCGATCCTGGATCGCATGACCGGCTCCGCGACCGCGATCGACCAGCCGGAGGAGTGACTCGCGTGGCCCGCAAGACTACCTCCGACGATTCCGAGGACGAGTACTCGTCGTCGAACGAACAGCCTCCCCTGAGCGCGGCACAAGCCGCGGCGGTGGCGATCGAGCATCTCGTCGAACTGACGTCGAAACAGGTGCAGGGCGTCACCCGCATGGAACCGACGGAGGACGGCTGGCTGGTGGAGATCGAGGTACTCGAGGATCGACGCATCCCCTCGTCGGCGGACATCCTGGCGCTCTACGAGGCGGAGATCGATCTCGACGGGAATCTGCTGGCCTACCGCAGAACACAGCGCTACGGGCGCGGCAATACCGCCGTCGGCGGAAACGAGCGGCGATGACTGTCGTCGGAGGCGGATCTTCTGTCCCGCAGCCCTACGGGGGCGGGCATCAGTCCACGAACCTCGCCGACATCCTGGAGCGGGTCCTCGACAAGGGCTTGGTGATCGCGGGCGACATCCAGGTGAACCTGCTCGACATCGAACTGCTCACGATCAAGCTGCGCTTGGTGATCGCGTCTCTGGAGACGGCCAAGTCGGTCGGCATCGACTGGTGGGAGACCGACCCCTGGCTCAACAGCAAGGCCCGCACGCTGGAACGGCAGGATCGGGATCTCGAACTCGAGAACCGGGAACTTCGGGATCGGATCGCCCAGCTGGAGGCGACGAACGACAACCGTCAACTCGTCGAGCGCGGCCGCGAGCCCAAGGAACAGCGATCGTGACCGCTGGCCTCGGGGTCTGGCTGTACGCGGTGACGTCCAGCCGCGGCGGTGTGGCGGAACTGAGCGAGCTGACCGGAGTCGCGGGTGAACCGGTGCGGACGGTGGTCTCGGATGACCTGACGGCGGTCGTCGGCTCGGTGCCGCTGGAGGTTTTCGGGGAGCAACCGCTACGCGGGCACTTGGAGGATCTCGACTGGCTGGAAAGTACCGCCCGCACGCACGACGCCGTGGTGTCGACCTTGGTGCGCCGAGGTCCGGCCCTCCCGCTGCGACTGGCCACCGTCTTCAGCGACGACAACCGGGTGCGCGAGCTGCTCGACGAACGGCGAGCTGACTTCGGTGCGGCTCTGGCCCTGGTGAGCGGCCGCACCGAGTGGGGCGTGAAAGCCTACGGCGATCGCGCCGCCCTCACCACTGCCGTGGCCGAGGCCCGGGCCGCGAACGCAGGCGGCGCGACGGGGGCGGGGACCGCGTATCTCGCCCGGCGCCGCGCACAACTGTCCGCACGGGAGACCGTGGAACGCGACGCGGCGGAGCGCGCCGAGGAGATCCACACGCGCTTGGTTCAGCACGCCGCGGCAGGACGACTCCAGCCGCTGACCGATCCGGCGCTGAGTGGGCGCCGGGACTGGATAGTGCTCAACGGGACATACCTCGTCGACGACGATCGCACCGACGACTTCACCGCGACCGTCACGATGCTCGGCGCCGAATTCCCCGGCATCCGGCTCGAACTCACCGGCCCGTGGCCGCCGTATTCGTTCGCGGGCGTAGAACGCGAGCCGGCATGAGCCAGGTCGACCGCACTGTCGACGGCGAGCGCCGCGTCGCGCTTGTCGATCTGCTGGATCGGGTGCTGGCCGGTGGCGTGGTGATTTCCGGCGACATCACACTCGCCATCGCGGACGTCGACCTCGTCCAGATCTCGTTGCGAGCCCTCATCTCCTCGATCAGCACCCTCTCGGCGCCGGTCGGGTCCGCGATGCGCGGTGTGCTGGAACCGCCCGGCGATGACTGAATTCGGCGGCATCCCACCGCGTATCGACACCGAACCGGAATCCGTCGAGCGCGGGCTGGTCACCCTCGTCCTCACGCTGGTGGAGCTACTGCGGCAACTGATGGAGCGGCAAGCGTTACGCCGCGTCGACGCGGGCGACCTCACCGACACCCAGATCGAACGCATCGGCACCACCCTGATGCTGCTCGAACAACGCATGGACGAACTACGCGATCACTTCGGCCTCACCCCGGAAGAACTCAACATCGACCTCGGCCCCCTCGGCACTCTGCTCCCGCGTGACCCGACCGACCGCTGACACCATGTCGATCGCGGTCAATAGTCGCGACCGGTGAGCCCCCGATAGACGAAGCGCGTGATCGACTCGATCGCCTCCTCGTCGGTCAGCGTCACCGACCCGTCCTCGACCATGCGCAGCGTCCCGTCGACCGCGGCGAACATCATCGCCAGGCTGGCATCGACAGTCCCCGGCAGTTGGAGGCCGCGGTCGGGGAAATCGGAGACGTGGTCGGCGATATCGGCGCGCTGCGCGGTGCCGAAACCCGCGATGATCCGGGCGAATTCGGGGCTGACCTGGGCTGCCTGCCCCATTGCCCGCAGTACCGATGCGTTGTCGCGGGCGAAGGTCCAGTAGCCGCGCACGTGGTAGCGCACCGCGGCCGGATCGGTGAAGTCGCCGTTGTGTTCGGGATCGGCGGCGCGTTCGTCGCCCGCCGCGGCGATATCGGCCAGCAATGCTTGCAGCAGTTCCTCTTTGCTCGCGAAGTGGTTGTAGAACGAGCCTGCGGCCCGGCCAGCGGCGGCGGTGATGTCGGTGATCTTCGCGTTCAGGTAGCCGTGTTCGGCGAAGACCTGCCGGGCGGCGTCCTTGAGCGCCTGCTCGGTCTCCGCGGATTTCTCGCGCCTGCTGCCTGCCACCGGACGCCACCTCCTTGACAAGCACGGTACCAACACTGAAACTGAATTCATATTCACTGAATATTGATTCAGTTCACATAACAGGAGGCAGTTCCCATGTCCGACCAGGTACTTGTCGCCGGTGCAGGCCCGACCGGTCTCACCCTCGCCATCGATCTCGCGCGGCGCGGGATCGACGTCCGGCTCGTCGACCGAGCCGAGACACCCTTCCAGGGGTCGCGCGGTGACGGCATCCAGCCGCGCACGCTGGAGGTGTTCGACGATCTCGGTGTCCTCGACGCGGTATCGGCCGCGGGGCGCGATCTCCCCGCGATGCGCGTGTACTTCGCGGGTGAGTTCGCCGGCGAGCGGCGCATGGCGGAGCCGGTCGCACCGACACCGGACGTGCCGTACCCGAACGGGTGGGTGCTCGGCCAGTCCGACACCGAGGCGATCTTGCGGGCCCGGTTGGCCGAGCTGGGTGGACAGGTCGAATTCGCCACGGCGCTGGTCGATTTCACGCAGGACGACACGGGCGTCACCGCGACACTGCTGCGCGACGGCGTCCACGAGACGGTCCGCGCCCGCTATCTGGTCGGCGCCGACGGCGGCGCGAGCACCGTGCGCAAGGGTCTCGGGATCGCGTTCGAGGGCAGTACCGACGACTCGATCAAGATGCTGCTCGGTGATGTCCGCGTCGATGCCCTCGACCACGAGTCCGGCTATTGGTTCGCCGCCGCGGCCGACCAGCCGATGAACGGTTTCACCTTGTCACCGCTGCCGGGTGGACGTCGCTTCCAGTTCGCCGCGCCCCTGGCCGAGGATCAGTCCCCCGACTTGGCCACCCTGCAGGACCTCGCCGACCACCATGCCCCCACGCTGGGCCTGACCCTGAGTGATCTGTCGTGGGTCACGGCGTGGCGCCCCAACATTCGTCTCGCCGAGCGCTTCCGCGACGGCCGGGTGCTGCTCGCGGGCGATGCCGCCCACGTCCACCCGCCGACCGGCGGACAGGGCCTCAATACCGGCGTCCAGGACGCCTACAACCTCGGCTGGAAACTGGCGGCCGCTCTCGACGGCGACACCGCCCCGCTCGACACCTACGAACCCGAACGCCGCACGGTCGCGGCCCGCGTGCTCGGCCTGAGCACCGAACTCCTCGGCAAACTCGTCGACGGTGACGAGGACGCGATGCACCGCGGCCCCGAGACCCGCCAGCTCGGCATCACCTACCGCTCCCCCACCGAGCAGGGTCCGCTCGTCGCGGGCGACCGGGCACCGGATGCCCCACTGCACGACGAATCCGGCCGCCCGATCCGCCTGTTCGACCTCTTCCGCGGTCCTCACGCGACCTTGCTGCGTTTCGCGTCGGCGGACCGCACGCCCCTCGACGATTCCGCCGTCCGCACGGTCGAGATCCGCCGCGCCGACGCCCCGGGCACAGAAGTCGCCGACCGGCTCGCATCCACAACACTCGTCGACACCGACGGTCACGCGTTCACCGCCTACGCGGCCACCCCCGGCACACATATCCTGATCCGTCCGGACGGCCATCTCGCCCGCCGCTGGTAGATCCTGCCGCCGCGGGCCAGCCGGACAGCACCGCCGCGAACACACCGGTGGCCGGGCATCCCTGCCCGGCCACAGGTGTTCGTTCGAGAAGTATCAGAGCCCGACGAGGCTACCCAGCGTGGTCCAGCCGAGCACCGAGTCGACAGCCAGACCACAGAACACCACCGCCAGGTAGTTGTTCGACTGCAGGAACAACCGCAGCGGCTTCACCGACTCACCACGCCGCACCCCCGCGTAGAGCTGATGCGCCATCAGCAGGAACCACGCACCGGCCACCAGCGCGACGGCCGCGTAGATGACACCGGTCGCGGGGACCAGAGCCAGCGTGGCCAGCACGGTCAACCAGGTGTAGATGACGATCTGCTTGGTGACGACCTGCTCGGTCGCGACCACCGGCAGCATCGGCACCCCCGCCGCCCGGTAGTCCTCCTTGTAGCGCATGGCCAGCGCCCAGGTGTGCGGCGGCGTCCAGAAGAAGATGACGGCGAACAGCACGATCGCGGGCCAGCCGATGTTCCCGGTGACCGCGGACCAGCCGACGAGGGCGGGCATGCAGCCCGCGGCGCCGCCCCACACCACGTTCTGCGAGGTCCGGCGCTTGAGGCCCTTGGTGTAGACGAAGACGTAGAACAGGATCGTCGCGACCACCAGCACGCCGCTGAGCAGGTTGGCCTGCCACCACAGCCACGCGAACGAGATCGCGCCCAGTGCCACACCGAAGACGAGCGCGTGCCTGGTCGGCACCGCGTCGCGGGCCAGCGGGCGCCGCGCGGTCCGCTTCATCACCTTGTCGATGTCGGCGTCGGCGACACAGTTGAGGGTGTTGGCGCTGGCCGCGCCCATCCAGCCACCGAACAGGGTGACCAGGATCAGCCGGATGTCGACGGTGCCGCGGTCGGCCAGCAACATCGTCGGGATGGTGGCGACGAGCAACAGCTCGATGACACGCGGCTTGGTGAGCGCGATGTAGGCGAGTGGCTTGCGCACTATCTTGGAGACGAGACCGTCCCCGGTGAGGCGATCGGCCAGTGCCGTCGAGGAATTGTGCGCACCGCTACTACCCGGCTGGGGATCGATCCGCACTGTTTCTCCTCGCACGCTGTGCTTCGCATCCGGCATTGGAACGAGCAGCGCGCGGCTGCGGCGCGGCCACTACTACAGACGATGGTAGACCCACGCCGGTGCCGCTCCACGCCAGGGCCCTGCCACCGTGGGCGCGGTCACTGCCGCTCACGCGGCCGTCACGAGGCCCCACCCCACGGTGAACCGGCATCGACATGCAGGTGAACGGCACCGCGGATGCGCCACCGCCCCGCCCGCCGATGGATGCCGCCCACACCGGAGACGACGCCCAGGTCCGCACTACACTCACAACCAGGGTTCGCGCCGGTCCCACCGAGCATCACCACTAGGGTATGGATGTACATCGGTACGCACCCCCGGCCGCGTGCGATCCGTTCGAGACACATCGCAGCTGCCATGTATCGCCGTCGACGAAACCTCAGGTCAGGAGAACCACGGTCGTGTCAGTCACAGACGACATTCGCGCCCTCACTCAGCGGAACTACCCCAGCGACTGGACGGACCTCGACACCAAGGCCGTCGATACCGCCCGCGTCCTCGCCGCCGATGCCGTGCAGCAGGCGGGCAACGGACACCCCGGCACCGCGATGAGCCTCGCGCCGGTCGCCTACACCCTCTTCCAGCGCACGATGCGCCATGACCCCGCGGAACCGCGCTGGGTCGGTCGCGACCGGTTCGTGCTGTCCTGTGGGCATTCCAGCCTCACCCTCTACATCCAGCTCTACCTGGCCGGTTTCGGCCTGGAGCTGACCGACCTCGAGCACCTGCGCCAGTGGGGTTCGCTGACCCCGGGCCACCCCGAGTTCCGGCACACCGACGGCGTCGAGATCACCACCGGCCCGCTGGGCCAGGGCCTGGCCTCCGCGGTCGGCATGGCGATGGCCGCCCGTCGTGAGCGTGGCCTGTTCGATCCGGAAGCGGCGCCGGGCACCAGCCCGTTCGACCACTTCATCTACACCATCGCCTCCGACGGCGACCTGCAGGAGGGCGTCACCGCCGAGGCCTCCTCGATCGCGGGCACCCAGCAGCTGGGCAACCTCGTGGTGATCTACGACGACAACGAGATCTCCATCGAGGACGACACCGACATCGCCTTCACCGAGGACGTCGCCAAGCGCTACGAGGCCTACGGCTGGCACGTGCAGATCGTCGAGGGCGGCGAGGACGTCGTGGCGATCGAGGCGGCCATCGAGGCGGCCAAGGCCGAGACCGACAAGCCGTCGATCATCATCCTGCGCACCATCATCGGCTTCCCCGCGCCGAACAAGATGAACACCGGTGGCGTGCACGGCGCGGCACTGGGCGCCGACGAGGTCGCCGCGGTCAAGAAGGCGCTCGGCTTCGATCCCGAGAAGTCCTTCGACGTCGACCCGGCCGTCATCGAGCACACCCGCAACGCGCTGGCCCGCGGTACCGAGGCCAAGGCGAAGTGGCAGCTGGACTTCGACAAGTGGGCCGAGACGAACCCGTCCAACAAGGCCCTGTTCGACCGCCTGCAGACCCGCTCGCTGCCCAAGGGCTGGGTCGAGGCGCTGCCGAGCTTCGAGACCGACCCGAAGGGCATGGCCACCCGCAAGGCCTCCGGCAAGTTCCTGGCCTCCGTCGCCGACGAGCTGCCCGAGCTGTGGGGCGGTTCGGCCGACCTGGCCGAGTCCAACAACACCACCATGCCCAACCAGCCGAGCTTCGGCCCCGAGTCGATCTCGACCGGCATGTGGAAGGCGCAGCCCTACGGCCGCACCCTGCACTTCGGTATCCGTGAGCACGCGATGGGCTCGATCCTCAACGGCATCGCGCTGCACGGCCCGACCCGCCCCTACGGTGGCACCTTCCTGGTGTTCTCCGACTACATGCGCCCGGCCGTTCGCCTGGCCGCGCTGATGCGGGTGCCCGCCATCTACGTCTGGACCCACGACTCCATCGGTCTGGGCGAGGACGGCCCGACCCACCAGCCGGTCGAGCACCTGGCCGCGCTGCGCGCGATCCCCGGCCTCAATGTCGTGCGCCCCGGCGACGCCAACGAGACCGTGCACGCCTGGCGCACCATCCTCGAGCGCGACTCCGACGAGCACACCTCGCACTTCCACACCTTCGACGCCCCGCACCAGGACGGCCCGTCCGCGCTGGCGCTGACCCGCCAGGACATCCCGACCCTGGAAGGCACCAGCTACGAGGGTGTCAAGAAGGGTGGCTACGTGCTGGCCGAGGCCTCGACCGGTACCCCGCAGGTCATCCTGATCGGCACCGGTTCCGAGCTCCAGCTCGCGGTCGCCGCGCGCACTACCCTGGAGGAGCAGGGCATCCCGACCCGCGTGGTCTCGATGCCGTGTGTGGAATGGTTCGACGCGCAGGACCAGGGCTACCGCGACGAGGTGCTGCCTCCCTCGGTGCGTGCCCGGGTGGCCGTCGAGGCCGGTATCGCGATGCCGTGGCACCGGTTCGTCGGTGACGCGGGCGAGGTCGTCGGCATCGATCACTTCGGTGCCTCGGCCGACTTCAAGACTCTGTTCCGCGAATTCGGTATCACCGCCGATGCCGTCGTCGCCGCCGCACTGCGTTCGACCGACAAGGTGAAGGGGTAAAACCAATGGCACAGAACGAGAATCTCGCCGCGCTCTCGGCCGCGGGGGTCTCGGTGTGGCTCGACGATCTGTCCCGTGATCGGATCCAGTCCGGCAATCTCGCCGACCTGGTCGCGACCCGCAGCGTCGTCGGTGTCACCACGAACCCGAGCATCTTCCAGGCCGCCCTGAGCAAGGGTCACGACTACGACGGTCAGCTGAAAGAGCTTGCCGCCCAGGGCGCCGACGCCGACGCCGCGATCCGCACCATGACCACCGACGACGTGCGCGCCGCCTGCGACGTGCTCGCCCCGGTGTTCGAGGCAACGAATGGCGTGGACGGCCGCGTGTCGATCGAGGTCGACCCGCGCTTCGCCTTCGACGCCGACAAGACCGTCGCCCAGGCGATCGAGCTGTGGAAGATCGTCGACCGCAAGAACCTGTTCATCAAGATCCCGGCCACCGAGGCGGGCCTGCCCGCCATCACCGCGGTGATCGGCGAGGGCATCAGCGTCAACGTGACGCTGATCTTCTCGGTGCCGCGCTACCGCGCGGTGATGGGCGCCTACCTCGACGGTCTGCGCAACGCGAAGATCGGCGGCCACGATCTGGCCAAGATCCATTCCGTCGCTTCGTTCTTCGTCTCCCGCGTCGACACCGAGATCGACAAGCGCCTGGACGCGATCGGTACGCCGGAGGCGCTCGCGCTGCGCGGCAAGGCCGGTGTCGCCAACGCCCGGCTGGCCTACGCCGAGTACCAGGACGTGTTCGACGGTGGGGCACACACCTCCACCTACAACCACCTGGCCGCGCAGGGCGGCAACCGCCAGCGTCCGCTGTGGGCGTCGACCGGGGTGAAGAACCCGGACTACTCCGACACCCTGTACGTCACCGAGCTGGTCGGCCCGAACACGGTGAACACCCTGCCGGAGAAGACGTTGCAGGCCTTCGCCGATCACGGCGAGGTCATCGGCGACACGCTCAGCGGCCGGGCCACCGAGGCCGCGCAGGTCTTCGCCGACCTGGCGGCGGTCGGCGTCGACCTCGACGATGTGTTCGCGCTGCTCGAGCGCGAGGGCGTCGACAAGTTCGAGTCGGCGTGGAACGAACTGCTCGAAGCCACCACCGGCGAACTGCGCACCGCGGCGGCGGGGGGCAACTGACCCGATGGCCGGCACAGCATCGACGGATCGGGCGGCGGGGCTGTGGCGCAACCCGCTGCGCGACGAACGAGACAAACGGGTTCCCTTCATCGCGGGGCCCTGCTGCATGGTGATCTTCGGTGTCACCGGAGATCTGTCCCGCAAGAAGCTGATGCCGGCCATCTACGACCTGGCGAACCAGGGGCTGTTGCCCCCTGGTTTCGCCCTGGTCGGGTTCGCCCGGCGTAACTACGCCGACGAAGACTTCGCCGCCGTCGTCCTGGACGCGGTGAAACAACACGCACGCACACCCTTCCGCCAGGAGGTCTGGGATCACCTGGCGGAGGGGCTGCGCTTCGTCCAGGGCAGTTTCGACGACGACGCGGCCTTCGCGACGCTCGCCGACACCCTGCGGACCCTGGACGCGACCCGCGGCACCGGCGGCAATTACGCCTTCTACCTGTCGATTCCGCCGAACATGTTCCCGGTGGTGCTCGACCAGCTCTCCGAGCACAAGCTGGCCCAGCCGGTCGGCACCGGCGCCGACGGCTACCTGCCGTGGCGGCGGGTGGTGATCGAGAAGCCCTTCGGGCACGACCTGGCCAGCGCCAAGGAACTCAACGCCCTGGTCAACCGGGTCTTCCCGGAGGAGCAGGTGTTCCGCATCGATCACTACCTCGGCAAGGAGACGGTGCAGAACATCCTGGCGCTGCGCTTCGCCAACGAGTTGTTCGAGCCGCTCTGGAACGCCAACTACGTCGACAGCGTGCAGATCACCATGGCCGAGGACATCGGCCTCGGCGGGCGTGCGGGGTATTACGACGGGATCGGCGCCGCGCGTGACGTCATCCAGAACCATCTGCTGCAACTGCTGGCGCTGACCGCGATGGAGGAGCCCACCTCCTTCGAGCCGGAGCAGCTCACCACCGAGAAGATCAAGGCGCTCTCGGCGACCAAACTCGTCGCGCCGCTGGACGAGACGACCGCGCGTGGCCAGTACACCGAGGGCTGGCAGGGCAGCGAGCAGGTGGTCGGCCTGCACGAGGAGGACGGCTTCGACCCGCAGTCGCGGACCGAGACCTACGCCGCGATCACCCTGCACGTGGAGAACCGCCGCTGGGCCGGTGTCCCGTTCTACCTGCGCACCGGAAAACGCCTCGGCCGCAGGGTGACCGAGATCGCGGTGATCTTCAAGCGCGCGCCGCACCTGCCGTTCGACCAGACCATGACCGAGGAACTCGGGCAGAACGCGCTGGTCATCCGGGTGCAGCCGGACGAGGGCATCACCCTGCGCTTCGGCTCCAAGGTGCCGGGCTCCGGCATGGAAGTGCGCGATGTGAACATGGACTTCAGCTACGGCGAGGCGTTCACCGAGTCCTCCCCCGAGGCCTACGAGCGGCTCATCCTGGACGTGCTGCTCGGCGTGCCCTCGCTGTTCCCGGTCAACGCGGAGGTCGAATTGTCCTGGCGCATCCTCGATCCCGTGCTCGAGCACTGGGCGGCCGAGGGCAAGCCCGAACCCTACGAGGCGGGCACCTGGGGCCCGGCCTCGGCCGATGAGATGCTCGCGCGCAGCGGGCGGGAATGGCGGCGCCCGTGATCGTCGACATGCCCGACACCACCACCGTCGAGGTCGGCAAGCGGATGGTGCAGTTGCGCGAGACCAACGGCGTCATCACCCAGGGCCGGGTGCTCACCCTGGTGGTCTGCACCCTGGATTCCTCCGAGGCCGAGGACGCGATCGACGCCGCCAACGACGCCAGCCGCGAACACCCGTGCCGGGTGATCGTGCTGGCCCGCGGCGACCGCGACGCCGATACCCGCCTCGACGCCCAGATCCGGGTCGGCGGCGACGCCGGTGCGGCCGAGGTGATCGTGCTGCGGTTGCAGGGTCCGCTGGTGAACCACGAGAGCAGCGTCGTCACGCCGTTCCTGCTGCCCGACACCCCCGTGGTGGCGTGGTGGCCGCGTGGCGCGCCGGAGTTCCCGTCGCTGGACTCGGTGGGCAAGCTGGCCAAGCGCCGGATCACCGACGCCACCTTCGCGCCCGATCCGCAGGCCGCCATCAAGAAGCGCCGCTACTCCTACGCGGTGGGCGACACCGATCTGGCGTGGAGCCGCATCACCTACTGGCGTGCGCTGCTGGCCGCCGCGCTGGACGAGCCGCCGTTCGAGCCGGTCACCTCGGTGACCGTGTCCGGCCTGGCCGGCGAGCCCGCGCTGGACACCCTCGCGGGCTGGCTCGCTTCGCGTCTGAGCTGTCCCGTCGTCCGCAGGACGGGTGAGCTGCGGGTGGAGCTGCACCGCGGCGCGGATTCGATCGCCATCAGCCGCCCGCAACTAGGAAGAACAGCAACGCTGACCCGCACCGGTGAACCCGACCAGCGCATCGCGCTGGCGCGCCGGGAAACTCGCGACTGCCTCGCCGAGGAACTGCGCCGGCTCGATGCCGACGAGATCTACGCCGAGGCGCTCGCCGGAATCGAGAAGGTGACCTATGAGTGACCACATCGACGTGCACGACGAGCTCGGTGCCGAATTCCCGGCCGATACCGTCGAGGTCCACGACGACGCCGACGGTCTGGCCGATGCCGCCGCCGAACGATTCGTGGACGTGATCGTCGCTGCCCAGGCCGAACGCGGCACCGCCTCGGTGTCGCTGACCGGCGGCAGCGACGGCATCCGGCTGCTCGAGCGGGTCCGGCAGAACCCGGGCGCCATCGACTGGTCCAAGCTCTACGTCTACTGGGGCGACGAGCGTTTCGTCCCCGCGGACGACCCGGATCGCAACGAACTCCAGGCCAGGAAGGCGCTGCTCGACTTCGTCCCGCTCGACCCGGCCCACGTCTTCCCGATCGCGGCCTCGGACGGCACCTACGGCTCGCCGGAGGCGGCGGCCGCCGCCTATGCCCAGGCGATCCACACCGAGCTCGACGAGCGCGGCGACATCGATCTGACCGTTCTCGGCATGGGCCCCGAAGGCCACATCGACTCCCTGTTCCCGCACTCCCCCGCCATCCGGGAACAGCACGATTACGTTGTCGCCGTGCATGATTGCCCGAAGCCGCCGCCGACCCGGGTCAGCCTGACCCTCCCGGCGATCCACCGCTCCCGCCACGTGATGCTCGTTGTCAGCGGCACCGCCAAGGCGGCCGCCGTGGCCGCCGCGGTCAACGGCGCGTCACCCGACGACGTTCCGTCGGCGGGCGCCGTCGGCATCGAGTCGACCACCTGGGTCGTCGACGAGGCGGCCGCCGCCGACCTGCTGCTCGACGAGGAATAGTCGTCCGGCGAAGGGCCGGGCCCAGGCGGGTCCGGCCCTTTCGCATGCCGGGCCCATCGCAGCGGCCTCCCCGGCCCATCGATATCGTCGAGGGTGTTCTACCGGCCGAAAGGGTGACCACCAGCATGATCCAGACCGAGACGGTGACGATTCCCGGCCATGTGCACGGCTATCCGCAGGTGGCGTTCGGCGGATATGTGGCCGGAATGCTGGCCCGCCGATCCGGGGCCGACACGGTGCGCGTCGATTTCCGCCGCGCTGTCCCGATCGACACCCCGATCGCCCTGCCCGCCGCCGAACCCGGGCACGCGACCCTGACCGACGCGGACGGCACGCTGCTGGCGCAGGCTGCTCCCGCCACGCTCGGCATCACCGCGCCGCCCGGTCCCTCCTGGTCGGCGGCGAAGCGCGCTGCCGAAGCCGCGCTCGCGAGCCCGAAACGCCCGGTCACCGACTGCTTCGGCTGCGGTGTCGAGTGCTCGCCCGGCCACGGCCTGCGCCTGTTCCCCTGGCCGGTACCGGACCGTCCGGTCATCGCCGCCGCGTGGACTCCGGATCAGGGCCTCGCGGACGACAACGGGGAACTGCCGCCGGAGATCGTCTGGGCTGCCCTCGACTGCCCCGGCGGTATCGCCGCCTGGGTGTTCCAGGGAATGGCCCACGGGGCGGTTACCGCGGCCCTCACCGCCACCCGGTTCCAGCCGGTCCTGGCGGGCACGGAATACATCTCGCATGCCTGGGCGATCCGCAGCGAAGGCCGCAAATACACGGTGGGCGTGTCCCTTTCGACGCGCGGCGGTGAGCTGTGCGCCCTCGCCGAGGCCCTGTGGGTTGCGCCGCGCGAGCAGACCCCGGCCTCGGCTTCCGAGCGATAGCGCCGCGCCGGGGACTTGCCACATCCGCGCCGAAGTGATCGCCACCGCGGAATTGACGTCGGGCACGCCCGGGTCAGCGTGGCGTACTCGTGCGCTCCAGCAGGCGGCTGCGCAGGTGGGCGAGGATTTCCTCGCGGGCCGGTTGGGCCGCAGGGACGAGCCGGGGCATGCTCAGGAAGGCGTGGGTCGCTTCGGCATAGCGAGTCAGTGTCACCTCGATGCCTGCTGCGCGCAGCCGGTCGGCGTAGGCGGGCGACTGGTCCTCGAGGGTGTCGAGACCGGCCGACACGATGAGGGCGGGGGCGACGCCGGTGAGATCGTCGGCGTACAGCGGCGAGATCGTCCTGGCATCGAACGACGGGGGTAGCACGATCCGTTGTACCGCACGGCAATTGGCGGGCGACGCGGTCGGCGCATCGGCGTTCTCGGTGAACGAGGGATACCGGAACACGGCGTCGGTCCAGTCGAGCTGCGGATTGATCAGGACTTGGCTGCGCACCGGCAGACCGAGCTCCACGGCCCTGATCGCGGTGAGGGCCGCGAGCGTGGCGCCCGCGCTGGCGCCGAGCAGGGCGAGTCGGCCTGGATCGGCGTCCCATCGCGTGGCCTGCTCGACGAGGCGAGGCACCGCGTCGTAGGCGTCCTGGACGGGTTCGGGTACCGGATGTTCCGGCGCCAGGCGGTAATCCACGGAGGCAACCACCGCCGGGGTATGCGCGGCCAGATGGCTGAGCAGCCAATCGTCCTGGGCCGGAACACCACCGATGAGGCCGCCACCGTGGAAGGCGACGATCAACGGCAGCTCGGTGCCGCCACTCGTCGGCTGGTAGATCCGCACATCGAGGGTGCGGCCGGGGAGTTCGAGGGAGTGCGTCGTGATCCGCGCGCCGGGGTCGGGTTTGCCGAGGACGAAGGCGCCGAGCGCGGACCTCAGGGTGCGCGCCTGCGCGGCGCGGAGCTCGATGACCTCGGCCGGGGTGATCGCATCCCAGTCGGGTTCGGGCTTCAGTGCGGCGAGTATGCGCATTCGCAGGGGAACTGTGCCTCGCATGATGGATCCTCCAGACGTCTCGTCGTGCTGTTCACCGGCCGCTGAGCGGGGGTAGCACTACCGTGGCAGGCGCGACCGGCTGTGCGCTTTCGGAAATGTGCGATCCGGCGCGGGTCACAGGGCGCGAGCGCCTAGCATCGGATTCCTGGCATGCCGACGGGATCGGACGTCGACTCGACTGCGGGCGAGGAGTGGGTGCGATGGGCGAAGTGGCGAGGAGCTCGCTCGACCTGGACGCGGCGTTTCGGACCGCGCTGGCCGGTCTCACCGCGGCCGACCGGTGCGATGCCGTCGGCGCGATCGATGCCGCGCGGGGGCTGGAGCTGTTCGAGTCCCAAGTCACCAGCAGGCATCTCGATCTGGCGGCTCGGCGGCTCGGCGCCGCCCGGCAGGGGTTCTACAGCATCGGGTCCTCGGGACACGAGGGCAATGCGGCGGTGGCGGCCGCGCTGCGGGTCGACGATCCGGCGCTGCTGCACTATCGATCGGGCGCGTTCTTTGTCCAGCGGTGCAGGCAGATTCCGGGGGCCGACCCCATCCGGGACGTGCTGCTCGGGGTTGTCGCGGCGGCCGCCGATCCGATCTCCGGTGGCAGGCACAAGGTGTTCGGGAGCAAACAGGCCTCGATCATCCCGCAGACCTCGACGATCGCGTCCCAGCTGCCGCGCGCGGTGGGGCTGGCATTCGCACTGGATCGGGCCGCACGGCAGGGCATTCCGTGTCCATGGCCCGCCGATGCGGTCGTGGTGTGCAGCTTCGGTGACGCTTCGGCCAATCACTCCACTGCGGCGGGGGCGATCAACGCGGCGGTGCACGCCGCGCATCAGGGTGTGCCGATGCCGCTCGTGTTCGTCTGCGAGGACAACGGGATCGGCATCAGTGTGCCGACGCCACCGGACTGGATCGAACGGTCCTACGGCCCGCGGCCCGGGCTCACCTACCTCGCTGCCGACGGCTGCGATCTCCCGGATGCCCTCGGCGTCGCCGAGGACGCGGTGGACCTCGCCCGGACGTGGCGGGTGCCGGTCTTCGTGCATCTGCGCACCGTTCGCCTCGGCGGGCACGCGGGGTCCGATGTCGAGGCGGCCTACCGCGGGCCTGCCGAGCTCGCCGCCGACCTGGCTCGTGATCCCTTGCTCGGGACCGCCCGCTTTCTGCTCGATGCGGGCTTCGCCGACGCCACCGACCTGCTCGACCGCTACGAGCGCATCGGCGCTCGCGTCCGCGACACGGCCGACGAGGTGCTCGGCGAGGCCCGGCTCGACTCCGCGGCGGCGGTAACGGCTCCCCTCGCCCCGTCCACTCCCGACGCGATCCGCAGCGACGTCGCCCGGAGCGTCGGCAACCGCGCAGCCGATGTCCTCGGGCTCGGCCCCAGCGGCCCGGAGGACACCGGGTCGCCTGGCGATTCGGCCGTCCCCGCACTGCCGCCGATGACACTCGCCCAGTCGATCAACCACACGCTCGGCGAACTGCTCGCCCGCGACGATGACGTGCTGGTCTTCGGTGAGGACGTGGCTCGCAAGGGCGGCGTCTACGGCGTCACCAAGGGCCTGCGGAAGCGATTCGGGGCGCGGCGAGTGTTCGACACGCTGCTCGACGAGCAAGCCGTCCTCGGGACCGCCCTGGGAACCGGGCTGGCCGGATTCGTGCCGATCCCGGAGATCCAGTACCTGGCCTACGTCCACAATGCCGCCGACCAGATCCGTGGTGAAGCGGCGACCCTGTCGTTCTTCTCCAACGGCCGGTACCGCAATCCGATGGTGGTGCGCATCGCCGGGCTCGCGTACCAGAAAGGCTTCGGCGGCCACTTCCACAACGACGATTCCCTGGCCGCCCTGCGCGATATCCCCGGTGTAGTCGTGGCGGTGCCCGCTCGCGCCGACGACGCGGCGGCGATGCTACGCACCTGCGTCTCCGCCGCCCGGGTCGACGGGCGCGTCTGCCTGTTCGTGGAGCCGATCGCGCTGTACCACACCAGGGATCTGCACCCCGGCGACGAATCCTGGCTCGCCGCACCGACTTTCGAGCATGTCCCGATCGGCAGTGCCCGGGTCTACGGCGACGGCACCGATCTCACCCTCGTCACCTTCGGCAACGGGGTGCCGATGTGCCTGCGCACCGCGGACCGCCTCGCCGCCCAGGGCATCCACGCCAGGGTGCTCGACCTACGCTGGCTGAACCCGCTCCCGGTCGCCGACCTGCTCCGTCACGCCGAGGCCACCGGCCACGTGCTCGTCGCCGACGAAACCCGGCGCAGCGGCGGCGTGTCCGAGTCGGTCTACGCGGCGCTCGTCGACGCGGGTTTCCCCGGGACCCTCGCCCGCGTCACGAGCGAGGACAGCTTCGTCCCCCTCGGCCCCGCCGCCGACACCGTCCTGCTGAGCGAGTCGGCTATCGAAGCGGCGGCACAGCGACTCAGGCGAACTTGATCTCCAGGCCGATGCCGAGGATCGCGATCAGCCAGACGATGCCGACGAAGATGGTGATGCGGTCGAGGTTCTTCTCGACGACGGTGGAGCCAGACAGGCTCGACTGCACGCCGCCACCGAACAGGCTGGACAAGCCGCCACCCTTGGCGCGGTGCAGCAGCACCAGCAGCACCAACAGGACGCTGGTGATCACAAGGAGGATATCGAGGAACAGCGACATGGCGCCCATCCTATGGGGTCCACGCCCGGCTGGTCTAACCAGGCTCGACCGCGACCAGGTGGGCGACGGTTTCGGCGCCGGCCGACCACTGCGCGACGGTCTGTTCGATCTCCTGGTCGCGGGCGGTGAGCCGGACCTGATGCTGGTGCATGTGCTCGGCCCAGGAGCGTACGACGAAGGCCTCGACAAATCGGTCGACGATGCCGACGTCGCGGTAGAGCCGCCATTCCATCGCGCCGGTGCGCTGTCTGGACCGGCCGACCATGGCCATCGCCGCGGTGAATCCGGCGACATCCTCGGCCGGCACGTCGTAGCCGCGCATCACCAGGACCGGCCCGTCCTCGGGGTCGGGTTCGACGACGAGCTGCGGTTCAGGCCAGAACGCGGCCGGTGACAGGTCGATGTCCTCGACGTTGTGCCGGATCGGCCACCACAGCGTGCTCACCGCGCAGCAGGCCAGCAAACCCGCCGCGATCAGCAGCGCCGCCACAGCGCTGTACGCACCGGCGACCAGACCCCACAGCAGCGAGCCGATGGCCTGCCCGCCCATGAACACCAGCATGTACACCGACAGACCACGTGCCCGCACCCAGGCGGGCAGCAGCAACTGCATGGTCGAGTTCAGCGTCGCCATGGCGAGCAGCCACGCCAGGCCTGACCCGACCAGCAGCACCAGCACGATCGGGACGCTCGGCACCAGCGCCGTCGCCACCGCGCCGAGCCCGAACAGCACCGCGGCCAGCGCCAGCCGCTGGGTCGGGGTGAACAGCACCCGCAGCCGGGACAGGCCGAGCGCGCCGCACACCGCGCCGAGGCCGAGCGCGCCGAGCAGCAGACCGTAGCCGTCGGAGGCCAGCCCGAGCCGGTCGTGCGCGATGACCGGCAGCAGCGACCACACCGCACTGGCGGGCGCGATGAACAGGATCGCGCGGAACAGCACCCGCCGGATCGCGGGCGCGGCGCGGATGAACCGGGTGCCTGCCTGCAGTGCCGCGAGCGGGCGCTCGCTGGGCAGGGTGCGCACCCGGATCGGCCACCGCGACACCAGCAGCACCGCGACGATGCCGACGAACGAGAGCGTGTTGAACCCGAACACCACCGTCGGCCCGGCGATCGACACGATCACGCCGGCCACCGCCGGCCCGACGGCGCGGCCGATATTGACGCTCATGCTGCCCAGCGCCGCCGCGGAGGTGATCTGGTCGCGCGGCACCAGTTCCGGTTGGATCGCCTGCCACGCGGGTGCGGTGAGCGCCTGCCCGCAGCCGAGCAGGAACAGCAGAGTCAGCAGCACCGCGGGCGTGGTGTGCCCGGTGGCGGTGAACACGGTGAGGGTGAGCGAGGCCAGCGCCATTCCCGATTGCGCGCCGATCAGCAGCCTGCGCCGGTCGACCAGGTCGGCGAGCACCCCGGACGGGATGGACAGCAACATCACCGGCAACGCGAGCGCGGTCTGCACGAAGGACACCAGCGCCGCCGCGTTCGGCTGGTCGACCAGGATCCACTGCGCACCGACCGTCTGCATCCACGTGCCCAGATTCGACACCAGCTGCGCGATCCACAGTGCCCGGAACACCGGCGATCGCAACGGCGCCCACGTCGACACCGGTTCCGCCGCCACACTGTTCACCCGCCGAGCATATCCCCGGCGACCGTGCGCGACCGTGTGCGCAACGGCGGCAGGTCCGGTGCGGTCGCGAGACGGATTCGCCGCAGCTCGAGCCGAATTCACCCCTCCGCCACGTACGATGGGCTACATGTCGGCAACCCTGATCCGTCTCGCCGCGCTCTGTGTGCTCGCCACCGCCGCGGCCACGGCCTGCTCCTCCGATTCGCCGAAGGCGCCGGACGACACCGCGACCCCGATGGGACACACCTACATCTCCACCGAGGTCGAGGGCGACCCGATCCCCGGCGGCGGTCCGATGACGCTCACGTTCGCCGACGGACGCATCTCGGCGAACTCCGGCTGCAACACCAGCAGCGGCACCGTCGACCTGAGCAACCATGTCCTGAGTACGTCGCCGCTGGCGAGCACCCTGATGGCATGCACCGACGAGGTCGGCATGTCCGACGCCTGGCAGAACTCCTTCCTGGAGTCCGATCCCACCTGGCGTCTGGACGGCGACAAGCTGACCCTCACCGGCACGACCGCCACCATCCACCTCACCGACAAGAAGATCGTCACCCCGGACAAGCCGCTGACCGGCACCACCTGGGTCGTCACCACCCTGATCACCGAGCAGGGCCAGGTCCGCTCCACCACCCTCGACGAGGTGAGCCCCAACCTGACGATCGGCGCCGGCGGCACCGTCAACGGGATGGCGGGCTGCAACCGGATGACCGGCACCGCGGGCGTCGGCCCCGGCGACGCGGTGAACTTCGCCGTCGCCACCACCAAGATGATGTGCGCACCGGATGTCATGGAGATCGAGAACACCGTGCTGCGCGCCCTCGACGGCCGCACGACGGCCACCATCGACGGCGACAGCCTCACCCTGCGCAACGGCAACGGCACCGGCCTGATCCTGCACGCGCAGTAGCGACGAACGACGAAGGGCCGGAAACCGTTTCCGGTTCCCGGCCCTTCGCTACAGAGCTACCCGATCAGGGCAGGGGTCCACCCGCGGCGATCGCCGACAGGGTCGCGAACTCGTCCGCCTTGAGCGAGGCACCGCCGACCAGGGCGCCGTCGATGTCGGTCTGGCCGACCAGCTCGCCGACGTTCTTGGCGTTGACCGACCCGCCGTAGAGCACGCGGACACCCGCGGCGACCTCCGGGGAGGCCAGCTCGGCCAGCTCGGCCCGGATCGCGCCGCACACTTCCTGCGCGTCGGCCGCCGAGGCGACCTTGCCGGTGCCGATCGCCCAGACCGGCTCGTAGGCGATGACGATCTGCGAGATCTGCTCGGCCGTCAGGCCTTTCAGCGAACCGCGCAGCTGCTCGAGGTTGTACTCGACGTGTGTGCCCGCCTCGCGGACGCCGAGACCCTCGCCGATGCAGACGATCGGGGTTATCTCGTTCTTCAGCGCCTGCTTGGTCTTGGCAAGCACGGTCGCGTCGTCCTCGTTGTGGTACTGACGACGCTCCGAGTGCCCGACCACCACGAAGGTGCAGCCCAGCTTGGCCAGCATCGACCCGCTGATCTCGCCGGTGTAGGCGCCCGCGTCGTGCACCGACACGTCCTGCGCACCGTAGGTGAGCAGGAGCTTGTCGCCCTCGACCACCGACTGCACGCTACGCAGATCGGTGAACGGCGGGATCACCGACACGTCGACCTTCGCGAAGTACTTCTCCGGCAGCGCGAAGGCCACCTTCTGCACCAGCGCGATGGCCTCGAGGTGGTTGAGGTTCATCTTCCAGTTGCCCGCGATGAGCGGCTTACGTGCTGCCATCGCTCAGCCCTCCAGCACCGAAATACCGGGCAACTCTTTGCCTTCCAGGTATTCCAGGGACGCGCCGCCACCGGTGGAGATGTGCGAGAAGCCGTCGTCGGGCAGGCCGAGGGTTCGCACGGCAGCCGCCGAGTCACCGCCGCCGACGACCGTGAACGCACCCTTGCCGGTGGCGGTCACGATGGCCTCGGCGACGCCACGGGTGCCCGCGGCGAACTGCTCGAACTCGAACACGCCCATCGGGCCGTTCCAGAACACCGTCTTCGCCTCGGTCAGCAGCGCGGCGAACCGCGACACCGACTCGGGGCCGATGTCCAGGCCCATCCAGCCCTCGGGGATCTCGGTCGACGCGACGGTCTTCGAGTCCGCGTCGGGCGCGAACTTGTCGGCCGCCACGATGTCGACCGGCAGGTGCAGCACGTCGCCGAAGCGCTCGAGCAGCGACTTGCAGGTGTCGATCATCTCGGCCTGCAGCAGCGAGGTGCCCACCGAAAGGCCCTGTGCGGCAAGGAAGGTGAAGCACATGCCGCCGCCGATGACCAGGGTGTCGACCTTGGGGGCCAGCGCCTCGATGACCGCGAGCTTGTCGGAGACCTTGGAGCCGCCGAGCACCACCGCGTACGGGCGGGCCGGGTCTTCGGTGAGCTTGCGCAGCACCTCGACCTCGGCAGCCACCAGCGTGCCCGCGTAGTGCGGGAGCACCTGGGCGACGTCGTAGACCGACGCCTGCTTGCGGTGCACCACACCGAAACCGTCGGAGACGAACGCACCGTCGTCGCCGACCAGCTCGACGTAGGCGGCGGCCAGCTTGGCGCGCTCCGCGTCGTCCTTGCTGGTCTCGCGCGCGTCGAAACGCACGTTCTCGAGCAGCAGCACGTCGCCGTCGGTGAGGCCTTCCGAGCGCGAGAGCGCGTCGTAGCCGACCACGTCACCGGCGAGCTGGACGTTGCGGCCGAGCAGCTCGGCCAGTTTCGCCGCCACCGGGGCCAGCGAGAACTTGGCGTCGGGCTCGCCCTTGGGGCGACCGAGGTGGGCCATCACGACCACCTTGGCACCGGCCTCGACCAGCGCCTGGATGGTCGGCACCGAGGCGATGATGCGGCCGGGGTCGGTGATCTGACCGTTGTCGTCGAGCGGGACGTTGAGGTCGGAGCGCACGAGCACGCCCCGGCCCTCGACACCCTCGGCCAGCAGATCTTGCAGTGTCTGGACTGTCATCGGGTTCAGAGCGACTTGCCGACGAGATCGACCAGGTTGGCCAGGCGGTTGGAGTAGCCCCACTCGTTGTCGTACCAGGACACGACCTTGACCTCGTTGCCGATGACCTTGGTCAGCGGCGCGTCGTAGATCGAGGAGTGCGGGTCGGTGACGATGTCGCTCGACACGATCGGGTCCTCGTTGTACTTCAGGATGCCCTTCATCGGCCCCTCGGCGGCGGCCTTCATCGCGGCGTTGATCTCGTCGATGGTGGCGGCCTTGGTCAGGGTCGCGGTCAGGTCGGTGACCGAGCCCGTCGGGACCGGAACGCGCAGCGCGTAGCCGTCCAGCTTGCCCTGCAGCTCGGGCAGCACCAGGCCGATGGCCTTGGCGGCGCCGGTGCCGGTCGGCACGATGTTCAGGGCAGCGGCGCGGGCGCGACGCAGGTCCTTGTGCGGCGCGTCCTGCAGGTTCTGGTCCTGGGTGTAGGCGTGGATGGTGGTCATCAGACCCTGCTCGATGCCGAACGAGTCGTGCAGGACCTTCGCGATCGGGCCGAGGCAGTTGGTGGTGCACGAAGCGTTGGAGATGATGTTCTGGCTGCCGTCGTACTTGTCGTCGTTGACGCCCATCACGATGGTGATGTCGTCGCCGGTGGCAGGCGCGGAGATGATGACCTTCTTGGCGCCGGCGGACAGGTGACCCTTGGCCTTCTCGGCGGCGGTGAAGATGCCGGTCGACTCGACGACCACGTCGACGCCGAGGTCGGCCCACGGCAGCGCCGAGGGGCCCTCCTTGATCGCGAGCGCCTTGATGCGCTGCTCGCCGACCACGATGGTGTCACCGTCGACGGAGACGTCCTGCGGCAGCCGACCCAGGATCGAGTCGTACTTCAGCAGGGTGGCGAGGGTGCTGATGTCGGTGAGGTCGTTGACCGCGACGATCTCGATATCGGTCTTGCCGACAGCCTTCAGCGCCTCCACCGCACGGAAGAAGTTTCGTCCGATACGACCGAAGCCGTTGATACCTACCCGGACAGTCACGTTATCGCTCCTCAGCTTTCAAGCGGATTCATTCCGACCGTCACCACACTAGTAGCCGTCTGTCGACTTCACGACAGCCACCTGTGATTTGTGAGGTCCCTGCCCCCGGCCTGCAGGAATCCCAGAATAAAGGGCAGAGCGGTCACGCATGACCGCTCTGCCCTAAACGTCGGATTCGCCACAGCGAGCGGCGACCGCACTACGCGTCGTCGAGGAGTTCCGCCGTCACCGCCGATTCGGTGTCGGGGATGCCGAGGTCCTTGGCCCGCCGGTCCGCCATCGACAGCAGGCGCCGGATCCGTCCGGCGACAGCGTCTTTCGTCATCGGCGGTTCGGCCAGCTGACCGAGCTCCTCGAGCGAGGCCTGCCGGTGCTGGACACGCAGCTTGCCCGCGGCGGCCAGATGATCCGGCACGTCGTCGGCGAGGATCTCCAGCGCCCGCTCCACCCGCGCCGCCGCGGCGACGGCCGCCCGTGCCGACCGGCGCAGGTTGGCGTCGTCGAAGTTGGCGAGCCGGTTGGCGGTGGCCCGCACCTCGCGGCGCATCCGGCGTTCCTCCCAGGTGAGCCTGGTGTCCTGCGCGCCCATCCTGGTGAGCAGCGCGCCGATCGCCTCGCCGTCACGCACCACCACCCGATCGGTGCCGCGGACCTCGCGCGCCTTGGCGGTGATGCCGAGCCGCCGGGCGGCGCCGACCAGCGCCAATGCCGCCTCCGGGCCGGGGCAGCTCACCTCGAGCGCCGAGGAACGCCCCGGCTCGGTGAGCGAACCGTGCGCGAGAAACGCACCGCGCCATGCCGCTTCGGCGTCACCGATACTGCCGCCGACCACCTGGGCGGGCAGCCCGCGGACGGGACGCCCGCGCACGTCGAGCAAACCGGTCTGGCGCGCCAGCGCCTCGCCTTCCTTCGACACCCGCACGACGTAGCGGGACGTCTTGCGCAACCCGCCCGCGCCGAGCACGTGCACGTCGGAGCCGTACCCGTAGAGCTCGAAGATCTCCCGGCGCAACCGCCGCGCGATGGACCCCATGTCCACCTCGGCCTCGACGATCACCCGGCCCCCGACAATGTGCAGACCACCGGCGAACCGCAGCAAGGCCGACAATTCCGCCTTGCGTGAGCTGACCTGCGATACAACGAGCCTGCTCAGCTCGTCCTTCACCTCGGCTGTCATCGCCACGAGACGCGCTCCTTTCCCACCGACCCGGAACGCACATCCGATCCCGTGTGCCGTCCCTCGACTCGAAGCCCTGCCAGTTGCGACCGCGGCTGCCGGATCAGCTGATCCAGTGCGGCGGCTAGTTTTCCGGGATGATGCCGATCCGTTCCCGGCTCGGCGACATCGCTGAACGTTACCCGTGCGCGCAACTGTTCGGCGGCTCTTGCCACATGTTCCCGTTGCCGCCCCTCGGGCACCGACGCCGAGTCGACGAGCACGTCGTCGACCGCGAAATCCGGTGCGTGCTGGGACAATACATGCAGATGACGTTCGGCCGAAAAGCCGGCTGTCTCCCCCGGCTCGGCGGCCAGGTTCAGCACGAGCACCTTGCGCGCCCTGGTGTGCACCAGCGATTCGTGCAGTTGCGGCACGAGGACATGCGGAATGACGCTGGTGAACCACGAACCAGGGCCGAGCACAACGACATCCGCGTGTTCGATGGCCGAGGTCGCCTCGGGGCTGGCAGGCGGATCGGACGGAATCAGCCGCACCCGCCGGACCTTACCCGGCGTGGTCGCCACCGCAACCTGACCGCGCACGCACCGCCCGATCCGTGGATCCGCTTCCAGGCCCGAGACTTCGGCCTCGATGTCGAGCGGGATCGGCGACATCGGCAGCACCCGGCCGGTGATCCGCAGCAGCCTGCCCACCTCGTCGAGCGCGGCCACCGGGTCGCCGAGGACATCGGTGAGCCCGGCCAGGATCAGATTGCCGACCGAGTGACCGGCCAGCGCGCCCGTTCCGCCGAAACGGTGCTGCACCGTCGTCGCCCAGACGCCGTCGGCGTCCTCGGCGAGCGCGGCCAGCGCCATCCGCAGGTCACCCGGCGGCAGCATGCCCAGTTCGGCGCGCAGCCTGCCCGACGACCCGCCGTCGTCGGCGACGGTGACGACCGCGGTGATGCGCCTGGTCAGCCTGCGTACCGCCGTCAGGGTCGCGTAGAGCCCGTGTCCGCCGCCCAGCGCGACAACGGCCGGGTCGGCTTCCCATCCACTCATTCGCGCCCCAGATCCCGGTGCACGACGCGGACGACGTCCACCGCCGCGTGCCCGGTATCGGCGCCGATGCGCTCGCCGAGCGCCTCGGCGATCGCGACACTGCGATGCTTGCCGCCGGTGCACCCCACTGCCACCGTCATGTATCGCTTCCCCTCTTGGCGGTATCCGGTCGTGGTCAGGTCGACGAGATGGTGGCAGGTTTGCAGGTAGTCCTGCGCACCCGGCCTCGACAACACGTAGTCGCTGACCACCGATTCCTGGCCCGTGTGTTCCCGCAGCTCGGGAATCCAGTGCGGATTGGGCAGAAATCGGACATCCAACACCATGTCGGCGTCGAGTGGAACACCGTACTTGAATCCGAACGACTGCACGGTCAGTTGCAGCGCGGCGGGCGCGCCAGCACCGTAGACCTCCTCCAGCTTGCGGTGCAGCTGGTGGATCGACAGCTCGGTGGTGTCGATGACGACATCGGCCGCCGCCTTCACCGCGGCGAGCCGGACCCGCTCGGCGGTCAGGCCCGCCGACAGGGTGCCGTCGGGGCTGTCGCTCTGCAACGGGTGCCTGCGCCGTGCGAAGCCGAACCGCCGGATCAGGACGTCGTCGGAGGCTTCGAGGAACAGCACGCGTGTCCGGATGCCCGCCGAGCGCAGTTGCTCGGTGACGCCGGAGAGGTCACCGGTGAAGAACCGGCTGCGCACGTCCATGACCAGCGCCAGACGCCGGATCGGTGGTTCGGCTGCGGCGCCGAGCTCGATCATCCGCCCGATCAGTTCGGGCGGCAGGTTGTCGGTGACGTACCAGCCGAGATCCTCCAATACGCGCGCGGCTGTACCGCGGCCCGCGCCGGACAAGCCGGTCACGATGACCACTTCTACTGGTTGCTTTTTGTCGGTGACCGACCCGGTCTTTCCGGGTACCGCCCCCGCATTGTTGTTCGATTCGACGCGTGTCATGTCCTACCGGATCCGTTTCTGGGTGCCTTTCGATCATCCCGCACCGGTTCGGGTATCGGGCGCAGACACACAACGTACGGCACTCGCAATCTTGCGTCCTGTGATCCGCGCCCGTCCCCGGCTACGGGCTGTTCAGTGCTTCCAACACCGCTTTCGCCGTGGAGACGCCGATACCCGGCACCGATGTGATCTCTTCGACAGTCGCGTCCTTGATACGGGCGACCGAGCCGAAGTGGGTGACCAGCGCGGTTCGCCTCGCCTCGCCGAGTCCACGCACCGAGTCCAGCGCGGACGCCGTCATCCGGCGCGAGCGCTTGCTGCGGTGGAAGGTGATCGCGAAGCGGTGTGCCTCGTCGCGCACGCGTTGCAGCAGGTAGAGCGCTTCGCTGTTGCGCGGCATGATCACCGGGTCGGGTTCGCCGGGCACCCAGACCTCTTCGAGCCGCTTGGCGAGGCCGATCACCGCGACATCGGTGATGCCGAGTTCGTCGAGCACCTCGGCGGCCGCGGCGACCTGGGGCGCGCCGCCGTCGACGACGTAGAGGTTGGGCGGGTAGGCGAAGCGTCGCGGCTTGCCGGTGGTCGGGTCGACGCCGGGGCGCGAGGTCGGCTCGTCGGTGTCGTCGATCTCGACGTCGACGACCTGCTGGCGGTCGCGGGCCAGTCTGGCGAAGCGGCGCCGCGTCACCTCGGCGATGCTGCCGACGTCGTCGGAGCGGCCATCGCCCGCGGCCTCCTTGATCGCGTAGTGGCGGTAGTCGGATTTGCGGGCAAGGCCGTCCTCGAAGACCACCAGCGAGGCGACGACATCGGTGCCCTGGACGTGGCTGATGTCGACGCACTCGATCCGCAGCGGTGCGCTGTCCAGGTCGAGGAAGTCCTGGATGTCCTGCAGCGCTTGCGATCTGGAGGTCAGGTCGCCCGCGCGCTTGAGTTTGTGCTGGGCCAGGGCTTCACCCGCGTTGCGCTGCACCGTCTCGGCGAGCGCCTTCTTGTCGCCGCGCTGCGGCACGCGCAGCGAGACCGCCGAACCGCGCAGCCTGGTCAGCCAGTCCTGGATCTCCTCGGCGTCGCCGGGCAGCTCGGGGACCAGCACCTCGCGCGGAACGACGACGACATCACGGTCGGCGTTCTGCTCGGCCATCGCGGCCTGTTCGCCGTAGAACTGGGTGAGGAACTGTTCGACCAGCGCCGCGAGTTCGGTGCCGGATTCGGCGACGTCGAGCGCGTCGCCGGACTTGTCGACCACCCAGCCGCGCTGGCCGCGCACGCGGCCGTCGCGGACGTGGAAGATCTGGACGGCGGCTTCGAGTTCGTCGGTGGCGAAGGCGATCACGTCGGCGTCGGTGCCGGAGCCGAGCACCACCGCCTGCTTCTCCAGCGCGCGGCGCAAGGCCTGCACGTCGTCACGCAGGCGGGCGGCGGTCTCGAAGTCGAGGTCGTCGGCGGCCTCGTGCATGCGCCGTTCCAGCGCGCGCACCATCTTGTCGGTCCTGCCGGAGAGGAAGTCGCAGAAGTCGTCGACGATCTGGCGGTGCTCGTCGGCGGTGACCCGGCCGACGCACGGCGCCGAGCATTTGTCGATGTAGCCGAGCAGGCAGGGACGCCCGATCTGGCTGTGCCGCTTGAAGACTCCGTTGGAGCAGGTGCGCGCGGGAAACACGCGCAGCAGCAGGTCGAGTGTCTCGCGGATCGCCCAGGCGTGGGCGTAGGGGCCGAAGTAGCGCACGCCCTTCTTGCGGGCGCCACGGTAGACGAACAGGCGCGGGTACTCCTCGTTCAGCGTCACCGCCAGCACCGGATAGGTCTTGTCGTCGCGGTAGCGGACGTTGAACCGCGGGTCGAATTCCTTGATCCAGTTGTATTCGAGCTGCAGCGCCTCCACCTCGGTGGACACCACCGTCCACTCGACACTCGCCGCCGTGGTCACCATCTGCCTGGTCCGCGGATGCAGCGAGTACACATCGGCGAAGTAGGAGTTCAACCGGCTGCGCAGGCTCTTGGCCTTGCCGACATAGACGACCCGCCCGTGCACATCCCGGAATTTGTACACACCGGGTTCGACGGGAATAGTGCCCGGCGCCGGCCGGTACGTCGCGGGATCTGCCACCCATCCAGCCTAGCGAGCACATCCGACACGCCGGTCGCGCTCCGGACTTCGGCTCCCACCGAGATGACGCGCGCGCACCATGGGTTCCACCGGCCGTGCTGATCAGCACTCGGACGACCGCGCAACGGCAGGCCCGCCGGCTCGCCTGTGTAGCGTGGGTGGCCGGCTTCCGTGCCGGAAAGGACCTCCGATGACCAACGCGCCCGCTGCCCCACTCCACGATGACCTGTTCGACGAGGCCACCCCGCCGGGGGTCATGCCGGGCACCGTGCGCGGTGCGCGGCTCATCGCCGCGGTCGCGGCCGCCGTCGGCGTCGTGCTGATCGCCATCACCGTCGCGCTGGGCACCGGAGGTTCGCTCGGTGCGCTGATCGCGGGTTACCTGCCGACTTTCGCGCTCATCCCGCTGGTGCTGCTGTTCGGTCGCGGCGGTGACCTGATCCGGAAGGCCGCGGTCGGCGTCGCCGCGCTGGCTGGTCTGGTGTCGTGCACCGGGATCCTCACCGGGCTGCCGCCGGGCGCTGTCGGCATCGTCGCCAACGGTGCGGTGGCCGCGCTGCTCCTGCGGCCGTCGGCCAAGGCCTGGTTCACCCGCGAACGCTGACCTGCTGGGCCGTTCGGATCACCCGGCCGTGCGGATGCCGTGCTCGGCGAGCGCGTCGATGAGCGCGCGGGGACGCTGGGTGGTCGGGACCGCGGCGACGAGGGCGAAGCGGGCGCCGAGGGTGGTCGCGCCGCCGTCGGCTTCGGTGCTGTCGCCGATCATCAGGACCCGCTCGGGGGCGACCCCGAGGCGGTCGGTGGCGTCGCGGAAGATCTGCACGTCCGGCTTGATGGCGCCGACCTCGTAGGACAGGGTCATCGCACCGATCAGGTCCGCCCACCCGCGTGCCGCGAAAGCGGGGCGGATGTCGAAGGCGATATTGCTGACGATGCCGATCGGAATGCCCTGGGCGGCCAGGGATTCCAGGACGGTGCCGGTATCGGGATACGGCGTCCACGCCAGCGGGTCGATGAGTCGCGCGTAGAGGCGGGCGGCCTTGGTGTCGGGGACCCCGGAGCCACGCAGCACTTCGAGATAGGCGTGCCGGTGCAGGGCCGGGTCGAGATCACGGTTGTCCCAGGCGTGCTGACCTGCCGCGTCGAAGGTCATGAACTGCTCGACCGGCGCCGTCATCCGCCGCAGTACTTCGGCTTTCGCCGCGACGTCGAACGGTGCGCCGTCGTCGTCGATCAGCTCGTCGGCCCAGGTCCGATCGTCTTCCAGACGGAAGACCGTGCCGGAGAAGTCGAACAGCACCGCGTCGATATCCATCTCGCCAGGGTAGCGAGCCCCGCACGGGGCGCCGGGCGGAAAAATGGTCCGGCAACCGAAGATTCGTGCCGTCGTCACCGGCGCGTCGACGGCGCGGCAATCCGTCGACCGCGGGCGCTGCGCCGGAAAAAGGCGGCAGGAGTGGGCCGTGCGGAGTTACGCTGCCATGATGACGCCAAGGCGACAGACGTGGATCGGGGCCGCGGCGGCCGGAGTGCTCACGGTAGGTCTACTGACGGGCTGCTCGTCGAACGACGCCGCGGCAGCCGAATGCACGAGCACGCCGAACGGCACTCCCGTCTCGGCTGCGCCTGCCACCGGCGCCCCGACCACGCAGAATCTCAGCACCAACCCGGAGATCGCGTCGGGGTACCGCTCGGACATGACCGCGGTGCGCACCCGCACCTACGCCGTCTCCACCGCCAACCCGCTGGCCACCGAGGCCGCGTGCCGGGTGCTGCGGGCCGGCGGCACTGCCGCCGACGCGCTGGTCACCGCGCAGGCGATGCTCGGGCTCGTCGAACCGCAGGCTTCCGGCATCGGCGGCGGCGCGTTCCTGCTGCACTACGACGCGAAATCGCGCACCGTCGAGGCCTACGACGGCCGCGAGACCGCGCCCGCCGCGGCCACCGAGAACTACCTGCGCTGGGTCAGCGACACCGACCGCACCGAACCCGCCCCGAACACCAGGGCCAGCGGCCGGTCGATCGGGGTGCCCGGCGTGCTGCGGATGCTCGAGCTCGCGCACCGCGAGCACGGGATGACCGCGTGGAAGGAACTGTTCGACCCGGCGATCAGCCTGGCCGACAGCGGTTTCGCGATCAGTCCGCGGCTGGCCGGGCAGATCGCCGAGTCGGCCAAGGACCTCTCCGCCGACGAGGGCGCGCGTGGGTATTTCCTCGAAGCGGACGGCGCACCCAAGAAAGCAGGCACGGTCCTCACCAACCCGGCCCTGTCGAAGACACTGTCGGCCGTCGCCACCGACGGCGCGCAGGCCCTCTACACCGGAGCCATCGCCCAGGACATCGTCGAGGCGGCGGGCAGCACCGCCGGCGGGCGCACCCCCAGCCTGCTGACCACCTCCGATCTGGCCGACTACCAGGTCAAGAAGCGCGCCGCGCTGTGCACCGGCTACCGCAAATTCGAACTGTGCGGCATGCCTGCCCCGTCCTCGGGCGGCAGCACCGTCGCCGCGACGCTCGGCATCCTGGCCAACTTCGACCTGGCCGCCCTGCGCCCGCAGGACCTCGATGCCAACGGCGGGCGCCCCGACGCGCAGGCCGTGCACCTGATCTCCGAGGCGGAGCGCCTGGCCTACGCCGACCGCAACAAGTATGTCGCGGATCCGGATTTCGTTCCGCTGCCGGGCAATTCGGTGCTCTCCCTGGTGCACCCGCAGTACCTGAAGCAGCGTTCGACGCTGATCGACCCGCAGCGCAGCATGGGCACCGCCAAGCCCGGCGACCTCGGTCCGGTGCCGCTGGGCAACGGTCCCCAGCCGCCCGAACACGGCACCAGTCACATCTCCGTCGTCGACAAGTACGGCAATGCCGCCGCGATGACCACCACCGTCGAGGCGGCGTTCGGCTCGTTCCACTTCGTCGACGGATTCCTGCTGAACAATCAGCTCACCGACTTCGCGTCCGACCCGCTGGACCCGGACGGCACCCCGGTCGCCAACCGCCTGCAGCCCGGCAAGCGCCCCCGCAGCTCGATGGCCCCCACCCTGGTGTTCGACCGTGACGATGCGGGCAACCGCGGCGACCTCGCCCTGGTGACCGGTTCGCCCGGCGGCGCGGTGATCATCCAGTTCGTCGTGAAGACCCTCGTGAACGTCCTGGACTGGGGCGTCGACCCGCAACAGGCCGTCTCCGGCGTCTCCTTCGGCGCGGGCAACACCCCGGTGACCGGCATCGGCGGCGAACACCCCGACATCGATGCCACCGACAACGGCGACCACGATCCCCTCGTCCAGCGCCTGCGCGCCATGGGCCACCAGGTCTCGGTGGCACCACAGACCAGCGGTCTGAGCGCGCTGCAACGCGACGGCAAGGACGGCTGGATCGGCGGCGCCGACCCCCGCCGCGAAGGAGCGGTCCTCGGCGACACCCGCTAGCGGGTCAGTCCTGGGCGGACGAATACTTGGCGCCCAGCTCACGCAGGCGCTCGATAGCGTCGGCGGCATGGGCCTTGTCGTTCGACCGGATCGCCAGCATCGGGACGTAATCGTCGTCGGCCAGCTCGAGGCGTGCCCACGACTTGCGGTCGGGGAACGCGGCGCCGCGGATGTAGGACCACGGGTACTCGTGATCACCGAGGATATTGCGGACCGAGACCCCCGCGGCGCCCGCGCGGACCCTGGGCCGGGTGAGCAGCAGGACTGCGGCCGCGCCGAGGACGCCGATCAGGATCATCCCGATCTGGTCGGCGACCCGGAAGTTCACCCCGGTCGAACCGGTGCGCAGCAGCAGACCACCGGCGGTGAAGAAGACGAGGATGACGATCGCGACCACCACCGCGGTCCGGATCGCGCGCCGCGGCCGCACCTCGAATTCCCAGGTCGCCCCGGGTTCGGGTGCGCCCGCACCGCGCCGCCAGGTCCGCACCACCGGCACGGTCACGCCGATCGCAGAGCGCGCAGGGTGAGCGCGGCGTCCAGGGCGGCGGCGCAGGCCTGCTCGCCCTTGTCCTCGGACGAACCGGGCAGCCCGGCGCGGTCGCGCGCCTGTTCCTCGTCGTTGGTGGTCAGTACACCGTTGGTGACCGGGGTGGCCGCATCCAGCGACACCCGGGTCAGGCCCGCGGTCACGGCGTCACACACGTACTCGAAATGCGGTGTGCCACCCCGGATCACGACACCGAGCGCGACGACGGCGTCGTGCGTGCGGGCCAGTTCCTGCGCGACGACCGGCAGTTCCATCGCACCGGCGCAGCGCACCACGGTCACCTGCTCGACGCCGGCTTCCTCGGCGACCCGCTGCGCGTTGGCGACGAGGGTGTCGCAGATCTCGGTGTGCCACCGCGAGGCGACGATGCCGAGTTTGACGTCTTTGGCCTGTGCCAGCGCGAAGGACGGGACGCCCGTGCCGCTCATCGTTGCTGCCTTTCGGGAGTGTGCGTGGTGGTCACTGCGCGGTTTCGCCCAGATCCAGGTCGTCGAGGCCGATCAGGTCGTGGCCCATCCGATCCCGCTTGGTACGCAGGTAGTGCAGGTTCTCGGCATTGGCGCGCAACGGCATCGGCACCCGCTCGGTGATCCGCAGGCCGTAGCCGTCCAGACCGACGCGCTTGGCCGGGTTGTTGGTGAGCAGGCGCATCGACCGGATACCCAGGTCGACCAGGATCTGCGCGCCGGTGCCGTAGTCACGGGCATCGGCGGGCAGGCCGAGATCGAGATTGGCGTCGACGGTGTCGCGGCCGGTGTCCTGCAGCTGGTAGGCCTGCAGCTTGTGCATCAGGCCGATGCCACGGCCCTCGTGCCCGCGCATGTAGAGCACGACACCGCGGCCCTCGGCGTCGACCATCTCCAGCGCAGCGTCCAGCTGCGGACCGCAGTCGCAGCGCAGCGAACCGAAGACATCGCCGGTCAAGCACTCCGAGTGCACGCGCACCAGCACGTCCTCGCCGTCGCCGATGTCGCCACGCACCAGCGCGACGTGTTCGGCCTCGTCGAAGATGCTCTGGTAGCCGACCGCCTTGAAGTCACCGTGCGCCGTCGGGATCCGCGCCTCGGCCACCCGCACGACATGCTTCTCGTGCTTGCGCCGCCACGCGATCATGTCGGCGATCGAGATCATCGCCAGATCGTGCTCGTCGGCGAAGACCCGCAGCTCGTCGGTGCGGGCCATGTGCCCGTCGTCCTTCTGGCTGACGATCTCGCAGATCACGCCCGCCGGGCGCAGACCGGCCATCCTGGCCAGATCGACCGCGGCCTCGGTGTGGCCGGGGCGGCGCAGCACGCCGCCGTCCTTGGCGCGCAGCGGCACCACGTGACCGGGCCGGGTGAACTCGTCGGCCTTGGCCTCGGCACTGGCCAGCAGGCGCATGGTGACCGCGCGGTCGGCGCCCGAGATGCCGGTCGTGATGCCCTCGCGGGCGTCGACCGAGACGGTGTAGGCGGTGCCGTGCTTGTCCTGGTTCATCGCGTAGGCGGGCGGCAGGCCGAGGCGGTCGCAGTCGTCGCCGGTCAGCGGCACGCAGATGTAGCCGGAGGTGTAGCGGATCATGAACGCGACCAGCTCCGGAGTGGCCTTCTCGGCCGCGAAGATGAGATCGCCCTCGTTCTCCCGGTCCTCGTCGTCGACGACGACGACAGCCTTGCCGGCCGCGATATCGGCGACCGCGCGCTCGATGCTGTCCAACCTGGTCACGTCTGCTTGCTCCGTATTCTTGGCGGCTGGCGCCGCGGATTTCTCGGCCTCTCGGCCTCGATTCTTCCTACACAGTACGGCGTGCTCCAGGCGCTTTCGGTGCCGCCCGGGGCCGCGGTAGGTCAGCCTCGCTGGGCGAGTCGCTCCACGTACTTGGCGATCACGTCGACCTCGAGATTCACCGTGGTGCCGACGGGCGCGGTGCCGAGGACGGTCAGCGCCAGCGTGGTCGGAATCAGGGAGACCTCGAACCAGTCGCGGTTGCCGTCGGCGGCTGGCTCGTCGGCGATGCCGAGGCCCGACACGGTGAGGGAGACGCCGTCGACGGTGATCGAGCCCTTCTCCACCACGTAGCGCGCGATCGCGTCGGGCAGCGAGATCCGGACGACCTCCCAGTTCTCCGACGGCGTCCGCGAGAGCACGGTGCCGGTTCCGTCGACGTGACCCTGCACGAGATGGCCGCCGAGGCGGCTGTTCAGCGCGGCGGCGCGCTCCAGGTTGACCCGGGAGCCGGCGACCAGAGCGCCGATGCTCGACCGGTTCAGCGTCTCCGCCATGACGTCGACGGTGAAGCTGTCGCCGTCGATCACATCGACGACGGTGAGGCAGACACCGTTGACGGCGATCGAATCGCCGTGCCCGGCATCGGAAGTCACCAGCTTGCCGCGGATCGTCAACCGGGCGGCGTCGGCCAGCTGTTCGGTGGCGACGATCTCGCCCAGCTCTTCGACGATCCCTGTGAACATGCCTGACTCCCTTGTCGCGTCATCTGTACCCGTTGGGCCCAACAGCAGGTGGGTGGCCGCTATTCCCGGCGGCACCCGCTCGCCGCACAGCCTAGTGGCGGGCGGGGTGAGGCCTGCCGGGTCGGGGTCGAATCGGACCTCGGGCACGGTCACATCCGGGGAAACGGACAGCGGTGCATCGATCCGGCGGTGAATGCAGGCCGACATGATGAAACCCCGCCGTTAATCATTCCGGCGGTAATTGTTCAATCGAATTTTCGGAGAATCGGTCACAGCCATTCCTTCGGCGGCTCTAACCTGTACTTACCCTTGAATTACGAACTAGAAACACGGTGATTCGAATGCTTGCGCCGGGCAGGCCATTGACGCAATATTGTTATGTCGCCGATTCCTGCTGTTCAACTATTCGTCTCGGCCTGGTCGGCGGCGCATTCGGGCCGCGGCAAGGCAGCCGTAGGCAGTTCGACCCAGGGATAGTCCACCACTCCAGGAAGTCAGACAATACTGTGGGTCACAACAGGTTCGATACATGTGGGGGTGCCGTGTGAGCACATTGGTCGATTCCACGCTGGAAATTCGCTGTGTCCGTTATCGGCGGGAACTGCACCTGCCCGCGACGATCGATCCCGATTCCCGGCGCATTCTGCTGTTGATCGGCGCGCACTACGGCGCGGTCACCATGCCGGGCGATCTGGGCGAGCGGGTGCAGGCCCGGTTGCGCAGCGCCGCGATCGCGGGTCCGGTCGTCGACCACCCGCGGGCACGGCGCTGGACCTTCCTCACCGGCCCGTGCCGCCCCGACAGCATCACCCCCACCGCGTCCGCCGAATTGTTCCGGCTCTACACGACGGTCGCGTGCCACGGCAGCCAGATCGTGCTGCCGTCGCCCGACGACGAGCGCACCGGCTACCGCACCTGGGTGCAGGCGCCGGTGGCGGCCGACACCCGGCCGCCGGTGCACGCGGTGATCGAAGCGGCGCGGGCGCTGGGCACCCGCACACTCCGCTCGCTCTGATCGAATGCGCGACCTACGGCTGCCAGACGGCAGTCGCGATGCTGCGCAGCGTCTGCACGGCCGCACCGGGATCGGCGGTGTTGTAGACCGCCGAGCCTGCGACGAAGCAATCGATGCCCGCCGCGGCAGCCTGCTCGATGGTGTCGAGGTTGATGCCGCCGTCGATTTCGACGACGAGCTGCAATTCACCCGCGTCGACCAGGTTGCGCACGATCCGCGCCTTCTCCAGCACGCCCGGAATGAACGACTGCCCGCCGAAACCGGGCTCGACGCTCATCACCAGCAGGGTGTCGAATTCGCGCAGGATCTCGAGGTACGGCTCGATCGGCGTATTCGGCTTCACCGACAGCCCGGCCTTGCCGCCCGCGGCGCGGATGTCGCGAGCCACCGCGATCGGATCGTCGGTCGCCTCGGCGTGGAAGGTGACGTTGTAGGCGCCCGCTTCGGCGTAGCCCGGCGCCCAGCGGCCGGGGTCGTCGATCATCAGGTGGCAGTCGAACGGGATGTCGGTGGCCTTGAGCAGGCTCTGCACGACCGGCAGGCCGAGTGTGAGGTTCGGCACGAAGTGGCCGTCCATGACGTCGACGTGGAGCCAGTCGCAGCCTTCGACAGCGGCCGCCTCGGCAGCCAGGTTCGCGAAGTCCGCAGACAGGATGGACGGGGCGATCATCGGCTTGGCCGGGCGGGAGAACGTCGGTGTGGACACAGCGCGCAAGTGTAGCGACCAAATGGTGATTGCCCTGCCGGGATGTGGGTAGCCTCCATAGGGTGACCAATATTTCGGCGGAACAAGGGCTGTTCAGCGCCCCGGTGGAGATTCGCGTAGCAGCTTCGTTGACCCAGCTGCCGATCCTGCGCGGCCTGGCCGAAACCCTGGTCCTGCTCAGTGATTTCACCCTCGACGAGGTCGCCGACGTGCGCCTGGCCGTGGACGAGGTCTGCTCGACGCTCATCGCGATCGCGGCGCCTGGTTCGACGCTGACCTGCGAATTCGTCGTCGGCGACAGCGAACTGATGGTGCGGGTCGACGGCGTCGCCGCGGCCGAGGGCATGCCCGATCAGCGCAGCTTCGGCTGGCACGTGCTGCGCACCCTCAGCGACGAGGTGAGCGCCGATCAGCAGGGCTTCGACACGGTCGTATCCGGTTATCCGACGACGGTCCGATTCCGCCGGGTCCGGGGGAAGGCGTAGTGCACGGCGAGGACACCACCGAAGACCACAAGCCCGACCAGGAAACCCGAGCCGAACCGCAGGCCGCCGACAACGGCGCCGCGGCGGAGAACCCGGCCGAGGAGATCGTCGACGAGGACGCCGAGACCGAGGAGCCGGTATCCGGCTACGACGACGTCAGCGCGCTGTTCGAGCGTCTCGCGGCGACCGAACCCGGCAGTGTCGCGCACGCGGTCGCGCGGGACGCGCTGATCAACCGGTGCATTCCGCTGGCCGATCACATCGCCAGGAAGTTCAGCGGGCGCGGCGAACCGTTCGACGATCTGTCGCAGGTGGCGCGCGTCGGCCTGGTGCACGCGGTGGACCGGTTCGATCTGAGCCGCGGCTCGAACTTCCTGTCCTTCGCGGTGCCGACGATCATGGGCGAGGTCAGGCGCTATTTCCGCGACAACACCTGGGCGATGCGAGTCCCCCGGCGGGTCAAGGAGACCCACCTACGCATCGGCGCAGCGGTCGATCAGCTGTCGCAGCGGCTCGGTCGCTCCCCGACCGCGAAGGAGATCGCGGCCGAACTCGAGGTCGACCCCGACGAGGTCACCCAGGCGGTGATCGCGGGCAACGCGTATCAGCCCACCTCGATCGATGCCGCCTCGGTCGGGCGCGACAGCGATGCCTCGCTGCTCGACACCCTCGGCGAGGAGGAATCGCAGTTCGACCGGGTCGAGGAGTACATCGCGGTGCGACCGCTGCTGGCGGGCCTGCCCGAACGCGAGCGCCGCATCCTGACGATGCGCTTCTTCGAGTCGATGACGCAGACCCAGATCGCGTCCCAGCTGGGGATCTCCCAGATGCACGTCTCGCGTATCCTCGCGAAAACCCTGGCCCGCCTGCGCGAATTGTCCGAACGGGACTGAGGTCACCGGGACAACGATGTCCCTACGCGCCCTGCCGTTCGCGCCGCAGCCGGGCGGGCGCCCGCAGCCACCAGGCGCTGTCGAGGAGTTCGGCGAGCTGATCGGCGTCGACCACCGCGAGATCGACGAGGACGTACGGACTCCTGTCGTAGTGCGGTGTCGTGTAGAACGCCGGATCACCGGAGGCCAGGAGGGCTTCCTTCTCCCCCGGCTCACACAGCACTGCGAGCCCACCCTCGGCCTCGACCCGCAACCGCGCGAACCCCTTCCCCTCGACCTTCAGCCCGGGACTACGCCACCAGGTGCCTTCCTCCACACCCGGCAGCGCCGTCGCCACGTCCACCACCTGCTCCCACGTCATCGCCATGCCCCGATTCTGCGCCTGTTCGTGCGCCGGGCGATTGGACGAATGTCACGTATCGGCGGTTCGCGCCGAGAGCCAGGCCCGCTCGGGACAGACCCGGAGCGAGACCGGTTGCCCGGCGCCTGCGGGCCATTCCACCGTGTTCGAGCCGAGCCCGCTGTCGCGGTTGCCCAGTGTCGGCAGCCGCGGTGCGAGCCCATCCCGTACGCTCCCGCCGGAGATCGCCGAGTCCGAGTCTGTGATGGCGCTCATCGAGCGGGGAAAGGCTGATGGGCAGATCGCCGGCGATGACGTGCG